>JAZPZQ010000001.1:0-3984 GCA_045544765.1 Candidatus Nanosyncoccus sp.
GGGTGGCAAAACCACTAAATAGGTTGATAGTATATCATAACAACTATCGCTCATAAATTCAACATTATCAGCACAAAACCATAAACTTAAAATATATGAATCGAAAAGACTTTATCTACCAGACCGCCATCGGCTTGGCGGCTTTAGGCGTTGGCGTTAGTTGCTCCAAACAGAAGAGTCGCCAAATCTCCAAAATCGGCCCACAAACAGCAGCCGCCGAGATTGGCGACATTCGCTCCTTATTACTACATTTAGGTAGCAATATGTGGTGCGACTATCCCACCGAGCAAATGGGCGCACCTGCCCCCGAAAGCGCACAAACATTAGACGTAAAACCCGAGTTCCAACTTGTTTGGACCGATGAGAAATGGCGCGAAGTTACTGACCGCGCAGCAAAGGCTGGCATCAATATGATTGTCATCGACTTAGGTGAAGGCTTATTCTATCCCAGCCACCCCGAGTTAGCCATCGAAGGGACTTGGAGCGTCGAGAAGATGCGCGCCGAGATAAAACACCTTAACGAACAAGGCATCGAAGTAGTACCTAAATTAAATTTCTCGACCACCCACAACGGCTGGATGGGCGACTACTCCCATATGGTATCATCCAAACCTTACTATCGTATGTGCGAGGATGTCATCCGCGACGTTGTCGAAATCTTCGGCAATCCCAGATTTTTCCACATCGGCTTCGACGAGGAGCGAGCCTCATTCCAGGAGAGCGAGAAGTTCCAATATATCTGCGTACGCAAAGGCGAATATTGGTGGCAGGATTTTCTTCACATCGTAAAGACCGTTGAGCAATATGGCGCACGCGCTTGGATGTGGAGTGACTACGCTTGGAGGTCAGAAGACTTCTATGAGCGTTGCCCCAAGAGTGTCATTCAACAGAATTGGTTCTACGATGAGTCGTACGGTGGTTTCGATATCAATACCAACACCACATCTGACGCAAAAATTCTGGACGCATTCTACAAGTTAGACAAAGCGGGATTCGACCAAGTACCCTGCGGTACAAATTGGATTGGCTGGAAACGTCGAGAACTCGGCGTAGGTGCCGATGACGTAATTGGCAAACTTGTCAAATTCGGGCGTGAAAACATCTCTAAAGAGCACCTTTTGGGCTTTATGATGACCACGTGGGAAATCTACGCTTGGCAGGGTATAGACAAAAACGAATACCACCAAAAGATATTAGAAGGCATCGACCTTATGGCCGAAGCAATGAAACAATAAACCGACTATAGCAAAACATCAAACCATCGTAATATGAACCGAAAAGAGTTTATTTACAGTTCGGCCATTGGGTTGGCAACATTGAGCGTAGGAGCAGGTTATGCGAAACAGAAAACAAAACGTATCCCCAAGACCAAACCGCAAACTGCAACTGCGCCAACAGGCGACATACGCGCTATTTTGCTCCATCTGGGAAACAATATGTGGTGCGACTATCCCACCGAACTGATGGGAGCCCCAGCACCAGAGAGCGCCGAATCATTAAGCCGAAAGCCCGAATACAATATGATTTGGACCGACGAAAAATGGCGTGCCATAACTGGACACGCAGCAAAGGCAGGTATCAATATGATTGTCCTCGATTTGGGCGAGGGCTTGTTCTATCCAAGCCATCCCGAATTGGCTATCGAAGGCTCGTGGAGTGTCGAAAAGATGCGCGCCGAGATTAAGTACCTTAACGAGTTAGGTATCGAGGTCATTCCAAAGTTGAATTTCTCTACTACACACAATGGCTGGATGGGCGACTACTCTCATATGGTGTCGTCTAAACCTTATTACCGTATGTGCGAGGATGTTATCAGCGATGTTGTCGAGATTTTCGGGCATCCGCGATTCTTCCACATTGGCCTCGACGAGGAGCGAGCAACATTTCAGGATGAGGGAAAATATCAATACATCTGCGCACGAAAAGGCGAATATTGGTGGAAAGATTTTCTACACATCGTGAGTGAAGTTGAGAAGCACGGCGCACGTGCTTGGATGTGGAGCGATTACGGATGGTCTAACGAGGAGTTCTTCGAGCGTTGCCCCAAGAGCGTAATCCAACAGAATTGGTTCTACGACGAGTCGTACGGAGGCTTTGACGTCGCGACCAACACCACATCTGACGCCCGAATCGTAAAGGCATACCTCAAGTTGGAGGAGGCTGGTTTCGACCAGATTCCTTGTGGCTCAAATTGGGTTGGCTGGAAACGTCGCCAATTAGGCATCGGAGCCGACGATGTTATTGGCAAGTTGGTAGAATTTGGCCGCGAGAGAATTTCCAAAGAGCACTTGATGGGCTTTATGATAGCCACGTGGGAGACTGCAATCGACGAAGAAGAGAGTTACCAAAAGGTATTAAAAGGTATTGACCTTCTTGCCGAAGCCACAAAATAGGGTCTCTCGCACCCAACCCAAGAGTGGTTGTCCAACACAAACGGGCAACCACTTTTTTATTCGGAATTATATACCTTAATGTTGCAAAATACGTCATTCCACCGAGCCGCGAGGCGAGGAATGGAGTCTCTAACCTAAATCACATTTTCAGAGTATAGATTAATCGGCTACGCGGCTTAATAACGTAAAACAAAATACAACACGAAAGTATATAATTCACTTTTTATTTATATATAAGCAATATTTTTTCAAAATTGCCGCCCCAAAATTTGCCCCCCCCGAAAAATTTTTCGTAACTTTGTATTGTGGGGTAGTATTTCCACCGCAGACTAATCTTTTTTTTCAACTGTTAAATTAAAACCTATGAAAAAAATTTATTCTTTTATCGCTATTGCAAGCATCGTAGCCTATTTCGCCATTGGTTGTTCACCCTCAAGCTCGTACGTCGTAACAGGAAAAGACACGACAGGTCGTTGCCCCGACGGAGAGTGGGCATATCTCTCTATCCAAAAGAGTGACTATGGCGACTTTGAAGACATCGATTCTGTCAAAATCGAAAACAATTCGTTCCGTTTCGAGGGTACTATTGAACAACCAACCATCGCCCACATTATGACGCGCGTATATAACGACTCTTTGAGATTCCCCAATCCCATAATTCTCCATAGTTTCATTCTCGAAAGCGGACAAATCACGACCGCCTGCAATGACGATGATTTTCCCACACCTTCAGGAACAGAGTTAAACGACAAAATCACCGCATTTTTTAACGGCATAGCCTCTCTAATGGAGAAAGCGGAGGAAGATGGTCTCGGCGAGGAGGAGACTCTTAATGTGGCATTTGAATACATCCGCAAACTCATTACCGAAAATGCCGATAATGAGTTTGGTGTATTCGTGGCAGATTATATAGTCAATGAGTTTAGCCCTGCCCAGCAGTTGGAGTTATACGCCCTTCTTGAAAACAAACAAGAGTTTTTTGCAGGGAAAATCGAGGAGGCCAAAGCCACCTTACAATTCGAGGTTGGCAACACTTACGGCGACGTTACCGAGCCAACTGCCGACGGCAATGAGATTTCATTAAAAAGCGTTGTCGAGAAAGAGGGTAACAAATATGTATTATTGGAGTTTTGGGCTTCGTGGTGCGGCCCTTGTATGCACGAGATGCCAAAACTAAAGGCTACTTATGACAAATTCCACAAAAAGGGATTCGAAGTTTATGCCTCGTCACTCGATTCCAACAAAAAGAAGTGGGAGAGTGCGATGAAAGAGGTTGGAATGGAGTGGATAAATGTAAGTGGTTTGAATATCGCCGAGTCACCCGCACCCAAAAAGTATGGTGTCACAACTATTCCCGCCAATTTTCTGATAGATTGCTCAACAGGTAAAATAATCGCAAAGAATCTGCGCGATGAGGCATTAGAGAAGAAGATTGAGGAGTTATTGAAGTAAAAGCCATTTTCGTTAATCAACACAAACGAGGCTGCCCCGAAAAGGCAGCCTCGTTACTTTTAGAAGTCGTATTACAAGTGCTACTTTTAGGCTCTCGAAGCCCCAAAAAACCGCAGTTTACTATGCGTAAATGAGGATT
>JAZPZQ010000002.1:0-3400 GCA_045544765.1 Candidatus Nanosyncoccus sp.
ATGGGGTTATTGAATTTGATTGGTGGGGTGAAGGTGGGGGTGGCGAAGGCGTAGCGTTCTGTAGGGTTGTAGCTAGCGATGTAGGTGAGGTAGGAGGCGTAATTAAGAGCCAAAGTAGCGTCGTCTTTGGTCATACCGCTGATGCGGGCGAGGCGACCGGCAGGGGAGTTGTCACGGGGATATTTAGCATAGTAAGCGTCTTTGTAGGCGGAGACGCTGCTTTTCTTGTTGCTGAGTAATGAATAGACCGTGTCGTGGAGAGCGAAGGCAGAGTAAAGCTTGGTTGAACTCTCTTCTGAATTCTCGTTGCTGAGAGTGTAGGCGGAGCCAGTGGCAATACTTTCATCGATGCCATTACATGATTCATAGGTATTGAAGAGTTTTTCAAATAAGGTGGAGATTGTACCGATGATATCACTATTTGCGCCAAATTGGTTTTTGGCTGTTTCACAGACATTGGCACTTTTGACACCGACGGTGGTTTCGCGATCCATACCAAGTGAAATGAATTTGGCGAGACCGCTTTTTTCTTCTACGGTGCCAGAATCATTTAGGTCGCTTGGGAGTGCTTTGATCCAATCGTCTTTAGTGTATTTCATGTAGCCAGTTGATACTGTATTGTGGGATGTGCAATAGAGGTCGCCTTCCACGGAGGCGGCGGCTGATACGGTACTACAATCACCCATAATGGTGGTGAATTTATCATCATCGTCTTCCCCTTCCGCGATGGCGGAGGTAAATAAACTATCAGTGGATTGTTTGACGAGGTTGCCTAGGGTGCTGATGCCGGAAGTAGCTAGCGAAGATGAGGATGAGTCTTGGAGGAGGGAATTTGCGAAACTATGAGCGATACTGCCAAAGAGGGTGTGCGGAGAGGAAATATCGAAAGGGCTAAGGGTGGCGCGATCGGCGGAGGCGCGACGAGCAAGGACGGTTTCGACTTCTTGGTTATATTTAGCGATGGTATTGCTATCAGATGGCATAGCGCCGATAACTCTGGAGTTGATGGTGTTCGATAAGAACGAACCGCCTTCGACAATACGATTGCCGCCGACGATGCTGGTAAAGAGGTCAGAATTGCTTTTAACTAGAGCGATATCGACACTGTTAGAAGCATTGTAAATACTGTTTTCATTGCCATAGTTGTCTTTTGAGGTTACAATGTTGGATTTATCTTTACCATCCGTAGCAACGGATGTACTTGTGATGATACTGGTATTATTATCATTGTCGGTGGCGATTAAGATTCGATCACGGGAAAAGTTGTTGGCTTCACTTTTTGAATAGGTGCCTCGTGAAATGGCGGCGGCGAAGTTGGCGGTTTCGAGGACAGACTTTTCGCTGGTGACGGTTTCGCCGGTGTTGACGTCGGTGTAGGTGAACGTGGTGGTTTGGCTAAGGGTGTCCATGAGCTCATTAACGGGACCGTCGCCATCAATGCGAGCGCGCTGAATGGGTTCCTCGACGATCATGAAAGCGCTAGCGGCTAGATAGGGTTCACTGGCAGAGACGGCCATGTTAAGGAGTTCGGAGGTACTGGTGCCGTTATAGCTAGTAGCTTCTGAAACATTATTGATAATGGTTGTGGCGTCGGAGTTTGACATATTAGAAAAATTAGATGAGTTGTTGCAAGAGGTCTCAGATTGTCCAGTCTCGGTATTTGTTGATGACCCACATCCCGCAACTGAAAGTTTGGTGCTTTTGTTGAGGGCGGCGTCTTTGAGTTCGTTGAATGACTCCGTGTTGGCTTCGTGGTCGGTGGTTTTTTCCCATTTGGAAAAAACATTGCGGGAGATGCCGGCATCTTCATAAACTTTGTCGACATCGTTACTGTAATAGTACCTAGCGGTGATGTCGGTGGCTTCAGCAAAGGCTGCATACATGACAGGATTGGATTCGACGGTAGCGACGAAATCGGAAGCATTGATGACTTGGTCATTGAAGAGAAAAGCGAGTTGGCCGGATTCGGTGGGATTTACTTGGTAGTGACCTACGACGGCGATATCGGTAAGCTGGTCGATATCGGCGATGTAGGTGTCGGTACGGACAAAATCGCCGGAGGCGGTGACTTGACCGACGAGGATGCCATTATCGGCAAGGTCGCTAGAGAATTCAGAGGGGAATTCGCCACTTGATGCCATTTCTTCGACAACGTATTCACTCTGCTCTTCGAGGATAGCACTAGTATCGGTAAAACCTAAAGCGTCTTGTAAGTTCATATCAATGGTGCCAATGAGGAACATGGGCATACCGATGAAGCCGATAGCAAAAATGGATGTAGTGGCGATGGCGCCGATGGAGGCTACAGCGGTAAACTTGGCGAGTTTGCCTTTGAATAGACCCTTGCCTTTGAGCGGACCTTGGGATTTCTTGCCGATACCTTTGCCGGAGTAGAAACCTCGGGGTGAGGACTCGCTGTCTTCGGCGGATTGGGACTTTTCAGGTTTGTAGAAGCCGTCGGTGGCGGAGTTTTCGGCGTCGCTGAGGGTATCAGCGGCGGAGGATTGGTCGGAAGATTTCGAGTCGGAGGACTTTGAGTCGGAAGATTTTTCATTGATGCCTAAAGCGTGGTCTTTGCTACCTGGAGCGTCGCCACCTTCGCTAGTGCCACCTTCGAATTTAGGTTTGATGTTTTGCTCGGCACTAGTGCGCTCGGGGATTTTATCATTATCCATAGTATATATTATATAATACTTGTGGTAATTATGGAAGATGGGGATGGGAATGGGTTTTACGGGAATGGGTTTTGCGAGTTTTTGGGACAAAAAAAATGGTCTGGGTGACAGGACTTGAACCTGCGACCTCAACGTCCCAAACGTTGCGCGCTACCAACTGTGCTACACCCAGATGTATATATTATAGCACATTTTAAGTTTAATGTGGTAAAATAGAGATACAGTAAGGAGAAAAAGAAGTGGCGGAAAACAAGTCGAAAGTGCCATTGGGGCAGAATAAAAATATGTCAAATGTGATACGGAGTGTGTTGTTTACTTTTATTTTGATATGCTTTGCGGGGTTTGTGATTGCGAATATGAGTCAAAATGCGGTGAAGCAGACTGAAGTGCCGATTTCAGAAGTGATTCAGCGGGCGAATGACCCGGAGGGGAATATTGAGAAAATTACGGTGACAGGGAACACTTTGGAAATAACTTTGAAGGGGGAGAAACAGGCAACGGAGACTTCGCGTAAAGATGGTTCGGGGACTTTGTATGACCAGGGGTTGATCAACCATTGTGAGGGTTTGGAGGGGGAGGAATTGAAGACTTGTGAGGCGAAATACCCGACGATTGAATATAAAGAGGATACCAATGCGTGGGGGATTGTGCTGGATATAGCTTTGACAGTGTTGCCGATTATTGCGATTGTGATTTTCTTCTCGTGGATGATTAAACAGGCGACG
>JAZPZQ010000003.1:0-17426 GCA_045544765.1 Candidatus Nanosyncoccus sp.
CCGAAGCTACCAAAAGAATTATCACTTGACGGTTCCATACCCACCATTATACCATAACCATTTTCAAAGTCCATCAAAAGTCCATCAAAAATCCATCAAAAATCCCACAAAAATCCGCCCCCATGGGCGGATTTTCTAAACCATAATAAGAATTATTTCTTCTTGAGAGTCAAGAATCCATTGCGTGGATTCTCTACCACCATTCTATCAGCTGGCAAATCACAAGGAGTACCCTTACCGCCATTCTCTTGCTTAGTGAAGAAATAAATAGTCTGAGGCTTGCCTCCGCGGAGAGTCACTTCAGATTTATGTAGATAGTATTTTACACCTTTACCATTGGTATGTTCGTAAGCCATTTCAGCTTTCCTCCTTAAGTTAATATACTCTTATCTTATGACCCCGTTCAATAATTGTCAAGAGGTTTTTTCAGTTTTTCTCATTTTTTATACAAATAACAGTGCCAGACGAAGAAAAATCCAAATAATCATCCGAATAAAAATCACAACAATCACAATCAACGTAACCAAAATCATAAATCCCGTAAGCGTTGGCGCCCACACTGGCGATACAAAATCCCATCTATAAAGCTCCGTAGATGGCAAACTCGCAATCATTGTATCCTGAATTTCATCCGCCGCCGGATATTTCTGAATCTCCGAAACCATACAATTAATGTAATTTGGATTATCCCAAGTCCATCCATTTGCCAGTGCCTGCGCTCGACACACATCACTTGCCAACGCATACACATTACCATTTGGATTAGCGTCTGACGCCAAATTTTTCTCCGCCTCCTCAAGCGCCCGATTTGCCGCTCGAATATACTGATGCTCCAAATAAAACGGCCCCGTCCCAAAAGTAATCCTTTGCTCCCCATTGTCATCTACCGCATTAATCACGATGTTTGACAGCGTGTATTCTTTGAGCGCAGTCAATTTCTCAACTATCTCCTCGTCTGGCGCCTCCGCCTCATCTGCTAGCAACACTGCAGTCCTTAGCTCCACCATACGAATATGATCTAGCCTCAATAAGGTCGCATCCACAAATAATAGTGGCGCCAATATCACCAAAAGCCACCAAGTCCTAAACTTCTTCAACCTAAACCTAATCTTCTTCATAACCTATATTATACCATAGGCTTTTTAACAACCTAAACTAATCAGATTCTTCGTACTAATAATTTTATGCTTGCACAAAAATTCATTCTTTGCTAAAATACCAAAATATGCGTATCAAACGATTCAAATATACCAAAAACAAAAACTCTAAAATCCCACCTGCCGAATGGCAGAAATTCATTGAGATTTAGATTATAAAATCCTCCTAGTTCATCCAGGAGGATTTTTCTAACCTAGCTAATTAACTATTTCGCCAACTTTGCTTCCACAATTTCTTTCAGCAGTTCCACAAAATTCTCTCCACTTCTCGCCGAATCCCACGAGACCTTCTTCCCATTCACTTCAATCTCACCTTCACTCCCCCACGAGATCAACTGCCCATCAATGTAAAACGCCGGTGTCCCGCTTACATCAACTCGTTTCCCAATCCCCATATCAAAGCTAATCTTTTTCGACACCGCTTCACTCGCCAAATCCTCATTAAACTTATCTAGATCACCCTTTCCGTCCGTCACTTCCACAAAATACTTATTGAATAATTCTGTCCGCTCACCTGCTGAAGCATACTCCCACTCCGCTTGCTCACTAAATAGCTTGTCTGCATACGGTTTCCAATACCCCTGCAATCCTGCCGCTTCTGCCGCCGAAGCCGCCGCCGTACCATTCTGGTGGTAAGACAATAGATAGCTACGATACACCACCGCTAGTTTTCCATCCAATTCTTCCACCGCCTTATTCACGCGCGGGTTAATCGTCGCACATCCCGGACACTGATAATCCGCATATTCAAATATCAACACCGGTGCATCCGGATCACCTTTTACATGGTCACCGATATTACCGTTATTTTTGTCCGCCTCAATCACCGAATAAAAATCATACTTACTATAATCCGTCGCATTATTATTGCCATTTATCACCGCCACTGCCCCAATCACGATTAACACTACCACCACAATCACAGCCACTAGCCCCCACACTGAAAACCCCGCCTTTTTCCGCATCTATAACTCCTTTCTCTAAATAATGATATAATATATTATAGCATATGTTTGAAAATATAATACGTAAATTCATCCGCTGGCTCGACCCCAAGCTCGATAAGTTCCGACCAGAGAAGCCAGTCGCAAAGCCAATTAAATACACCCCCAAAACCCTTGAGGATTTCATCGGTATTATGCAGCGCACCCCCAAATCCATCATTACTAGCACAGACCGCTCCCG
This sequence comes from Candidatus Nanosyncoccus sp., assembly GCA_045544765.1. GTDB lineage: Bacteria > Patescibacteriota > Saccharimonadia > Saccharimonadales > Saccharimonadaceae > Nanosyncoccus. The sequence goes on from JAZPZQ010000003.1 coordinate 2,343, forward strand.
TATCGCCGCCATTATGAGCTTTGATGACCGCACCGTCGGCGAGCTCATGGTTCCAAGGTCCCAAATGATTTTCATCAAAACCACCGAAATTCTCGGCCCCCTTACGCTCGACAAGCTTTTCAAATCCGGCTTCACCAACTTCCCCGTCGTCGATAGCCACGACCACATCAAAGGTATTATCCACACCGAAGCCCTAAATGCCCTCGAAATCAAACACACCGACCGTGCCGACAAATACATGACCGAAACTGTCTACTATCTCAAATCTACCGACCCCCTCAAAACCGCCATCGAGCACATCGAACGCGACCAAAGTTACTACTTCCTCGTGAGAGACGACCAAGACAAACTTGTAGGCTTCTTTACTATTCAATTACTATTTGATTATCTTTTGGGTGATAAAGCATAATTCATTGTAATCGAGGGACTTGCTATAGATTTTCCCTATTCTTATGGTATAATATGTAATATGAGAAAATTAAGCTACGAATTACAAAATTTTTTAGGCAAACAAGTAACTGTGTCTGGCTGGGTTAATTCCCGCCGCGACCACGGCGGTTTAATCTTTATCGATCTCCGTGACCACACTGGCATCATCCAGCTCGTCGTCACCCCCGACACCGCCGACGCTTTCAAGCTCGCCGAATCTGTCCGCGATGAATTCGTCCTCACCGCCACCGGGTTAGTCCGCAAGCGCGCCCCCGAATTAATCAATCCCAACATTCCCACCGGCAAAATCGAGCTGGTTGTGGACGAACTCACTCTGCTCAATAAATCCCTCACCCCTCCCGTCAATACTCACGACGATGGCGAAAAATCTAGTGAAGAACTCCGTCTCAAATATCGTTATCTCGACCTTCGCCGTCCTTCCATGCAAAATATTTTGAAACGTCGCTCTGAGTTTTATCGTTTCATTCGTAACTATATGTACGACCACGATTTCACCGAAATCACCACCCCGATTCTCGCTAACTCCTCTCCCGAGGGCGCTCGCGATTTCCTCGTGCCGTCAAGGCTTCATCCCGGCACTTTCTATGCTTTGCCTCAAGCCCCCCAGCAGTTTAAACAGCTCCTTATGGTTGGTGGTGTCAATAAATACTTCCAAATCGCCCCCTGCTTCCGCGACGAAGATCCTCGCGCTGACCGCCTCTATGGTGACTTCTATCAGCTCGACTGCGAGATGTCTTTCGTAGATGATGGCGAAACCGTCCGGCGTGAAATCGAGCCTCTCTACATCGATCTCGCCACCAAATTCGCCGGCAAAAAACTCGTTCTAAATTCCGAACCCGCCAAGAAGCACCTCATCAAAGGCAGCCCCATCCCCCGCTTACCTTATGAATTCGCTATGGACACTTACGGTGTCGATAAACCCGACCTCCGCTACGGCATGGAGCTTATCGACCTCACTGACGCCTTCAGGGATACCGATTTCAAAGTCTTTAAGCAACCCTGTATCAAAGCCCTCTGCGTTAAAGGCGCCGCTTCGCTTACCCGTCGCGAAATCGACGAATTCACCGACCAGGCTCGCAAGCTCGGTGCCGGCGGTCTCGCCTATATATTATATACAGACGAAGGCGCCAAATCCCCTATTTTGAAATTCATGTCCGATCCCGAAATCAAAGCCGTCGAGAAACTCACCGGCGCTAAGACCGGCGATGCTGTTTTCTTCGGCGCCGACGAACGCGATAAGGTGAATAAAGTCCTCGGTCAACTTCGTATTTCCTTCGCCGACCATTTCGGTCTGAAGAACCCCGACGAAATTGCCTACTGCTGGGTCGTCGACTTCCCATTTTACGAATGGGACGAGAAGGCTCACAAATTAGATTTCGGCCACAACCCATTCTCTATGCCAAAAGGCGGTCTCGAAACTCTCGAAAACGCCAAAACTGACGCCGACAAACTCGCTATCGTCGCCGACCAATACGACATGGTCATGAACGGCTACGAAGTCTGTTCTGGCGCCGTCCGTAATTACAATCCCGAAATCATGTACAAAGTTTTCAACATCCTCGGTTACAACAACGAATATGTCGAAGCCCGCTTCGGTGGCATGCTCTCTGCCTTCAAATACGGCGCTCCACCCCACGCCGGCTGCGCCCCTGGTCTCGACCGCATCTTCATGGTGCTCGAATCTGTCGATAACATCCGCGACATCGTCGCCTTCCCCAAAAACGGCTCCGGCGTCGACCTCATGATGAACTCCCCCTCCCCCGTCGACGACCTCCAACTCGAAGAAGCCCACCTTGCTATTTTGCCAGACGAAATGTGATATAATGGTTTCTATGAGTGAAAAAGTTATTTCTGACTACAACGGCTACGATTATAAAAAAGAATTCTGGGAAGACGTTGACCGCGAATACGAAGACCAAGCCGACCGTATGGCCATCCGTAAATTACTCCCCAAACGCATGGAGAAATTCGCCGACATCGGCGGCGGCTACGGACGACTCGCTAACGAATATTTAAAGCGTGCCCACAAAGTCATCATTTTCGACTATAGTAAAACCGAATTAAAACAAGCCAAAGACATCTACGGTGACAAAATCGAAACCCGCGCCGGCGATATTTACGAACTCCCCTTTAAAGATGGCGAACTTGATGGTCTTATGATGATTCGCGTTACTCATCACCTAAAAAACATGGATAAAGCCATGACCGAATTATACCGTGTTCTCAAGCCCGGTGGCGTCGCCGTCATCGAAGTCGCCAATAAGCGCACTTTACCTAAGATGGCCCGCTTCATCACCGGCCGTTCCAACGTCAATCCTTTCGATAAGAAAGTCGCCAATTACAAAGAAATCAGCGCCGACGGTTTCTATAATTATCATCCCAAATACGTGGAGGAGATTTTCAAGAAAACCGGTTTCAAGACCGAAAAAATCCTTTCCGTTTCCAACTTCCGTAGCAAAAGCTTAAAGAAAGTCCTCGGCACCAAAGCTCTCGTCAAAATGGAAAACGGCGCCCAGCAGGCTCTCGCCCCCATCCGCTTCGCCCCCTCCATCTATTACAAGTTGCGCAAACCCACCGAATAAGTTATAATATAACAAGGTGGAGCCGTCGTTCAACGGATAGGACCCAGACCCTCTAAGTCTGCGATACAGGTTCGATTCCTGTCGGCTCTACCAAATGATGGTTCGACCGTCGTAGGAGCCGAGCAATAATCCAAAACATAGTTTTGGATTTTTTGAGGCGACGCCCGACGGAAGACTTTCCGAAGGAAAGTCTATTCCAGCCGGGCCTACCATTTTTTTGTCTAGATTACTCTCGCTACTTCTTCGAGTGTCGTCTCACCTTTCAGTGCCGCTATTACCCCCTTCTGTTCCAAAGTTAACATCCCGTGTTTTCTTGCCGCTTCCTCAATTGCTTTTGTATTAACGTCCGTTACATCGCCACGGATGAACGTTTGTATATCATCCGACACCACCAATTGCTCCATTATTACCGTCCTTCCACTATATCCAAACGGGTAATCTGTCGTCGCTACTGGATCGTAAAGTGGAATATTGGCCAAGTTCAATCCTCGTAGTTTATCTCCTGACACTCCCGCCAAAGTCTCTCGTATATATTTCGCTTCCGACTCCGTCGCCATCCGCATTTTTTTATTGTCCGATAGTTTCCTTACTAACCTCTGCGCCACAATTAGCCTAATCGAACTCGCAAAAATCGGATTTACCCCTATGAGGTCAATCATCCTCGAGAACGCCGCGCTGGTCGAGTTCGCGTGAAACGACGACAGCACCAAATGCCCCGTAATCGAAGCTTGAATCGCCGTCTTTGCCGTATCCGCATCGCGAATCTCCCCCACCATCACCACATCTGGGTCTAACCGTAACACTGAACGAAGTCCTTCCGCAAACGACCCTCCCTCATTTGTATGAATCGGAATCTGCGAAATCCCCGTAATCCCATATTCAATCGGGTCCTCCAAAGTAATAATCTTCCTGTCTGAAGTATTCAGAGCATTCAACATCGAATACAAAGTCGTTGACTTACCTGACCCCGTCGGACCCACCATCAGCACCAGTCCACGTGGGTGCGAAATCACTTCATCAATTTCACGCCTCTCCTCCTTTGATAATCCCAACAAATCCAGATTCAAAAGCGACTCGTCAAAGTTAAATAACCTTAACACCGCATCCTGACCATACATCGTCGGAATCGTTTCCACACGAATATTCAGTAAATGCGTAGCTCCATCCCGATGGATTTCCTTTTGCATATGCCCAGATTGTGGCTGGTTTGATGCCGTCGATACGTTTGCTCGCGACGACAATTCCCCCATAAAAATCCGATATTTGTCCTTGTCGATATTTGCCACCGGATGCAAAAGCCCATCCACCCTCATCCGAATCCTAATCGCATTCCGCATATTCTCGATATGAATATCGCTCGCCCCCAGCTTATCTGCCTGATCAATCAAAAAATCAAACACTTTGTCCGTAGATACTCGCGCTAAAGTCTGCGATACACTCGCAATCGTCTCCGAATCCCCTTCTCCTGCAATCTTGATATCATCATAATGCACTTGCATCGGCGGATCATACCTCAACATAAATACTTTATACGCCGAACCCGAAATCAAGAAAAATTCCACCCTCTCCCCCTCATCCGTATATTCTCGACGCATCCTCTCAATCACCGACCTCGGCGTCTGGCTCGTCACCATAAACTGGTAATTTTCCTCACCACCACCTCTTTGCAACGGAATCATAAAATTCTGGTGCATCTCTTCAACCGTCAACACATCAGGCACCAACGGCACCGTCTTTTCAAACTCTCTCGTGTCTAAATACGGCAACCCCAAAATCCTCGCCCGCTCCGCCGTCGCTCTTTCTTCGTTCTCTCGCCGTTTTATTTGTACATCATTCTCATCCATACCACCATTATACCATAACCTTTTTATTCCAACGGAATAAAAAGGTTGTTATCAAAAATTAAGACGGAATTCACTTCCATCTTAATTTTCTTACTGGTTTCTTTTCCTGGCTTTTTCTTTGTCCAAAGAAAAAGCCAAACTCCTTATGAACTCCATAAACAGCGGGTGCGGATTTAATGGTCGTGATTTAAATTCTGGATGCGCCTGTGTCGCCACAAAGAATTTACACTTTGGCGCCTCAATAAATTCCACCAACTTTCCATTTGGCGAAGTACCCGACACTTCAATCCCGCCCTTCTTTATCGCATCCAGATATTTCTGATTTACCTCATAACGATGGCGATGCCGCTCCACCACCTTCACGTCTCCGTTTTTCAGAACTTCCGTTCCATACACATATTCGCCACAATCCTCGACCTCCGCACGGTAAATTTCCGCCGTTTTTGTGCCCTTTTTCAAAATTGCCGGATAATCGCCTAGGCGCATCGTCCCGCCCGTAGATTCTTTACCTCTCTGTCCCTCCATAATATATATTACATTGTTCTCGTCTTCTTTCGTCGCACCAAATTCTTCCGAATTTGCACTTTTTATTCCACCCATTCGCGCCCCCGCAATGCAAGCCGTCTGCAGCCCAAGACACAATCCTAAATAAGGAATATCATCCTTCAGGGCATACGCAGCTGCCTTAATTTTACCCTCTACGCCTCGCGCTCCAAATCCACCCGGTACCACAATCCCATCACATTTCATCAAATCTATCATCGCTCGGTTATCGCTTGTCCGCACCGAGTTATCGCCTAGTTCCTCGGCATTAATCCACTTTATCTCAATATTAACTTTATTATGCGCTGCCGCTGCTTTTAGAGCTTCCGTCACACAAATATAGGTGTCGTCATTCCCCACATATTTCGCTACCAACCCCACTTTTACCGTTTTGTCGTGTTTCATTGCACGCCACTTTGAGAACTTTTCCCATTTTCGCATGTCCGGCTTCGTCTCGTCACCCATAAAATCGTTCAAAATCTCCAACACTCCCGACTTCAGCACATTAAACGGTACGTCATATACCGAATCAATATCCGGCAAATTCAGCACTGCCTCCGGCGCAATTCCCGAAAATCCCGCAATCTTCTCACAAATTGCCCTCGGCGCCGGTTTTTCCGTCCGCACACATACAACATCTGGAATAATCCCAAAGCCTCGAAGGTCCTTCAGTGCATTTTGCGCCGGCTTGGTCTTCAGCTCATTCGAAGTATGAATAAATGGCACATATACCACCGAGACATACAAACAATTTCGCCTCCCCACCTTATTCGCAAACAGCCTAATCGCCTCCACAAACGGCAACCCTTCATAATCACCAATCGTCCCCCCAATTTCCACGATATGGATGTCCGAATCCGCCGAAGCCTTCTCAATCTTCTCGCACACCAAATTTGTAAAATGCGGTACCAACTGTACCGTCTTACCGTGAAATCCCCCAGCCCGCTCCCGCTCAATTAATTCTTTGTAAATCGAACCCGACAACGTAATCGAGTATTTCGAAGTCTCAAAATCCAGAAACCTTTCATAATGCCCGAGGTCGAGATCTGTCTCCACCCCATCGTGCGTTACGAAACATTCTCCGTGCTCCACTGGATTTAGTAACCCCGCGTCCACATTTAGATACGGGTCACATTTTTGCATCGTTACCTTATAGCCCTTCGCCTTCAAAATCGCCCCAATCGACGCCGCTGTAATCCCTTTACCAACGCCTGATAAAACACCCCCTGTCACGAATATATATTTACACTTTTTATTTTTCATTGGGTACCTCCTTTACCCACCCATATTAACATAACCTATTTCCCCCATTATAACACAAAAATCATTAAAATGTGATATAATTACCCTATGGCAAGAAAATTCAAAATGAAAATCGTTGCGAAGCAAAACCGCAACAATAATCACAAGCATAGCGACAAGAGGAAACATCCTTGTCTCAAAAACGGCCGCTAAAAAATAAAGCCCTCCGGGGCTTATTTTTTCATTTTTGGCGGAAAGGACAAGATAATAATCCTAAGCTATACCTTCAAAATACTTAAAAACAGAGCAAGCTCTGTTTTAACTATTTTGGCGGAAGGGACAAGATTCGAACTTGCGATACTTTCGTATGCTGGTTTTCAAGACCAGTGCCATCAACCACTCGGCCACCCTTCCACCGATTATTATAACATATTATTCTGCGTTCGTATAGACATTCGTCACATCATTTATGTCATCGATCGCACCAAGCAACTTCTCGAGCTTCTCCGCATTCTCACCTTCTACCGGCACATACGAAGTCGGCACATATTGGAGTTCCGCTGAAGTTACCGTCATCCCTCCATCCACCAAAGCTCCTCGTACTCTCATCAAATCTGACGCGTCCGTATAAATTACCGTTCCATCCTCTTCGTCCACGACATCTTCCGCCCCTGCATCCAGTGCCGCCATCATCGCCTCATCACCCTTTTCGCTAATTTCAATTACGCCTTTTCTCGCAAACTGAAACATCACCGAACCCGGATCAGCCATCCTTCCACCGTTCTTATCCAAAGTGTGCCTCACTTCCGGCATCGTCCGATTCTTGTTATCCGTCGCTACTTCAATCACAATCCCCACTCCGCCAGGACCATACGCCTCGTATACTTCTTCTATAAGAGCCGCTGCCGATTTATCTGCCACCCGCGCAATCGCTCGTTCAATATTCGCTTTTGGCATATTCGCCAGCCGCGCCTTTTCGAGCACCATCGCCAGCGAAGGATTCATCGCCGGATCCGTACCCTGCCTCGCCGCAATCGCAATCTGATTCCCAATCTTCGTAAACAAAGCTCCCCGCTTCGCATCCACTACGGCTTTTTGCCTTTTAGTCGTTGCCCATTTACTATGTCCGGACATAATTTTCTCCCATCAAAATTTTTATTCAACTTCCCTTAATTTTACCACTTTTCTCCGTTTTTTCCAAATCCATCCCAATACCAACGCCACTATAATCACTAAATATAACAAAAACACCCACCATTGATAAGCCTGCATCTCCACTAAAAACTGTTTCATCTCTCCAAACCACTCCACCACCGCAATATGAAATTCCAGTATCTTCGTCGCGCACCACGCCACTACCATCTCCAGCCCAAGCACACCAGCCACCACTCCAGTCAGGAACACCAGTCCCATCGCCCACGGTAAAGTCGGCAATATCAGCAAATTTGCCACCACCGATATCAGCGACACCTGACCATAATAATAAAGTACAATCGGCAAAGTCATCAGTGTCGCACTTATTGTCGTTATAACCATCGACGCCACAAACCCCGGCTTCCGACTGCCATAGCAAAATCTCGTGAGCCTAGGCCCCAAAACCATAATTCCCGCATAGCTCGCGAACGAAAGCAACCACCCAAGATCAATCACAAACATCGGATTAACCACCAAGGTCACCGCCATCACCATTATAATTAACCGCCAAGCTGCCAATTTTCTTCCCGAATACCACGCCACAAGTGTCAGAATTGTCATCATTCCCGCCCGCATTATCGACGGCGTCCACCCCACCATACTCATAAAAAACACCACAAATAATACCGAAAACAACACTCCCGCAAATCGTGACAATTTCCCAAATATTTTTCGCGCCACTTCCACTAGTATTGAAAGATGCGCCCCACTCGCCACCACGATATGCACCAGCCCCACCGTCCGCAATTTCTCGTCCAGTTCATCTGGCAGCCCCGTCCTCATCCCCAGTAAATACGATAACCCCAAATTCGCCTCTGTCTCCGGTATCGCACTCCTTATCCTCTCCGCAAACCAATTCCGTACCACTACCGCCAAATCCCCCGGCTCCGGCCTCTCCCATTTGACAATTTTTGGTCTATACATATATCCCACATACACCCCAAACCCTTCCGACATTTTCCCCTCCAACATCACCTCGTCTCCTCTTGCCAGTTCCTCATTCTCACTCACCGAAACATACAAACTTCCGCTCACCTCCGCCCCTTCCTCGCCAAACTTCGAATTCACCATTTTAAACTTCGTTCCCTTCTCATCCGTCTCTGGGTCCCCTTTTACCGCCCCAGCCACCAACACCGTCTCACCATAAAGCCGCCTCACATAATCTTCCCCCACAAGCTCCGCCGACGCCCTAAAAAACGCCAACACCATCCCCGCCACCAGACCTAAAATAATCAACGCAGTCTTCGGCTTCAAATACGCCGCTACGAACAACCCCACCACTACACCAATCCACACTGGCGACGCAAAATAATTCACCCTCAAGTCCAGCGCCAGCACCGTCCCAGCAATCACACCAATGCAAAAGCTCACCATGAGCCACGATTGGTGCCATTCCCTTCCCACCCAGTTAGCAATCTTTCTCCACATCCCATCCTATCTACCACACCCAGCTATCTAAATCAACCTCTCTATCACACTCGTGCTAAACCCCATCCCTCTATTGGTTTATTTCCCACCCCAAAAGTGTTATAATATCTCTACGCACCCGTAGCTCAGCTGGATAGAGCGTCAGTTTCCGGGACTGGAGGTCGCACGTTCAAATCGTGTCGGGTGTACCAAAAAAGAGCCTCCAGAAAGGCTTTTTTAGTGGTACACCGGGAGGGATAATTATCCCCGTCCGGCATTCCAAATAACAAAAAAAGAGTAAACTCTTATTTTTTGTTATTCTGGTACACCGGGAGGGATTCGAACCCACGACCCCTTGTTCCGAAGACAAGTGCTCTAATCCACTGAGCTGCCGGTGCTTACTACAAAAATGGTGGTACCGGGTGGGATTGAACCACCGACCTCGGGCTTATGAGTCCCACGCTCTAACCAGCTGAGCTACGGTACCAATTCCTAATATTATATCACAAAACTGTGTTATAATAAAGATATGAAAAAAGGCTTCACCGTAATTGAAATTGTAATTGTCGCAGTATTCGCTTCACTGTTACTCGTTCTCTTCTTCATTCAAAAGCAAAACATCGATGCCATGGAACGTGACGAAGACCGCAAGACTGCCATCAATGCTATGTACTACGCCTTAGAAGAAAGCTTCTACAAAGACCACGGCTACTACCCAGAGTCAATCTCCGAAGACAACATCACTGTCATCGACCCCGCCCTTTGGACCGATCCTAGTGGCGTTAATCTTGGCGACCCCAGTAGCTCCTACTCCTACGAGCCCGCCAACTGTAAAGAAGGCAAATGCAAAGAATACACCCTCAAAGCCACCCTCGAAAAAGAAGACACTTACATCAAATACAACCGCAATTAGCCCCCAAAATCATCAATATCCCGCCCATAATGACATAGCATCTAAATCGCATCCCCTTTACAGTACCCAGCCCGCACATCGTACGTATAGTGTTCAGCGACCGGATCCCCCAATTCCTCTACCCATTTCTTTATCACTGCCTCCGTTTCTGTTACTGGCGGATTCTCCTCATCACATGAGTATAAATATATCTTTAAATCCAATAACCCCTCACTATTCAAACCGAGTTTTTTCACTAAAATTTTTTCGCCAGATGCAAGCGTCATCTCATAAGGCAAATATAGACCAACTGCTTTCCCGCTATTCTCACTCACACCCACACACTCATTATCATCATATTTTTGCTCCGCCACATTTGGACATCTCACTGCTACCATTATACCCTTTGCAGCCCCACTATCCTTATATATTGTCACGTCGTAGGTCTGGCGCAAAGAATCAATATCTACTATAAAATTTATCGTTTTTCTTTCTTTTCCATCTTTATATTTCTCAAAACTGTTCACAGTTCCATCTCTCACCTCTATGTCTATTTTTTCTTCGCTATCCATATCTAGCCCCCTCTCTCGTAACACATTAAGCAAAGTTAACCGGAACTCATTAACCTCATCACGACCAACCGAGCTCAACTCGCTAGCATTTACTATATTAATCCTATCATATTCCTTTGGTATCAAACTCCACACCAATACGCCAATCCCGACCACAACGACCACAGAAAGACATCCCACCAGCACCCATTTCCACACTTGTGACTTTTTCTGTTGCACTATAACAATATCGCCACTCTGCATCCTACCTCCTACATATATCAAAAGTTTCTATTCTGTAATCATTCGTATCCATATACATCGACTTAATCCATTTTTTCGTCGCGTCCACAGTTGACTCCGTTACGTTTTCATCACCACAAGCTTTCACCTCCACCGCCAAATAATATTCATCATTAAATTGCTTCAAACTTACTCCAAATTTCTGCCCACTACCCAAATATTGATAATATGGCAAATAACGTTTTATCTGTTGGTATGGTTCCTGCGCAATACATTTTTTATCCTTATATATCACATCAGTATAATATGGACATTCTACCACCACATCCGGATCGGTTATTTCCCGATTATCGTTCATTCCCCTCCACCAAGTGACTGTCACCTGGAACGAATATTGCAAGGACTCAACATCTGCAATTAATTTCGACACGACCAAGTCGTCATCTATGCTTTCCTTATACGACCCTTCACGAATCTCCGCATCTACTACCTCAGTAGAAGAAATTATACTATTCCGCCTCAGAATATTTGATATATTCTCCTGTATCACATCTTTATATCCCGTTGGTACGTTAGTGCCAGCATAGTTCTCTATCAAAACATTCGAATCACTTTTTGGATCAGTCCGCAAAAGAACCACCATAGCAATGACAATTATCACTACAACAAACACACCAAACACTAAAGCCAAACGTTTCAACAGCTTAGGACTATACTTCGAAAATCTATTGTTATCGCCTTCCATGTTTTTATCTCCCCTCTATTATTCTACCACACATATGACGGGCTGCCATCAAATCCTCTAGTTTGCCAAACATATTTACCTTCAGGATTTTCTACACCAGAACAAACAGTTAGCCCAGTATACAAATGAGTCAATGCCATATATACCGCCTTCAAAGTATTTTGCGACGGGTTCTTACCCATATCTATCACCCTTTGTCCATAGTCCCCACCACCAATTGCTGGATAATTCTTTATTTCGTTGATCAACGACGCCGCATCATTATTATGCTGTTCCAACAATCTATCTATCATTACACAAGCACTTAAATACCCAGAATATCTTTCTCCACGCAATTCATAAAAAGCTTCTGAGACATACGCTTCATTTTCAGTCCATGCTAAAATCGCAAGCAATCCATTCTCGTCTATCCCATAGTTTGCTGCTACCTCTTTTACATCTTCGTAAGTAATGTTGCCCAATGAATTCCAAACAGTTTCTGCCTCACTTGCCGAAGTTATGGGTTCTCCAGTCTCCGCCGTGCCCAACTTATTGCCAATATATCTAAATATATACCAGTCGCCCACATCATAAATGCCAGTCACTTCCCCAACTCTCCCGTTTGGATAGTCGCTATACGGGACCGATGCGTGTGCTATAGTACCCCAATCCCCCCCATATTCTTCACCCACATATACTATTATATGACCATGGCTAGATCTCGTACCATTCTCCCACAATATATCCCCTGGCTTCATAATGGACTCCGAACCAGTATTTGTAATTTCTTCCCAATCCTCCGGATGCGACCTAAAATAAGTACCTGCACCAGGTTGCCCATAATTTACGAAATCATCACCGACTACACCTAAATAATACAAAACTGACCCCACAAATACACCACAATCAATATAGCTATAACCTCTTAAATTATTCCTATATAACTCTCTCGGATTAGTAACGCACGCCGCCCTGTTACTTTTATAATCAACCCACTGTCCGCTACTACTCTCGCATCGTCCTTCTCTACCACTTTGATAATCTTCTGCATTTGTTTGCGTATTCTGTACCGGCCACGACATCAACGCGGCTACTTCAGCGATCCTCGCTGCACCAATCCCCCTATTAGAGCCACCTGAACAATAATTAACCCCCAGTTCTTTCCCATTAGTAATCTGTGCCCGACCTGCTAAAGTCGTTCTCAATCCATCATTAATAATATCCTGCGCATCTTGTTCTTGCTCCGGAGTCGTCGTGATAACCACAGAAAGCGTACTATACTGATCATACTCCTTTCTATACTTAAACTCATCTCCCTCTTCCACATATTTTATCAAACTATCAGTATCGCCTTTCTTGTCATTATTATTTTTTTCAAAATCGTCCAAAATAGACGATAAAACGTCCTTATAGTCTTCATCATTCTGTCCTGCTTCCCATATTGAGAACCTCAAAAGCTTCATTTTTTCCTCATTCGTCGCAGTATATGCCTGATTTCCTGTTCCACTCAAGGTATTTGTCGCCGAAAACCCCGACGTCGATCCACTCGGGGTAGCCCCCGTTCCAGCATATTCATCATAATAATCCCCAGCAGCCGCCCGTCTTTCTGTCGCCATTTGCCAAAGGTCCGATCCCCATCCCATACTAGAAGCTATCGCCTGCACTCCACTATCTTCAATTGCGGTACTTCCCCCAGGATAAGCGCCTTCTACAGTTACCAAAAACAAATCCGAATACGATTCAGGTGACCCAGTATCCGATACATTGTCCAGATTAGTAATAAACGCAGCCTCCGCACTCCAACAACCAGCGTCCGTACAACCACCCACCCATCGTGGGTTGTTTTTAACCATCCAATCAAGTTCTATTCGTATCGCTTCATTTACAACTTCTGCCGGCGCGCTATCACCTTTACTCCAATACTGCTCATATCCCGCATCGTCTACTGCTTGTTTCATACTAGGGTTTGACTCCGCATGCAACCCATAATAACTTGAGTCACCAACAGAACAATCACCACCAGAACCATTGCAAAACGGGTCCAATGTTCCAGCGCTTTCTATTTGTAAATTCCCTAAAATTCCTGCAATCACCGCAGGATTATCCGAAACCCCCTTAATCCCTGCTTGCACAAAATAATTCCAAATTTTTTCCGCATTGTTATCTCCAGGTAACAACCCAGCCGAACAATTTTTTGGTAAATTATCTTTTATGAATTGCAAATACGCATCATACCCGTCCTCCGTATAGTGTAGCCCATCATCGATATAGTATTCATCTTTTACTTCCTCAGCCCAATCCAATATTGTCAAGTTATCATATTTTTCAGCCTGTTCTTTCAAATAATCATTGTTGCCATCATAGCCACCATCGGCCGCATCATTCGGCTCAATCACCTTAGTGGTCAATACTATCACCTGGCTAGAACCAGCCAATTCCATCAGCTTTTCCATGCATGAAACTCCATCATAAGTACACGTATCCCATGTGCTATTCGCTCCCAACGCAAACACCAAATATGACCTCAGCTTACCTTGATCCACTATGTGTTGCAAAATATCCAATCCGCCAGCTCCACCCAGGCTATCACCTATACTTATTTTTTTTCCACTTCTAACATAATCGTTAACTGTAATTCCATCAAATGTCTCCCCATAATCCACACCTGGGAAGAATTGTTCCAACCTAGCTTGCCCACCAAATGCCGTCAACGAATCCCCAATCCATGTAATTTGATCTCCGCTTGGCACCACGCATGTTTGATTGCTTTCGTTTGTGCCATCTTCACAGTTCGAATCGTAAAAAAACACCCTATTTTGCGAAAACTCGCCCAGTCTATCCTGAGTGTCCCTTCTTACGATAGCACTGACACTTTGGTTCATCGGAAAACACGCTATCAATATCACCAAAGGCACCACAAACAATTGTTTATAAAAAACTTTCATACCTATATTTTACCATAACTACAATAATCCGTTCAACCAAAAAACACAGCCCAAAAAGCAATTATTACGCCTCCCCTTTCCCTCTCTTTCTCATCGGCTCTTTTACGTTCGAGATCAAATCCGTCACCGCCCTCAAATCGCTCGGCGAAATATCCGAATACGGGAAGGTATACGTCGTCTCATCCCCCACCGTCGACAACCGAAACGTCCCGTAATGAAACAGCTTCTGCCAAATATTCTCCTGCCGAAAACTCGCATCCTCCACCGACACCAAATCAATCACATTAATCGACGTCGACACCGGCGAATTCATTATCATCTGCATCACCCGCTTATTCGTAATATAGAGCTTATTTCCCTGATACATTTTCAATGCTAAAAGCAAAATCACAAACGTCGCCGCCAGCAAAGTAAACAAAATGATAAACAAGAAATTTTTACCCATTTCATCCAGCATCGACTGCCCC
>JAZPZQ010000004.1:0-10220 GCA_045544765.1 Candidatus Nanosyncoccus sp.
GAGATGCTGGGGAGGGGGATAATATAGGTGGCGTTGTGGGGAGTTGGTAGGGAAGCGTCCATTAGTTCGGCGAGAGGGTGGGCGAGGGCGCGGATGGATTGATATTTGTAGGCGTGAATAAGGTCGCCGAGGAGCTCAGCACGTTCGCCGATGATGTAGGCGGGTGGGAGTGGGTCGATGGAATTGTCTTGAGAGCAATGAAGGCAAGTGCCGGTAGGACTGGATTGTTTGCAAATTGGACAAAGATTGGTGCGAGTAGATAAAATGTAATTTTTACAACGGTCACATAAAACGCTACCGGTATGTCCGCAACCCCTACAAGAGTGGGGAGCGAGAAGGTCTAGGAGGCTGGAAAATGTTGTATTTTTTACATTATTTGGCATATTCTCTTGATTTTACTATGGAACTAATATATAATAAAGCATAACAATATAAGTGGAGGAAATATGGCTCGTACAAATAGTGACGATTTGCTGATGGAGGATGACCTCGCGGCGGCGTTTCTTGGGAATGACGAAGAATTCGTCGCTCCGGTCGAGAACGAGGAACCGGCCTTGGTTGAGGAAGAATTGCCTCAAGAGGAAGAGGAAGTCAGCGAACCAGTTGAAGATGAGTGGGAAAATACCGACGATTTTCCGGGACAACTTGCTGTAGATGTCTACGAAACCGCCGATAAACTAGTAGTAAAGGCTAGGACCGCTGGTATTTCAAAGTCAGATCTCGATGTCAGTATTTCCGATAATATTTTGACTATTTCGGGTGTTTTGTCCGGTGGTGAGGATGAACAAACGACGCGGTGGCATATTCAAGAATGTTATTGGGGAGAGTTCTCGAGGACGATTGCTTTGCCGGTACAGGTGCGTGAGGACGAGAACAGCGTAAAGGCTGAGCTCAAGGATGGGGTACTTACGATTACCTTTGAAAAGGAAAAGACGGAAGCGCCGAAGAAGATTAATATACAGTAGACTAAAACGCCCCTTGATGGGGCGTTTTTTGGTGAGATTAGAAAGAAACGAAAAAATACATCTCCGTAGGAGGAGATGTATTTCGAGAGATTTACTTTAAGCGCTGGTGCCAATGATATTTTTGATAACGAAGTTTACTATTGCAAATGCAAGTACGCATATTACTAAGCCTATGATGCCATACAAGATGGTGTCTTTGGCCTTTTTAACTTTGCCGGCATCACCTGAGGATGTCATATAGTTAACACCACCTACAATTATGATAATGACACAAGCCAGACCCAATATTCCGATAACCGCATTAAGTATGTTCGTGACATTATTAATTAAAGTGTCCTGGTTTGTTCCAACCGTTTTCACGCCTGCGCCTGAGGCATTCGGATCGCTATTGTTTGGGTATACTGTTTCTGCAAAAGATTTAATTAAGTCTTTCATTTTTAGTCCTTTATTAGTTTAGTTTGATTATATACGATATTCATTAATAAATCAAGTGATTTATTATGGGTATATTTGTTGTGAGTGGTTTGGTTTTATGAACCTCCCCCTATAATATTGATAATTACGAAGTTGACAATAGCGAAAGCGAGAGCGCAGATGGCGAGTCCGATACAGGCATAAAGGATGGTATCTTTAGCTTTTTTGGTTTTAGCGGCATCACCAGTGGAAGTCATATAACTGATGCCGCCCATAATAATAAAAACAACTGCAACTAGACCGCTGACGGCGATAATGGCGTTTAAGATATTAGTAACGACGGGGCGGAGCTGATCCTCGGTGCCATAGCCTGGGCATCCGTTGGCCCTTTTAACTTCTTCGGCGACGTCTGCACCGCAGACTAGGTCGGTATTGTCAGCGTAGACCGGAACGAAAGTAGCAATACTGAAAAAACAAGACGTAACTAGCATGATTATAGTTATTATTTTAGATAATGTAGTTTTCATTAACCTCCTTTGAGATAATTATTTGATTATAATAAGAAGATGGAGCAGTATTGTTATTTGCGTTGCGGATGGTATTGGAAACGAAAGCAGTGATGAGTTCGGAGAGGGCAACGACGATGAGGCCGATAAGAGCGTAGAGGATGGTCTGCTTGGCTTTTTGGAGCTTGCTGGGGTCGCCGGAAGAAGTAGTATAGGAGATCCCACCATAGACAACAAAAATGACAGCTACGACGCCAGCGATGCCGATGATCCATTGAATGGCGCTAGTGACCAGATCGTTTGCGTCTACGCATCCGGTGCCGGTAGCTAGATCGCATTGGCTGAAACTACTATTGCCGATAAGAGCAATGCGGATGGCATTTAGAATGATGTAGGCAGACATTACGATAGCGAGACCAATAAAGGCGTGAATGATAGCTTTTTTGCCGGTGGCAACTTTACCAGGATCACCATTGGATAGCATATAGAGGTAACCACCATAGATGACATAGCCAAGTACTAGATAGGCGGCAATAACAGTGATATCGGTAGCGACGTTGGCGGCTATGGTCCAGATACCAGATTTGAGGCTGGCTTCGTCTGTGATGTCGACGCCACAATCCCAGGAGGTGAGACCGAGAAAAATTGGACAAGCTTCCTCGTTGCCTGGCGTGCCACGTCCACTGTATGCTAATGATACCTGAGTAGGTGCAAAGAATAGGGATACTGCTAGAGTGATTGATAACATTAGTAAAGGTTTTTTAAATTTTTTCATGATATATTCCTAGTTTCATATTAGCATAAAATCTGAAATAGTCCAAATCTTCTCAATGTGATAAGCATAAACATAATATTGACAATCTGTAAAAAGACAGCTTATCTTATTGACAAAAATGCTTATGTGTGCTATAATTATTGCACGCCTTGTAATCTGTAATAGGGAGGCGAAAACTATTATGAAAGTAAAGAAATGCTTCAAAAATGGGTTAAAGCGAGCCTTTTTAAGGTATCTTTTTGCGTTTATATTAGTGATAACTGGGGTGTTTGGTGTAGGTTTTGGGGCGTTTAATGGGGATGACGTGTATGCGGAGCCTGACATAACTACGCCGACGGCAATTGATCCGAACGGGGGTGGAACAACGGGGAATGGAGCTAATGTTAATACGACGGATGGTTTGACTAATACGACGGGAGATGGCGCGACTAATTCGACTACTGTTGACGCTGGTACAACTACCACTGATTCTAGTACGACTACGAATGTAACCACCAATGATACAACGAACACAAGTACTGCGGATACTACTGGTGGTGGGGCGGATGAATGCCAGAATAGTCTAGGGGCAATTGGTTGGCTAGTTTGTCCGACGACGGGTAAGATTGCGGAGGCGGTGGACTGGTTGTATGAAAAAATTGAGAGCATTCTGGTAATTAACCCGATCGAGGCGAAGGATGGTTCGCCGATCTATGAGATTTGGAAGTATTGTAGGGGTATTACTAATATTGTGTTTATCATATTCCTCTTGGTGGTGATTTATTCGCAGATTACAGGGTATGGGATATCGAACTATGGGCTCAAAAAGGCACTACCGAAGCTAATTGTGGCGGCGGTGTTGGTGAATTTGAGCTTTTTGATTTGTCAGCTAGGGGTGGATTTGTCGAACGTCATTGGTAGTAGCCTTAGGGGTGTGTTTACTGCGGTACAAGAGACGGCGATTGCGTCGATGGAGATTACGCCAGAGGCGGCGGAGAGTATGAATTTGATGTATTCAGAATTGTATGGAGTACTAGCGGGGGGTTCACTACTGGCGATTGGGGCGACGATGATTTCGTTTGAAACTGGGGCGATTTGGATGTTGATTCCGATAGTGCTAGGTGCAATTGTGGCGGTGGCGTCAGGGCTTATTACAATTGCTTTGAGGCAGGCGGTGGTGTCACTTCTAGTGATGATAGCGCCGCTCGCGATTGTGGCAAATATTTTGCCGAATACAGAGAATTTGTTTAAGAAATGGAAGAAGCTACTAATACAGATGTTGGTGTTTTACCCGATGTTTTCGCTGTTATTTGGGGCATCGAGTCTCGCGGGGTTTGCGATAATTGCGAGTGCGAAGGATGCTTTCTGGTTAATTTTGGGGTTGGCGGTGCAAGTGTTCCCGCTGTTTTTCTCGTGGTCTCTGATGAAGATGAGTGGTACGGTGCTTGGTACAATCAATACGAAAATCAGGGGGTTTGCGGCGAGACCATTGGCGTCAAATCGGGCTTGGGCGGATTCGCGCCGACAGTTGACGAAGCAAAAAATGTTGGCTAGTAATTCGCGGATGCCTTCGGTAAGGTTGATGCAGTTTATGTCAAATCGGAGAATTGCACGTGAGGAAGAGATGAGCGAGTATGCGACGACGGTGAAAAATCGGGCGCTTGCTTATAATGCCTCGAAACATTACAAGAAGGATGGTTCGGCTTCGCGCGATGGGATGAAGGCGTACAAAATGCAAGCGGAGAATATGCGTTATGCGGAGGTGATTGAGCGCGATAAAAATAATATGAATAAGGGGTTGGGTGTGCTAGCGGCGCAGCCAAAGAGTGCGGCGATGCGTGCGCGGTTGAAACAACTTGATGTAGAGAATGTGACAGCTTCGGATAGATTGAAGATTGAAAAAGCCAGGGGCGAGATAATTGAGTATGAGAATGCTGTCGGATTCCATAAGAGGATGGAAGATGCGGTAAACTCACATTTTGATAATATTCATCGGAATGATGTGGATAAGAATGGCAAATCAATTTATCGGGTGCATAATATTAAGGACAGAGAAGCTGCAGAGCAACGATATGATGTGGCTAGGAATATTATGGAAGGTAGTTTGAATAATATACAATATGCTGCAGCTACGGCGGCGACCTCTTATGATACGCAAAAGAAAATTATGGAGACTAAGATGAATAAATACTTCGAATTGACGCCACCGACGAGAGATGTAGAGTATAGATTGGGTGAATTAACGACGGCTAAAAATGCGGCGGATAATATAGATTCTATCGTGGCAGGTCTAAGGATATTGAATCAAAGAGGTGATACGGACTTGATGCGGAAACAGCTTGAGAATGTATTGAACAGTGAAAACGGCGTGAGGCTTGGTACGCACGCGTCGCAATCTTTGGCGAGCTTTCTAATGTTTGAGGTGAAGGATAATGATCCGTTTTTGCGTAGGTTTGGTAAGTATATTAATCTTGAGACTGCCAAGGTATATAACAAAAACGATCGTCAAAATGATAAGTTTTCTCTCAATGAATATATTACTGGGGAGTATGATGATTGGGAGCCAATAAGCCCTAGTGATAATCCTAGTGCACCACGTAGACCTAGAGTTGGGAAGTCGAAACGGGCGATGGCTAAATTGATGGAAGGTACGTCACTCGATAATGTGGAACGGACAGCATATTCGAACTTAGATGAGATGTTGACGAACGCATATACAAAAGATGGGAAGTTGGATGTGGATGCGTATTTGAAGAAGCGGAATGAAATTGAGACGGCAATTGGCCCAGCGTTTATTTCGGCGAGCTTGAAATATTTGTCCGGCAGTGAGCAATTGCAGAATGCGGTTACGTTTTTGACTGGTTATAGTGGTAGTAAGGCTAGATGGGAAGATAAGGAAGATCCGCTATATGGTAGCGAAGAAGCGGAAGAGTACTTTAGAAGAAAGACTCTGAAATACTTGAAGGACCAAACACCGACACAAATTCTAGGCATACGATCAGATTATCGTGATGCATTGATGGAGCACTTGTCAGAAGAGTATTTTAAAGAAAATCCTGAAGAGAGGGAGAAATTTAATGATGCCGTGGCCGATATTCAGACTAGATATGGAGATAAGGATAAGGAAAAGGCGAAGGAGATGCGCGATGCAGATATAAAGAAGCTGAGGGCAAAAAAGGCAGGTGCGCAAATGCGGAAGATTCTTGGTGAGACGGGCAAGTTAGAGCAGATTTATAGGACGCGACGCTCTGGTGCGGCAAACAATGCAAAGGACTGGCTACGTGAATGGATTAACTTGGATGATGAAATTACTATTAATTCGTACCTTGAGAATGCTGACAAGCAGAAGAGAAAAGAATTCAGGGCGTCGTCTAGTGTGGATTCTGATAAGGGCGAAAATATTGTTGCGGGTGGTTTTGACAAGGCGGATAGGGCGTATTTCGCAAATAGGGTACGTAGTATCTATGAATCGTGGAGAGACTTTGGCGATGGAAAGTTTTATGAGGAATCTACGGAATGGGTGAAGAAGAATTTGGATGGTGTGTCTGAGATGATTGTGAAGAAGTATGAGGAATACCATGAGGCAAATCCCAACGCTGATGATTATGATTTAATGGAATATTTACAAAAGTTATTGCTAAATCCAGATAATTATTAGACGATAGATTTATCGTTTATGATTAAAAGAAAGAATATGCTATAATATGTAGTATATGGCGCAATATAAGGTGCCTCAGGATGTTGAGGCGGATGACAAATTACTCGGGCCGTTTAGTTTTCGGCAGTTTGTTTATCTTTTGATATGTGGTGGATTGATCGCGCTGGCGGTAGCATTATTCCAAATTTTTCCGATGCTGGCGATAATTCCGGTGCCCTTTATACTATTTTTTGGAGCGTTGGCGTTGCCACTGAAAAAGGACCAGCCAATGGAGACATACCTTGCGGCTTTGGTGTCGTATTATATTAAGCCGAGGACACGTAAATGGGAGCCGGGGCAGAAAGATACCTCGATTATTATTACAGCACCAAAGATAGTGGAGGATGACAGAACTAGAGACATTTCGGGTGAGGAAGCGACGCATAGGCTGTCGTTTTTGGCGGACATTGTGGATACAGAAGGGTATGCCATAAAGGGAATGGCAAACAACTCTATGCGTGAGGAATTGAAAGCAGAGGCGAGTATGGCAGAAGATATGTTTGAGACAAAACATTTTGATAATTTGGGTGAAGCAATTGCAAAGGATGAAAATGAACGACACGCTGAGGTGATTAAGGAGATGAAAGAAGCGATTGATGAAACGCGAGGGGCTCGGAAGACTAATATTAGTAGGTTTGATGGCGATGTAGCCTTGGGTTCTGGCGTAAGGGTGGCGTCAGGGGAATTGACTGTGGAAAAACCTGTGGAAAAACAAAGTCAGATGGTGGAGGGCGAAAACGATGCGCAAAAACTTACGAAGTCTGGTATAATAGAGCTAGCGAATAATCCTGATTTTTCGGTTGCGACTATCGCAAAAGAGGCTGAGCGTATAAATAAAAAAGATGAGGGCGAAGTTTTTATATCGTTACATTAGAATATGAATCCACAAGAATACAATGGTATAAGTAATCAAGGGCAAATACCGCAAGCGATGCAGGGGCAGTCTGTTAATAGTGTCCAGCAGACAGCGATGCCAAATATACTAGTGAACAACGCCCCGCAGATAATGATGCCGGGGCAGAATAATATGACAAACCAGAGTGTGGCGAATTTGGGGGCTGCTGCGGTGGCGGCAAATAATGCTGCACCGGTGTCGTCTACTAAGGAGTCGCCCACTTCGACACAATCTACACTCCTGATTTCGGAGCTTCGTGACAATGTAGTAATTATGAAAGACGGGTCGTTTAGGGCGGTGGTAGCGTGCAAGTCGATTAACTTTGATTTGATGTCGGATGCGGAGCGGGAAGGGGTGGAGTTTTCGTATCAGAATTTTTTGAATTCGCTTAAGTTCACAACACAGATATTAGTGCGTTCACAGAAGGTGGATATTGGTCCTTATTTGGAAAGGTTGACGGAGATTAGGCGCAATAATGATAATATGCTCCTTGGGGTACTGATGGATGATTATATTAATTTCGTTGATATCCTTTCCCAAGAAGCGAACATTATGGATAAGGCGTTTTTTGTGGTGATACCGTATTATACCTCGGCGGACGCGGAAAAGGCTTTGGAACAGACGCGTAATTTCTTTAAGACATTTTCGAAGGGTAAGGCGCAGGGGGTGATACGGATTGATCGGGCGACTTATGATAAGGCAATGACGGAAATTAATAACCGAGTCGATGCAGTGATGTCGGGGTTGTTCCAGATTGGTATTCATTCGGTGAGACTAAATACGAGGGAGTTGGCGGAGTTGTATTATAATTTCAATAATCCGGATACGGCGGTGAGGGAGCCGTTGGTGGATTTTTCTAAAGTGGCGACGATGTATGTGAAGAAGGGAGAAAACAATGGCTAGGAAGAAGCAGTTGACGCCGGCGGAGATAGCGGCGCAGCAGGAGGCGATGGAGGCGGCAGAGATTCAGCGGGCGTTTGAGCAGGGTACTAATACATTGCGTGATTTGATTTCGCCTTCGGCGATTGAGATTCATTCGGACTATTTCAGATTGGGGAATAAATACGGACGTACGCTATATGTGTATGGGTATCCGCGGTCGATTTATACGGGGTGGTTGTCGCCAATTATTAATATTGATGAAGTAATTGATGTATCGATGTATATTTATCCGGTGGAGTCGGCAGTGGTGATGAAGAATTTGCGTACGAAAGCGACTCAGTTGGAGGCTTCGATGAGCCTGAATATGGAGAAGGGCAAGGTACGTGACCCGGAGCTGGAGGCGGCGTTAGCTGATACTGAGGAATTACGTGATCAGTTGCAGTTGGGGGCGGAGAGATTTTTCCGGTTTGGGCTATATGTGACACTTTGGGCGGATTCTTTGGATGAATTGAAATTTGTACAGCAAAAGATTGAGACGATTTTTGGGCAACAGATGGTGTTCTCGAAGGTGGCAAATGCGCAACAAGAGCAGGGGCTCAATTCGACGGCGCCACAATGCACTGACCAACTGCAGATTCGGCGTAATATGAATACTGGGGCGATTTCGACGTCGTTTCCGTTTACTTCGGCGGATTTGACGCAGGATAAGGGGATTTTGTATGGTGTGAATATGCATAATAATGGGTTAGTGATATTTGATAGGTTTTCGCTGGAAAATGCGAATATGGTGGTGTTTGCGAAATCGGGTGCAGGTAAATCGTTTGCGGTGAAGCTAGAGGCGCTTCGTACGATGATGATTGGGGCGGAGGTTTTGATTATTGACCCAGAGAATGAGTATCAGAAGCTGTGCGATGCGGTGGGCGGGTCGTATATTAGGCTATCTTTGAACTCGGATGTGCGGATTAACCCGTTTGACTTGCCGAAGGTGGTGGATGCGGAAGACTCAAATGATGCTCTGAGAGCTAATTTGGTGACTTTGCACGGGCTGTTTAGATTGATGCTGGGCGGAAATCAGGCGACGGCATCGGGGCAAGTCGTGCCAGCATTGTCGGCTAGTGAGGAAGCGGACCTTGACCAGGCTTTGATAGATACGTATGCGAGGGCAGGGATTACATCAGACCCGTTGACGCATCAGTCGACACCGCCGACAATTTTGAACCTATACGACACATTGCTACATATGGGAGGTTCTGGACCGGCTTTGGCACAGAGATTACGTAAATACACGACGGGGACTTTTGCAGGGATTTTTTCGCAACAGTCAAATATTGATATAAATAACCAGATGGTGGTATTTAATATTCGCGACCTAGAGGATGAGCTCCGGCCGGTGGCGATGTACATTGTGTTGTCGCATATTTGGAATATTGTGCGGGCGAAGCAGAAGAAGCGGCTGTTGATTGTGGATGAGGCGTGGCAGTTGATGCAGTATGAAGATTCGGCGAATTTTATGTTCTCGCTAGCGAAGCGGGCGCGGAAATATTACCTGGGACTAACGACGATTTCGCAGGACGTGGAAGATTTTATGGGGTCGAAGATGGGACGGGCGATTGTGTCTAACTCGTCAATGCAGTTATTGTTAAAGCAATCGACATCGGCGGTGGATGTGCTAGCAGATGTGTTTAAGCTGACTGAGGAAGAGCGGAGACGCTTATCGAACTTCCCGGTGGGGCAGGGATTGTTCTTCGCGGGGCAAAATCACGTGCATATACAGGTGATTGCGTCGGAGACGGAGGAGAGCTTGATAACCACTAACCCGAGTCAGAGCAGAATATAACTTTAGCACTCTTGTGTTTTGAGTGCTAGTAGTGTATAATTACTTTTATGGCAAAGCGAGATTATTATGAAGTTCTGGGCGTGAGTAAGAACGCGTCAGATGATGAGATTAAGAAGGCTTACCGAAAGCTAGCGGTGAAGTACCACCCGGACAAGAATCCGGGGGATAAGGAAGCTGAGGCGAAGTTTAAGGAGATTAATGAGGCGCACGATGTTTTGAGCGATAAGCAGAAGCGGGCGCGATATGACCAGTTTGGGCACGCGGGAGTGG
>JAZPZQ010000005.1:0-8034 GCA_045544765.1 Candidatus Nanosyncoccus sp.
TCTCACTATGGATAATACCTGTGCTCAATACACTGTAGAATTCAATCCTAATGGTGGCACGGTTACAAGTGGGGGTAGTAATCCAGAACAGAACATCCAAGAAGGCGAATCTACTAAACTAACTAATGCCGATGAACTCACCGCCCCACAAGGTGCCTCCTACACCGACGCAGGCAGCAACACTATTACTGGAACCCAAGACAAGCTCTGGACCTTCTGGGGCTGGAATACCGAAATAGATGGCTCTGGTGACTGGTACAAAGACCGTGAAGAAGTAACTGACCTCACCACCGCCGGCTCTACCATCACCCTCTATGCCCAATGGAAACAAGCCACTCTAGCTGATATGATTACCAGCACTCCTTCTGGTACCGAAAAAAGTATAGACCACAACGAAATGGAAGATATGCGCCCTGAGGTTTGCTATAATAGTGAAATTACAAAAACTGAAGATGCTCCAGCTGCCACACTACTAGACTATCGCGGCAAGGTGACCACAGGTGAATCTCCAGAATCCGCCGAACAATATACCGTCTCTAAACTCGCCGATGGTAACTGCTGGATGACTACGAACTTAAATCTCGGTAGAACCGGTACTGAAGGCCCGAACGGCAACGGTACCATCACCCTTACAGACGACGACACTGACCTCGCCACAAACACCACTTTTACTCTCCCCGCCGGAAATACAACCTCAAACACAACTAGCACTACTGCATCAATACGTCTAACTAACACTAGCGGTACCACCACTAACGGTGCTTACTATTCCTGGGCTGCCGCAGTAGCTAATACTACTTCTACTAGCACTAGCCCCACCACCTCTATCTGTCCAAAAAACTGGGATCTTCCTACCGACGCTATGTATACCAACCTTTCATCCAAATCCGCCTATACTTCCTCTAACCAAACCACTGCCGCACCAAGTAGTTTCTTAATCAACGGTGGCTTCACTCAAGGCTCATCTTTCTACAACACCAGCTATAGTTTCTTTTGGACAAATCGCTCCAGTAGTACTACTGTAGCTTATGGTGCTAGAGTCAACGGTACCACTATGACTGTTGGCACCAGCACAGGAACTAGCTCATCATCCTACGGTGGCAACAAATATTACAGAAAGAACATAAGATGTATTGCCAGTAACGGCACCGCCACCATCAACTACGAAGGCAATGGAAGCACCGAATACCCAGTCACCGGCACTACCACCTCCCAAGAAAACGTAGAAATAAACTCCACCAACCTCACCAGTAACTCATTTACCAGAACCCACTATTCCTTCAAAAACTGGAACACCGAGGCTGACGGTTCTGGCACCACCATTGCAAACTCTGCCGCCCTTTCTACTCTAAGTCTCATCCCCGGCTCCACCATCACTCTTTACGCACAGTGGACCCCACAGCGCCAAATCATCTATAATGACAACTGTAGTTACAATAATACTGGCTGCGCTACTAACACTGATACCACTAATACTAGTAGCTGGACCAATGCCGGCAGTAACATTACTCTAGGTAGCGACTCCTACTTCACGACTAGAGCTGGCTATGCTATCACTTCCTGGAACACCGCTAGAGATGGCAGTGGCACTAGTTATAACATCTCATCTAGCTACACCGTCCCATCCACCCTCACCACCCCAGACCAAGTCACTCTCTACGCCCAGTGGTCCCCAGCTCTCATCATTAACTTCAATAGTAACGGTGGCACCGGCACCATGACTTCCCAACTCATTCCAGAAAACACTTCCAAAGCCTTAAAGAGCAATAGCTTCACCGCTCCATCCGGCAACTATTTCATCGGCTGGATGACCGAAGAAAGTAGAGTAAATAATGAAGTAGTCTACACCAACGGCGCTACTTATACCACACCTGCTACCGTTACTCCAGGCGACTCCATTACCCTCTATGCTAAATGGGGTCCTAGGTACACTATTGTCTACAATGGTAATAGCCCTACAGGTGGTAGCATGGTTAGTAGTGGTACAGAATTAAAGCATACTAGTATTAATGAAGGAAACACCGTAAATCTCTACGCCCCCAACTATTGGAAAACTGATTACGGTTTCGTCGGCTGGTCACCTAGCCCTACAGCTACTGTGGGTGGTACCGACCCTATCTATGGTCCTAATGAATCCATCTCTGCCCCAAGTTACGATAAATATGGAGAAGAAATCAGTGGCACTAAGACTATCACCTTGTACGCCATCTGGTTAGCAGCTGACAGCACGAAGACCATGCAAACCTTCACAGCGAGTGACTGCCAAGCTTTGCCTCAAACTACCTTCAATACTTCAACCGGCAAAATCACCACTCCAGTCGGAAGCGTGATAGCCTTAAAGGATCAGCGCGATAATAATGTCTATACCGTAGCTAGACTAGCTGACGGTAAATGCTGGATGACTGAAAACCTAAGACTAGAAGCGGAGAATACAGTGGGAAACAATCAATATGATTCGTCAGTCACAAACCAGAGCCTCTCTCAAAACTACGGTGGAGTCTTTACGGGTCTGGATACTTCAGAAAATACCAACTTCGCTAATACTACCGCTGCCACCCCCAATAACTTATATAATAAAACCAATATCACAGGAAGCTATACGGGTTACAGATTTCCTCGTTACAATAACAATAACACTAAAACCAGCCTCACTGCTAGTTTCAATGGTACGAGTAGCAGTACCTACTACAGCTGGTACAGTTACGGCAACTACTACACCTGGGCAGCAGCTATGGCGAACACCGACCACTACACATCTTTCTCCACCTCCGAGGCAGCAGGTACCTCCATCTGTCCATCTGGCTGGCACCTCCCATCTAGTAACGGTACAGCCAAAGAATATGGCACCCTTTCTCAGCGCTATGGTGGTACAGGTAGCAATCAATCAGGCACTGGCACTGGTGACATTATGAGTAATCGCTTTAGAAGTTTCCCAAATAATTTCCTCTACTCCGGCTACTTCGACGGCTCGTCCACGGTCTATCGTGGCACGAGCGGCTACTATTGGAGTAGGTCGGCGTCCGGCAGCAGCCATTCTTACGATCTGCGCTTGTACTCTACGTACTTGGGCCCGTCCGACAGCAGCTATAAGAGCAACGGATGGAGTGTCCGTTGCTTGGTGGGTAGTTAGCCCCTTCAGTGCTCTGCCCGCCCCGCAGATAAATAGCCAGGGTTATTTCTGCTGCCTCCCCGCGGTCGCCCCAGCGACCCGTGTGAAAGGTCCGAAATCGCGAAACTTCATAAATCTCACGACTTTCGCGATTTCGGCCTTGCCTCCAGGCCAAGAAAGTCTATTCCGATTTTTTGTTTCATGTTGCATTTTTTGGAATAGAATTTAGCAAATATGTGCGATAATAGTTGGTTTTAACCCTTGCTTTTTTAAAACAAGCAAACACGGTGTTGCTAATTTCTCGCCACCCTATTTATCCAAATACCCCAGCACATCTCCCCCAATATATCAAGATAGTTCTCACTTGTAATAGTGAAGCTATGCGCTGGATGATATGTCTCCGTAAAGCTACACGGTTAACTAACCGTTCCAAAAAAATCTAGACTTTTTTGGAATGAAATCCAAAGTTTTCCAGACTTCTTCGGAATTTACCTCCCACCATATATAAAAGAATGCAATACCCCGAACTATTTACACAACTTATACGCATCACGTGCGATCATCACTTCTTCGTTGGTTGGCTCTACATATACTGGTACGGTTGAATCTTCTGCTGTAATAATCCCACTCGTGATTTCTTTAAAACTAGCAATCGCGTTGTTTACTTCATGGTTAATCTTGATACCAAGTGGGGCTAGCCCCTCAATGATGGATTCACGTGTCTCGGCACCATTTTCTAGTACCCCCGCCGTAAACACAATCGCATCTACTTCACCACCTAGCTCCAAATAGTACTCTGCGATATACCGGTCAATCCGGTCCACATACATATCTAGAGCCAGGCGCGCGTTTTCGTCTCCCTCAGAAATGGCTTTTTCCACATCACGGTTATCGTTAAATCCACAGACCCCCTTTAGCCCAGACTCTTTGTTTAGGGCATTATCAATTTCGTCGTAGGTCATTCCTGCTTCATCGATCATATATTTAATAATAGAAGGATCAATCGAGCCAGACCGTGTCCCCATCATAAGACCATCCAAAGGCGTCAGTCCCATCGTGGTATCATAACTCTTACCATCCTTCACAGCTGTAATCGAAGCCCCAGAACCCACATGGCAAATAATCAAATTAATCTTTTCCTTACCAAGCTTTTTCTGCATTGTCTCAGTAATATATTTATGGCTCGTGCCATGGAAACCATATTTTCGCACACCATACTTCTCGTACCACTCCATTGGCAC
The DNA here is from genome assembly GCA_045544765.1 of Candidatus Nanosyncoccus sp. Lineage (GTDB taxonomy): Bacteria > Patescibacteriota > Saccharimonadia > Saccharimonadales > Saccharimonadaceae > Nanosyncoccus. The sequence goes on from JAZPZQ010000005.1 coordinate 4,351, forward strand.
CGGATACATATACTGTACCTTTGGGATAGTCTGATGAAATGCCGTATCAAACACTGCCACCTGCACAGCATCTGGCAAGGCTTTTTGCATGGCCTTAATCCCGGCAATATTACCAGGATGATGCAAAGGTGCAAACTTAGAGAATTCCTTGATGTCCTTCATTACCTCGTCGTCAATTACCACGGAATTGGCATATTTTTCACCGCCATGCACAGCACGGTGCCCAACCCCTCGAATCTCGTCTAGGCTTTTTACCGCACCATAATTAATTAACTCTTCTAGCATGATTTTTACGGCATCAGCATGATTCTTAATTGGTTTCGCCGTCTCAGTTTTCTTGCCTTCAAATTTAATTGTATAAAAACTATCAGGCGCCCCAATTTTTTCTACATAGCCGCCGATAATAGAAATCTCTGCCGGCATATCATAGAGTTGAAATTTTAAAGATGATGACCCAGCATTGACACATAATACTTTCATTTTTTTCTCCCTTATATATTACCCCCCATTATACCACGAATATTGCCATTGACCATTATCTAAAATACTATTATAATGACGGTAAATAACATAAGGATTATTATGAAATGTTTTAATCACACCGATCGCGATGCGGTTGGCCAATGTAAAAGTTGCGGCAAGGGCCTTTGTAAAGATTGCTTCCAGCAAAATGGCGGCATTTGTAACGAGTGTAACCACGCTAGCAATTCTGCCTCCTTGGAGGAGCGTTACGACAAATTGCATGGTGACTTAGTAGCGTACCGCTCCAAACTCTATGGCAAGCTTTTTGGCGGTCTAACATTAGGCGCCATCATCACCGTAGCTTTCTTTATGGCAAACCATTTAGATATTCCTACCTACTGGCCATTTATTATTGCGTTCACCCTCGCACCAGTCGGGTTCTTCGCGATGAATTTCAACAAAGGGGGAGATCCAAACAAAGGCTATGACGATAATATTTATACTATAGAAACCGAATATGGCTATGTGACGTATCAAGGCAAAGGTCTCTTTATGAGCATTTTATCGCTTGCCTGGTTTTTACTTAAATCAATGATCGCTATGATGCTCGGTCCAATCTGCTTCTTGTATCTCATTATTAAAATTATTATTACATCGAGAAACATCAAAAAACTCACCAAGGCCTACGTCGCAATCCAGAAAGGAGAAGACCAAAATCTCAAAGACAAACAGGCCGCACTCGAGGGTTCGTCTGAGAATTACGCTGAACCAGCACCTGCTGAGGCAACCCCAGCCGAATCTGCCCCCGCTGAACCAACCCCAGCCCCAACCCCAGCTCCCGCCCCAGCCGAACCAACCTCAGCGCCTGCACCAGCTCCAACGCCGGTACCAGCGCCAACCCCAACAGCCGTCATGCCAGCAGCTCCTGTCGCTCCAACTGCACCTATTGCCCCAACACCCGAGATACCTCCGGTTACTCCGCCTGCGCCCGCATCGCCTGCCCCTACAGAACCCCCAGTTCAGCCTCAACCCCCAGTTCAGGCGTAAAACTACAACACCTTTTCCAAAAACTCCCGCACTCTGGGTGTTTTCGGATGCGTAAAGAATTCCTCCGGCGCCCCCTCTTCAATAATACGCCCTTTATCAATAAACACGATTCTCGTCGCAATCTCCTTCGCAAAACTCATCTCGTGCGTCACAATCATAATCGTCATTCCGCGGTCCGCTAGTTCTTGAATCAAGCTCAAAACATCCCCAATCGACTCCGGGTCCAGCGCCGAAGTCGGTTCATCAAACAGCAACACTTCCGGTGACAGCATCATCGCCCTCACAATCGCTACTCTCTGCTTCTGCCCACCCGATAGGGAAGCAGGATACGCGTCCACCTTGGATAATAACCCAATATGCCGCAAAAGCTCCTGCGCCCGCTTTTCCGCCGCCTCGCGTTTCATAAGTCGGAGCTTCACCGGTGCTAGTGTCAAATTCTCCATCACTGTCATATTAGAAATCAAATTAAAATGCTGAAATACCATCCCGATATTTTGCCGCACCTTCCGAATATTTTTCTCAGTCACCACTTCGCCATCAAACACAATCTCCCCCGAGGTTGGCTCCTCCATCCAGTTGATGCATCTAAGGAACGTCGACTTACCCGAACCAGATGGTCCCAGCACCACCACTCGCTCCCCCTCCTTCAGCTCAAAATTAATCCCATTTAGCACCTTGTTCTTACCAAACGTTTTCCGCAAATTCCGAATCACCAAATCCGTATTCTTATTTTCCATCATTCCTCCGTCCTTAAATCACTCCTACGTAAGCCCTTCTCAACTCGCTTCACAATAAACGTAATCAGATAAATTGTCGCGAGGTAGAACAGCGCTGCCACGAACATCGGCACGATATAGCTCGCCATATTTTGCCCCGACCCGATATCCTTCGCTGCCATATTGAGGTCGTACATCCCCACCATCGAGACAATCGCCGTCTCCTTTATCACCGTGATAATTTCATTACCCATCGCCGGAATGATATTTTTAATCGCCTGTGGCGCCACAATCTTAAAGAAAATCGTCCGCCGAGATAGCCCGAGCGCCAGCCCCGCCTCTGTCTGACCAGGGTCCACCGACAGTATCCCGCCTCTTATCACCTCCGCCGTATACGCCGCCGAATTTAGCCCAAACGCCACAATCGCCGTAATAATACTCGGGAACCCTTTCACCGCAAAAATCACAAAAAACATAATAAACAGCTGCAGCGCCATCGGCGTCCCCCGAATAATCGTCGTATACACTGTACAAATAAACTTCGGCACCACCGTCCACTTAGTCTTCTTTGCCGTATCCACCAGCGCAATCACCGTCCCGAGCACCACCCCAATCAGTATCGCAAAATATGACACCTGAATCGTCAGCAGGAACCCATGCAGTAGGGAATCAATATACTCCGGCGTGCTAAATAGTTCTCCTAGTTTGCTAAAGAAATCATTCATCACTTAGCCCCATATATTTTAACACCAATCTATCTATCTCGGACACGCCTTCTTCATTCTCTGCCAGCATCTCCGCCAGCACTTCGTTAAACGCTTCTAGGAGTTCCGCCTTGTCTTTATTCACTGCAATCGCATACGATTCCTCCACCGGATAATCTTCCTCGCGCGTTTTACCCGAATAATATAGCGGCAATGCTTCAAGTTCTGGATTCTTCTCCACAATCATCTTCGCCGCGAGCTCGTCCGCTATCGCAAAGTCGACAATGTGTGCGTTGATCGCATCCGCCGCCAATTGATGCGAATCTATGCCTTTTAGAGTCGTCCCCGTACCCGCGAGCACCCCATTCTCAATCTCATCATCCACAAATAAATACCCCGTACTGCCAATTTGCGACCCTAGCACCGAGCCCGCCAGTGCCTCCCACACCACGTGGTCGTCCCGGAGTGACGGCGGCATCTCACGGTTATAAATCACATATTGCACCGAATCATAATAGGGAACTGTAAAATTCACTTTCGCTTCGCGCGCCGGTGTAATCGTCAGCCCCGCCGCCCCTGCGTCCGCGATTTTGCCCGCCTCCACATTGTCAATAATCACATCAAACTCCACATTCTTAATCTGGATTTTCTTGTTCATCTTTTCCGCCACCCGGTTCACGATGTCCACATCCACCCCCACAATCTGCCGATTCTCATAAAACTCAAACGGCGCAAACGGCACATTCGTCTCCACC
>JAZPZQ010000006.1:0-1941 GCA_045544765.1 Candidatus Nanosyncoccus sp.
ATTTATGCAGGATGTAGGACTAGGATATTTGGAGCTAGGGCGAGCGGCGAATACACTTTCGGGTGGGGAGGCACAGAGAATACGCTTAGCTACACAGATTGGGTCAGGTCTACAGGGTGTGTTGTATGTTTTGGACGAGCCGTCGATTGGGTTACATCAGAGAGATAATAATAAACTAATTGCAACTTTGAAACATTTGCGTGATTTGAAAAATACAGTTTTGGTAGTGGAGCATGATGAAGACACGATGCTAGAATCGGACTATATTATAGATATTGGGCCAGGAGCTGGCGCGAAAGGTGGTAAGTTAGTAGCCTGTGGAACACCGGAAGAAATTATGGCGAACCCAGATTCGATAACAGGAAAATATTTGTCTGGCGAAATGACGATTCCGGTACCAAAAAAGCGTCGTAAAGCGCGAGCTGGACGTGAATTAGTAGTAGTGGGCGCGAGAGAGAATAATCTGAAGAATATAGACGTACATTTTCCACTTGGTGTATTTAATGTGGTATCGGGTGTGTCGGGTTCTGGGAAATCGACATTGGTGAATTCGATTTTGGCGAACGAATTGCAAGCGCGATTACATCGTGCGCAAACGGTGTCGGGAACGCATGAGAGAATTGACGGGATTGAGAATTTAGATAAGGTAATTGTGATAGATCAATCGCCAATTGGACGGACACCGAGGTCGAACCCGGCAACGTATACTGGGGTGTTTACGGCGATTCGGGAACTTTTTGCGGCGCAACCCGAGGCGGAGGTAAGAGGATATAAAGCGGGAAGATTTAGTTTTAATGTGAAGGGCGGAAGGTGCGAGCATTGTCAGGGTGATGGTGTAAACAAGATTGAAATGCATTTCTTGCCGGATGTATATGTGACGTGTCCTTCTTGTCATGGTAGGCGATACAATGCGGAGGCGCTGGAAGTAAAATACAAGGGGAAGGATATTTCGCAGGTGCTTGATATGACGATTGACGAGGCGGTGGAATTTTTCGGTTCGATTCCATCGATTGCTTCGAAACTCAGGACGATACAAGAAGTGGGATTAGGATATATTAGACTAGGCCAGCCGGCGACAACGTTTTCCGGAGGTGAAGCGCAGAGGATTAAGTTGGCGACGGAATTATCGCGGAGGTCTACCGGGAAAACTTTGTATATTCTGGATGAGCCAACGACGGGGCTACATTCGGATGACGTGAAGAGACTGCTCTCGATTTTGAATCGGTTGGTGGATGGAGGAAATACGATGATTGTGATTGAGCATAATTTGCACGTGATAAAGAGTGCGGATTGGATTATTGATATGGGGCCAGAAGGAGGGCTGAAAGGTGGTACGGTGGTGGCGGAAGGAACGCCGGAGGATTTGGCAAAAAGCGCGAAAACACCGACGGGTGAATATTTGCGAAAATATTTGAAGTAAGCTATTATTATTAACATAAAGGTTATGTTAACATGAAATTATCAAATATAGCGCTAGGGGGATTAGTGGGACTGACGGCGATAGCCGGAACTGGTCTCGCATCAAATGTTGTGAGCGCCGATGATTCGGTGGTTGATGATGTTAATTTTATTGTGCCGGTATCATGCACAATGATGGGGACAGGCCAAAACTCGCACAATGCAAATGTAACAAATGGTACGTACGAGGACGACATTGGTACGACTACGCTGAAGGTTTTCTGTAATGATAGCGAAGGATTCTCTATCTACGCGATAGGATTTACTGGCGACCAATACACTGGTGAGGATCACACTAAGCTAATTGGCGTGGCGAATAATCAAAAAATTGCCACGGGCATAGCGACGAGCGGAAGTGCGTCTAACTGGGCCATGAAATTAGAAACTGACGGTACGGCGACCTATGCACTGACGCTAGATAATGGGTTTGGTAGCTATAGTTCGGTGCCGGATAGTTATACCAAGGTAGCTCATAAAGATTCT
>JAZPZQ010000007.1:0-4139 GCA_045544765.1 Candidatus Nanosyncoccus sp.
CTTCACTAATTGATTCAGTTTGTTTTATAAAAGCCGTTTCTGCTAATGCAGGAATCTCATCTATCATCTCATTATTTTTGCTATCTCCGTACAAAAAATAGTTCGCATATCTATTAAACGCTGTCTTCGCGTCATTCGATATGACGGCACTATTGCCATTACCGCGTACCCCCATCATCACCATCAGTACAGCCAACACTATTACCATTACCACCCCAATCACAACTAGCCATTTCTTTGATTTCCTCTGTTCACCACTGGCACCCAAGACAATATCCCCGCCCCCCGAACCAATCGGCTGGCCTTGCGACGCAAAACCCTGCGGAGTCATTCCCTGTGGAGCCCCGCCAAAACTACCAGAACCAAATCCGCCTGGGACCTGCCCACCCGGATTTCCTGTACCAAAAGAACCATTGTATGACGGATTCATATGAATCCATTATAACATAAGCATTTCAAAAAACACAAAAAAATAAGCCCCCTTTGGCTTATTTTTTCGTGAAGCGGCCCCCACCTCAACTCACGATCCGAATCCGAATTGGAATTGACTCCCAATTCGGATTCTAGACTCGTTTTTTCGTTGGATCTCCCTTCCGAAGGAAGAAGATTCAAACTTATTACATTAACTTCTTACGGCTAGCAATGTAATAACCAAGCGTGGTTACTACGGCACCGGCGCCAATCGCACCAGTTACGATAGTCTCAGGACCAGTACTCACAATTGTAGTTGGAGTTTCGCCTGGATTATCAGGGGTTGGGGTAGGTGTAGGGGTAGGAGTCGGTTTCTCTTTACAAGTCTCGTCGTCCTTATTCACCATCACCGACGCGTCATCCTTATAAACTGCGTTCTTGATGCTAGAACCAGACACAGTAGCGCTCGCCCAGTTTACTAACTGATTGTCGCCACAAGCCATGGTCTTATCAACAACTTTACCAGTAAAGCGCACATAGGCATTACCCTTAGGACCATAATTACCAATCACAATACCGTTCTTAGTCAAATGATCACCCTCTAATAATACGCCGTCTTGATGGCTGGCATTATATAGATAAGTAGAACCATTCACATACTCAATATTAGTTGGCAAAACGTCTCTAATTGCAACATCTTTTACAGTTTCAGACAAAAGGTTGACGTATTCAATTTGAAATTCAACTTCATCACCAACCTTAGCTTTTACAGATTCGCTCCAGGTCTTAGTACCTTTGAGACGAACTTGCTTAGAAACCTTAGCAGCTACCGAACTATGAACCTTGACGTCAATAGTCACAACGCCAGAATATTCATAACAACCAGGAATTTCACCATTCATAGAAGTGTAACCCAAAGTAGCACCAGAAGTAATTACTTCATTTGGCAACTTAAAAGTACCCTTGTTGTTGTTGAATTTGGCCGAACCATCAACATATTCAAGGTAAATGTTTTCGCTAGCATTAAGCGTTACTTCATCCCAATAACGACCAGGTTTAGCATTCGAAGAATCGATATAACCAATAATCGTTTGAGATTTAGCAACTGTGGTAGGAATTGAGAAAGTAGCTTTCACATTCTTTGCAATCGCATCCATACCTTTTGGACTGTTGTTGTGAACAAACAAACGAATCGTATAAGTTTCGCCGTCTTTCACATTAATAGTATTTGCATTCCAGGTGTCAACCGTAGCACCAGCTACCTTAGCACCCACGAAATTCTTTTCGTCCCCGATTTTACCGTTAGAAATCGAGTTAAACGTAATGGTGTCACCAAGATCACCGTTATTGATTTGTGCGAGTGTATAGCTAGGACGACCATTATCAGAATCACCCCAAGCATTTACAATCACAGGAGTCAGTGTAGCCGCAAGCATCACCGCCGCAGCAGACACACTCAACACAGATTTAAAAACTTTATTCATAATATCCTTTCATTAAAAATGATAAATAATGTTTTGTTGCTAGCCGAATTGTTAATTTTCGTCTGAACAACCAAATCATCTCAGTCTCAAATCATGGGATGAGCCCGGCAGCCTGACGGCCGCCGGGACATTCAAAATGTGCTAGGTCTGGGTTCCCCCCAACTCAGCCTCATCCTTGCGCCTTTTAAGCGCAGCTATCTAGCTAATCCTTGGGACCTCCCCAAGCCCCATCGGATTCGCTTGTTAACGATGAACCGTCAGCCGGCTTGTCGTTTGATGGTGAGGTTGTCGGTTGATTGATCGTCTCACCACCATTGTTATCAACGGTGGTACCGGATGGCGTCGGAGTCGACGGCTGATTCGAATCGTTACCCGTTTGCTGGATAGCATTCGTCTCAGCCAAACCGGCAATCTCTTCCACATATTCCTCATAGGTCATGTGATTAGAGTTCGTCGGCTGGTCTGCGGTCGACTCCTGAGCCCCAACACCATTGTTGGTGGACGGACCCGGACCAGGATCGTCATTAGGCTCCGTATTCTCCTTCGGAGCCTTGTTCGGATCCTTGTTGTACTTAGGATCCGGGTCCGGCGTCGGTGTCGGTGTGGGCGTCGGTGTCGGCGGGTTCGGATTATCCGGAGTCGGAATCACCGAAGCCGGCGGCGTAGGCTGAGGCGCTTCCGGAGTTCCACCATAGAATTCCGGCCTCTTGTCATGGACGTTGAATCCGATAACAAACAGCCCATTACCGGTAGCAGCGGCATTCCCACCATTGCCATCAGCACCTGCATCTTTGCCAACATACGCAAGGATGAGAGCATCCTTCGCATACTGGTAATCAGCAGGAACGCCAATGCGGTCATTGTTATTGGCAGCTCCGTTAAGAGGCCAATTTTCGACCGTCTGCCAGGCGTGAACGCCCTGCGGCACCAACCGCTCCAAGAACGTGCAGAGTGTGGCGGCGTACCGCCTATACTCATCAGTCACGTACATGGTCGACTTATCACCATCGCGATATTCGAGCCAGTACGAAACGCCGTTCTTCTCGTGAAGGGACACCATCTCCTCCATCCAAGGATTAAAGCTACCGATCGTGCGATCGCCAATCTTTTTATCCTTGATGGCCTTGACCACGGTAACCCCGTCAACGGGATTACGCATGATCTCCTCTTCGAGCTCCGCAAACCTCGAAGAATCATCCGACGCCTTAAACCCAAAGGTCAAGGCGTCGGAGAACCCAGTAGACTCGGTACGCTGCTTGTCTTTCGTGGACAGACTGGAATCCAGGAAAACCTGAGAGATTCCGCTGTACTTCTCGACGGTCAGCGCCTCGAGCTGATCAGGTGTCACTTTCGTGACGGTCAAAGCACTCTGAGTTGCCTTAACTTGCTCGGACGTCATCGCAGCCACTTTGCTTCGGTCGCCCGAGGAAGCGCCGCTAGCGCTGCCATTAGCAGGCGTCGCTACCGCGACACCAATCACCATCACCAGAATGGCGATAATCACCGTGACAACGGCGACTACCCATCCGCGACGGCGATTAATCGTTGCCTCAGTCATGCTACTCACCACCTTTCTGTGGGTACTTGTAACGGAAGAAATACATGTTAGCGATAAAGAATCCTATCACCAACACCAGCACGCAAATCGGAAAGCGCATCAGGACGACTGCCCAAATGCCACTTATCTTCAATGCGGCTGCGGTACCAGCTGCGGCCGCCAAAGTGGGGCGAATGAACAGTAGCGCCATGACAACGAACGGTACCATTTCGGACCATTTGTCACCGCCATATTCATCGCTTGACCACCAGACGCTGATCAGGCAATACAGCCCAATCATCACTAGGAGGCTTATCACCGCGAGCACCGGATTCGCCGAAGTGGCAAAGAAATTCGCCAGTCCAGCTAAGATACCCAGTGCCAACGCACGAATCACCTCGCCGGCAGTCGGAGCAGTACTAGCCTTTTCTTCTGTCCTATACTGATACGTATTCCCTTGATAAGGGAGGTTCTTACGCTTGACGGAAAAATGCCCGTCGCCTTTTAGCAATGTGTTTGCCATAATCGCGGTAAACGCGACGATGATGGCAAAAAACACACAACCAATGATAGCCATGAGACCACCATCCTTTCTTTCTGTCGCGGGGAGCGAATATTGCTAGATAGCTCAGACTTCATTTGAAATCTGAGATGATTTGGTTGTTAATGGTCTTCGTTGCTTTAAACACCCTAAAACTCAGACTACT
>JAZPZQ010000008.1:0-7029 GCA_045544765.1 Candidatus Nanosyncoccus sp.
CTCCAAATGTCCCCTATCAAAAACCGAACCCCCATAACTCTATTTCTTCCGCTTCGAAGTCATCAAGTACTTTGCCATCAACACTATAAATACCGAAAACACCACCAGTGCCGCCCCCTCAATCGTAGCGATGATAATCAGACCTTTCGTACCACTCGGCCGAAACACCACACTCTCACCCAGCGGCGCCACATATGACGGGTCACTCGGGTCATACGCCACCTGAACCGCGCCGTCACCTTCATCACTCTTTGAAAGCTTGGTATCCATCAAAGTCAAATTCATCCCACTAAACTTCACCCCCAGCTCCGACCCATCCGAATCTCTATCCGCGTGAAATACCCTCACAATCGAACCTTCATTTCCATCAATATTCACCCCCGAATACGCCAAACTCTCTCCGTCTACCGCAGCGTAAATCTCACCATTTTCACGGACCTGGAATACCCCCGTCACCGTATCGTGAATACCACCCATATCTAGCACCAACTGATTCCCCACATACACGAAAGTGTCATCATCCGCATTAATTTCAAACGTCTCCTCCCCACTGAACAGTGGCGTAAATGGTACCGCAAAACTCATCGTAAACAAATGGTTATGCCCATCATCATTCACGAAATCGCCCTTGCTAAATTCCGCCTCGTCCAACGGATAAAATTCACTCTTATAAAACGAAAACTCTGCTCCATTGGCCGCATAGTCAAACTGCAACGTGCCAGCATAACTCGCACTCTTACCCTCTACCGCCGAGAACCATCGCGTCACATCCGTCAATCCTCTATCCGGCAACAACTCCCCGCCTTCACCCACCGGCAAATAATCACCACTCAGTTCAAACCCCACCAAACCCGTCTCGACCTGTTTGTTATAATATCCGCATTTCGACCATTCAAACTGCCTACTCTTAAGCGCATCCTTCGCGCTCAAATCATACAGGTTCACACATTCATCCGCTCTCTGATCATAATATAGCGCCGGCACTGATACTTTCCGCCCATCCTGCACTCCCGCACTCGCCAAAATCGCCGTCGGCGTCTTTGAAACTGCAATATCCGAAATCTCCTTCACTGTATTTGACAAACTAAAGACCGACAGCAACACCGCCAACACAAATCCACCTAGCGCAATCCCGCCCAGTATCCGAAACTTCTTGTAATTCTGCTTCTTCTTCATCTCTTTTCTAAGTATAAGCCCTTTTCCTTAAAAAATCAAGTAATTCAAACTTCATTTGCAAACCCACCGCTAGCAGCCTCATTCCGCCCCTTCACTAAGTGTATCGCCTTCCACACTATTACTAACCGTCTCCACAATCCCCAAATGCTCATCAGACAGCACCTCTGCATCAAACGGCTTTTCATAAGCCTGCACCGCCTCCCCCTCAATCTTCAAATTCTTCAAATATTCCTCCAGCACTTCCGTCGTTAAAACCCCGCTCTTACTAAAATCATACTCTTCCTCCACATTCTCACTCTCCTCTTCAATTTCCTCCTCATCCGGCAAAAACCCCGGCCTCGACCTATCCAGATAAATATCCCCCGAATTATGATAAATCGCCAAACTCACCCCAGTCGTCAAAGACGCAATCGCAATCGATGCCAACCCCAGCACCAGTAAATTCCTCGCCCCATTTGGCTTCTTCTCCTCAGTTTTCTTATCTTTACCCCTCACAACGTCTTTATCATCACCATTCATCACAATTTACCCTCCAACTCCTTCACCAATTTCCGATGCTCCGCTAACAAATCCGCCAACTTCGTCACATCTTTCACCATCACCTCGCGCTTCTTCCTTACCCCCACCAGCTCCTCATAAAAAACCTTCGGCTCACTCTTACAGTCCGCCAAAATCAACTCCTCCAAATCCTTCTGATACTTAATAAAATCCTCGTTAAACGCCGTTTTCGCTTTCGCATAATTCTGCTGGTTTTCAATCAACCCCACACTTGATATATTATTTTCCACCAACCGCACATTCAGCGCCGTCATATATTTAGTCAAAATCGTCTCATAATGCGCTCCCAGATACACTCTCGCCCGCGAATCACTCTTCTGTACATCCTTCAAAATCTCCTTAATCGCATCACAACGCTCTTTAATCAAAACCAGTTTCGCCTCTGATACATCTCCGCTCACTTCCTCCGCCACAGCCATATTCACCGTCCACACCCCCATCAATACTTGACAAATACAAGCAAATATGATACAATAGAGAAATAGTATATTTTTCTTCATAAACCCATTATATCACAACAATTATTCAAAAATCGGCCCATCGTCCGGAAACGGATCAAAATCCGACTCGCCAAAAATATCATCAAAATCCGCCTCGCTATCGCCGTCCGTAAACCCATCCCCATCTCTATCACGATACCCCGCCGAACCGTAGCCCATTCCAGCCCCATATCCCGCCGACCCATAACCCATTCCAGCCCCATACCTAGAAGCTCCATACGGATTATACCCTAGCTCCATCAAAAATCTCGATGGCATATTATAATTTCGCGACCCATACGAATATCGCGACCCAGCGTAAGTAAGAAACAACTTCCTCATCGCCCGCGTCATCCCCACGTACATTAGCCTCCGCTCTTCCTCTAGCTCCGCCAAATCTTCCTCCGCACGACTACCCGGGAATAGCCCTTCCTCTAGCCCCACCATAAATACCACCGGAAACTCCAACCCCTTCGCCGCGTGCATCGTCATCAGCGTCACCGCATTTTTCGCCGAAGCCTCATCCGCCGACGACATCAAAGTCGCATCCGCCAAAAACTCATCTAGCTCCTCATACTCCCCCGCCTGCGCGCCTAATACCTCCAAGTTTCGCATCCTATCCTCTGAGCTCGGCGTCCCATCATCCGTCAAAGTCCGAAAATCAAAATAATCCACCGCCAGCCTCACCACCTCACCTGGATTACTATCTCGTGACACTTTCCGCAAAAATCCAATTAACCTCAAAAGTCCACCCCTAGCCTTCCCCGCCTTCAACACTTCCGGCAAATCCGCATCAAACAGTGGCTCCGCCCCCTCAATACTATCCATCGCGGACAGCACCTTTGCAAGCGACGCCTCCCCAATTCCCGACAGCACATTCGAAACCACCCGCGTGAGGCTCACCTTGTCTCGCTGATTCACCACCAAGCGCAAAATCGCCAGCACATCCTTCACTTCCTTCCGATCATAAAATCTCACCCCGCCCACAATCTTATACGGAATCTGCATATTAATAAACGCCTTCTCAAACGCATACGACTGCGCATTGGTCCGATACAGCACCGCAAAATCACTCAAGTCCGGATAGTCCTTTTGCATATTGAGAATTTTCAGCGCCACGAAGTTCGCCTCCGCATTTTCATCCTGCAAAGATTCAATGTCCACCGGCTCCCCCTTCCCAGCCTCCGTAAACAAAGTCTTATCCGTCCGCGTCTTATTCTCACAAATAATCTTCTGCGACGCTTCCAAGATATTCCCTGTCGAACGGTAATTTTGTTCCAATTTAATTACCATCGCCCCCGGAAAATCCCGTTCAAAGTTCAAAATATTCGTAAAATCCGCCCCCCGCCACGAATAAATCGACTGCCAATCATCCCCCACCACGCAGATATTGCGCTTCTCGTTCACCAAAAGCTTCACTATATTATATTGCACCTGATTGGTATCCTGATACTCATCGATGAGAATATGTTCAAACTTTTCCTGCCATTTTTTCCGAATCTCCGGATGATTCTTAAATAACTCCAATTCTTTCAACAGCAAATCATCAAAATCTAGCGCCCCCGCCTTCGCCTTCTCAATCTCATACTTTTCAAAAATCTGTGCTATCTTTTTCTGATTTGGATAAAACGCATTTGCTGCATATTCCTCCGGCCCATTCCCCTTATTCTTCTCGCCCGAAATAATCGATTGAATCGACTTCGGCTTCAGTTGCTTGTCATTCGTAAACTTCAGTTCCTTCATAATCCGCCGAATTAAAGATACCTGATCATCCACGTCATATATCACAAAATCTCGCGTGAGCCCCAACGCCTCCGCCTCGATTCGCAAAATCCTCACTGCAATCCCGTGAAACGTCCCCATATACGGCATAAAACTGCGTGGGGACTCCGCAGATGAAGGCGATTCCAGAAATACTTCATTCGGGACCATAAGCTCGGCCGAACGGCCTTGAGTGTGTCCCGAGTGAAGTATTTTGGAATCGCCAACCAATTGCCATAGCCTCTCGCGCATTTCTTTTGCCGCTTTGTTGGTGAACGTCACCGCGAGAATCCGCGACGGCTGAGTTCCGTGCGCAATCAAATTCGCAATCCGATGCGTCAAAGTCTTCGTCTTTCCCGACCCCGCCCCCGCGAGTATCAGCACCGGTCCCTCCAAGCACTCCACCGCCTGCCTTTGTTGCTCATTTAATCCATTTAATACCTCATTCTTCATTAAGTTATTATATCAAAAATCGAAACGGAATTCACTTTCGTTTCGATTTTCTTTCTAGTTTTCTTTACTGACCTTTTTCCTAAAAGAAAGGTCAAGAAGTCATATCCCCGTCAGCGGTGAAATATCCGCCCCCAGATGTCGTAATCTCGCCGCAAAATCTTGATACCCACGATTAATCGTATAGATATTCCGCAAAATCGAAGTACCTGGTGCCGCCAGCATCCCAATCAGCACCACCACCGCTGGACGTAACGCTTGCGGCGCAGTTAAATCCGCTGGTCGAAAATTCGTCGGCCCCTCTATATATACTCGGTGCGCATCTAGTAGCTCCACCTTCACATTCAAATTAGACAGTTCCGTCACATACACCGCCCGATTCTCAAACACCCAATCGTGAATCAAAGTCCGCCCCTTTGCCACCGCCGCAATCACCGAGAAAAACGGCAAATTATCAATGTTAAGCCCTGGAAACGGCATCGGATGTATTTTATCTACCGGCGCCACCAGCTCAGACTTACAAACTTTCAAATCCACTAGCCTCGTTCGCCCATTCGCGGAACGATACTCTTCCGACCTTTCAATCTTCGCCCCCATCGACTTCAGCACCTCTAGCTCAATTTCCAAAAACTCAATCGGCGCCCGCGCAATTCTAATCTCCGAATGAGTCACCAGTCCCGCCGCAATAAACGACATCGCCTCAATCGGGTCCTCCGAAATGGTATATTCCACGTCCGTGTCAATTTCAGCACGCCCCTGTACCACTAGTCGCGTCGTCCCAATTCCCGAAATCTTCACCCCTAGCTTCTCCAAAAAGAAACACACATCTTGCACCATATAATTCGGCGAAGCCCCCACAATCGTGGTCTTCCCAGGCGCCAGCGCTGCCGCCATCAGTACATTCTCCGTCACCGTATCACCCCGCTCTGTTAGCACAATATACCTATCACGATATTTCCGTAAAGTCTCCTGCCTCACCGTTACTTCGTAAAACCCGCTGTTACACACCGCATCTACGTCCAGCCCAAATGATTTCAACGCCTGAATGTGCGGTTCCACCGTTCGTGTACCCAGCGAACACCCCCCCGCATAAGGAATCCGAAACTTCGGATAGCGATGAAGCAGAGGCCCCAGGAACATAATAATCGAACGTGTCCTCCTCGCCGCCTCAATGTCCATCTCTTCTAACTTTAATTCGCGTGGTGATATAATCTCTAGGTCACGATGCCGATTCGTCCAGTGACATTTCACCCCAATCGACTCCAACACTTCAATAATTCTAAAGACTTCTTCAATCCGCGCTACCCGCTTCAATACCGTCCTGCCAGTATTCAGAAGCGACGCACACAGTAACCCCACCGCCGCATTTTTCGATGTATTCACCGTAATCTCACCGTGGAGTTCCTTCCCTCCCCGAATCCGAAAACTCTGTGAGGCTGAGTCATTTATGGAGAGAATTTGAGTTCCTAAAGCCTCCGACAGCTTCTTCACCATTTCGAGCGAAATATTCTGCCCACCTTTTTCAATTCGGTGTATCGCCGACTGGCTCGACCCCACCTTCTCCGCCAGCTCCCCCTGCGTCCACCCCTTCTCCGTGCGCAAATGCTCCACGGTTTCACCGATTAATTCCTGATATGTCCTCACTTTTTTCATACCAACCATTATATCACAGTACGCATATTTGTAAACCCATTTAAGCCCAACCTCAAATCAAAGCAATTGACCACGCACATAGGTACCCAGAAGACAAGGACATAGCAAACCAATGTCCAGAATTATGCTCAGGAGCCGGAGGCTAGGCAGCGGACTGAGTAACCGCTGTGCTTGTTATAGTAGTAGGACGTGCTGACATTCGTAGAGTAGAGATAGAGATCGTACGCGTAGTTGCTATTATACGCAGAGCGCGACCGATAGAACCCGTTGTAGCCCCTACCACCCGCCAACGAGCCATTCCAGTAGCCGGAATAGGTGAAGTTGTTCGGATAGGACCTTAATGCATTAGTCGCATCAGAACCTTCGGTATTGTTGTCATTAGTGTAATATGGCTGATCATAGCTACTTGTATTGAGTGGTTCTGCACCGATAATATCAACTGCCAGTTGCCACCAGTCGCTATTGTCTTTGTTGGCTTTATCTCCGCCAGTCGGCAGAGTCCAGCCACTTGGACAGATACTACCATTCACGCTTTGATTCTTGGTGCCAATGCTATAAGTGCCATTTCCGGCTGTAGCGGTATACCAGTTGTAATAGTTACCATAACTGTACCATTCTGCCTTATTACTACCGCTCATCCACTTATTGGGACCAGGTACTAGAGCGGTGCCAGAAGCATTAGTCCCACCAATGTTGGTATTGTTATTGTTTAAAACTATTTGATTAATACAGGCAGAAGTGTTTTGCCTACACCAACTATCACTGGAGGCGGTCAGAGAAGTAAAGCTAGAGATTGGATTATCTGTGTTAGCTGAACTAATCGTGCCAGTCATACTATTATCTAGTCTTAGGTTTTCAATCATGCAGCATTTACCATCGGCGAGTTTAGAGATGGCGTAAGTGTTATTGTCTCTCGTGTCGGTGAGGGCGATAACTTTACCTTGTGGGAGAG
>JAZPZQ010000009.1:0-1926 GCA_045544765.1 Candidatus Nanosyncoccus sp.
GACTTAATATCTCATGGGCGCAGTAGAGTTCCTCACTCGCGACGCGGCAATTATTAACCAGGTCAAATCGCTCGAAAACGGCCACCGCGCCATCGCGGTCGTGGCAAACGCTGACAATAGTCTACCTAAGGGAGCTCGGAGCGTTGTATCGGCGGCAGAACCCGCCGAGCCTACCGTAAAACTTCTCGGTATTGCTCGTCTTGACGACGAAATTCGCCCCACCGCCCCAGGCATCATTAGCTATTTCTACGATAATGACATCGACGTTAAAATCATCTCTGGCGACGACCTCGCCGCCGTCACCGAAATCGCCCAAAAAGTCGGCGTCCACAGTCCGCATGGCATCAACCTGTCGGATCTTAAGCGCCCAAACTACAACCAATTGGTAGGGAATTATAACATCTTTACCCGCGTTACCCCATCACAGAAAAAACAGCTCATTCGTGCCATTAAGGCCACCGGCCATACCGTTGCTATGACTGGTGACGGTGTCAATGACATTCTTGCTATGAGGGAAGCCGACGTTTCGCTCGCCATCGGCGAAGGCTCTGATGCTGCTCGCCGCGCTGCTAAATTTGTGCTACTAGACTCGGGCTATGATTCAGTGCCAGCCATTATCGACGAGGGGCGCCAGTCCATCAATAACCTCGAGCGTTCCACTTCACTTTTTCTCGCCAAAACCGTCTATGCCTCAATTTTGGCCATTCTCTTTGTGGTCTTGCCTCTCAGTTATCCCTTCAGCCCTATCGAAATGTCCCTATTAAACTTTGCCTGCATCGGCTTCCCAGGCCTCGTTCTTGCTATCGAAAAAAACACTGCCCGCCCCAAAAATCGTTTCCGCAAAAACATCTTACAGTATTCCATCCCAACTGGTCTTAGCGTATCGCTTGCAATGTTAATTTTATCCATCATCGCCGAAGTTAATAATTTTACGCGCCCAGAACTCACTACCGCCTCGATTACAATTACTTTTACCCTCGACCTAATTCTAATCTATCAAATCAGTAAACCGCTCAACCGTTTGCGTGGCACCATCTTTGCCCTAGTTGCCGCCGTTGTACTCGTGGCTCTCTTTGTTCCATTTGTTCGCAGCTTTTTCGAGTTTACCACCTTTTCGTCCCGCCTTATTATCCCAATCGCTTCTATTCTCGCCCTCTCCGTTGCCATATTCTTCTTACTTCAAACTCTCCAAAAGCATTTCTTGACAAAATCTCCAAAATCACATATTATGTAGGTAAATAATTTAAGGAATTATTATGGCAGAAATCCTCAAAATCAGCGAAACAGAAGTCAAAATCGGTACCGATGACGGCAAAGTCGTCACTGTGCCTATCGCTTCAGTCGCTTACGCTAACCCTCAAGAAGGCGATAAAGTCAATCTCTATCAAGACGGCAAGTCTTACATTGTCAAAAGAGCTGCGACCGCTCCGCTCGCTAGCGAGAACGCTGACGGCACCAAGAGCATCAACAAACACCTCTTTGTATGGGTCGGCAACTTTCTCTTCGGTGGCTTAGGTGTAGACCGCTTCCTTCGTGGTCAGATTGGCCTCGGCATCTGCAAACTTCTTTTCAACTGGTGTACACTAGGCCTATGGGAGCTAATCGACTGGATTATCTCTCTTATCAAGGCCTACGGTAGCGCCTACGGCGATGTCGATAACATTACCTTCGACGCAAAAGGCAATTACACTAAATAGTCTTAGCATAAAAGCCCCCCACAAGGGGGCTTTTTGATGTCTACCCCTAGACGCCCCTAATAAATGTGCTATAATCTAGCCAGGGGGTAGTAAATTAGAGTTTTGAGAGGAGATGATGAGATGCGAGCTATTTTTATCACCGATACTCCGTTAGTCCGCTCGGACATAGACTACCACGAACTTCGTAACCTAGCCTCACCAGCCGACACCGTGGATCTCGAGTACCCTG
>JAZPZQ010000010.1:0-52088 GCA_045544765.1 Candidatus Nanosyncoccus sp.
ACTGCAGCCGTAGCAGAATCCGCATAGGTAGCACTATCCCCTGACATTAAAAAAGCACCGGTCAGTATAGTTAATCCTACCACACCACCCAGTGCTAATAGTTCATAATTGATTCTCTTATGAGAGAGAGAGAGAGAGAGAGAGAGAGACGAATTTTTCAAGCTTGCCAAGAAGCCTCTCACATTTCTCAGCATCGTCTTAATGTTAACGGTTATCATATATTTATTATAACACACATTTTTCAAATACAGGCGCATTTTACAAAGCACCTGCTTTGCGAGCCGTGTTTGTTTCATGTATTACCTGCATATGTTTATTATACGAACATATTCTTTAGAAACAAGAAGAAGGGTAAGCCCTGAAGGGCTATTTTTGATTTTGAGGGCAAAATATGGTATGATAGTTTTATGAAAAAATTACCAATCGTAGCGTTAATCGGGCAGACCAATGCAGGGAAATCCAGCATCTTGAATCGGATGGCGCGAAAAAACATCGCCATCGTAGCACGCGAAGAGGGGACTACACGTGATAATGTGGTGACGACGATTGATGATAGTTTTATTCTGGTGGATACGGCAGGGCTGAAAGACCCTTCGGATGATTTTGAGGCCTCTATCCAGGAGCAGATTGCTGATGCGATTGAAAGTGCTGATTTGATTCTGGTGACGTTGGATTCGTCTAAATATTTCGACCACCGCGATTCCCGCATCGCCAAAGATGCCCTACGTTCCGGCAAACCAGTATTGCTCGTGCTCAATAAATGCGATCTCGCGGAGTCCTTGCCGATTGAAGAATTCCGGGCACTGGGGATTGCGCCCGAGCGGATTTACTATGTTTCTGCTACGACTGGACAAGGAATTTCCAGTCTTAAGGCGGGGCTAGCTAAATCTATTTTTTCGAGTTTTATGCATCCGAAAAAACAGATTCCCGCTAGCCCCGTACTCAAAATTGCGTTGATTGGGCGGCCAAATGTGGGGAAGTCGTCATTATTTAATTCGCTCGGGCGCAAGCAACAAGCAATCGTAAGCTCAAGGCAGGGCACCACGCGGGACATTAATCGCGTAACAGTGAAATACAAGGGGCGGGAATTGGAAATTTTGGACACGGCGGGCCTCAGGAAGCCAGGTAAGCGCGAAGTGGGGATTGAAAAATTCTCAGCTATTCGGACTCTCGCGGCAATTGAAGAAGCAGATATTTGTTGCCTGCTGGTAGATTCTACGGAGCCACATAGCAAATTAGACCAAGCTCTGGCGGGACAAATCGTGGATGCCGGTAAGGGGATTATTATGGTGGTAACCAAGTCGGATTTATTAGAAAATGCCGAGCCGACTAATTTCTTTGGCGAGGAGAATGTAGGAAACCGCACGGCAGCAGATTTTCTGATTGATGCGCTAGAAAAAGATTTTGACTTTCTGCCGTATGTGCCAGTGGTACTGACGAGCTCAGAGACCGGTCAAAATGTGACGCGATTATTTGAATTGGCAATTGAAATCGACGAAGCGCGTCATACAGAGGTGAAAACTTCCGAACTGAATAAGATTTTGAACGAAGCGATTGTGGCGCATCCGCCAGCGGGGCTGAAGAACACCCGTCCGAAACCGAAATATATCGTACAAACGGACGTGTGCCCACCGTGGTTTGTGGTACACGGACACGATTTGGGGCTCCTCCACTGGTCGTGGAAGCGATTCTTGGAACGCAAAATCCGTGAAAAATATCCGTTTGTCGGCACGCCAATTATGTTTTCTTATCGGAACGAAGGCAGTGACAGAGATAAAATTGACAAATAAGTAATAATGTGATATAATTTTAGAATAGGTTTTTGGGGGATTTTGTGTTAAAATAATAACAAGTGGGAGCAAATTTGTTGAATCAAATAGCAAAAATGCTCTTATTTTTGTAGTTTGATGGACCTTATGCACATTAAAAAGGAGGATTTGTTATGCAAGAGGACCAGAAAATTTTTGTAGTGGACACTAACATCATTGTGGATTATGTCGACATTATACCAAATGGCGATGAGTCACAGCCGGAGGAGCCGACGATCGACTTAAATAAAGCGCATATCGTAATTCCAACGACGGTAATCAGGGAGCTCTCGAGTTTCAAAAAGGAAAAAAGTGACCGCGGTAAAGCTGCCCGTACAGTACTAAGGAGGTTGCGCAATTTGTTTGAAGGTAGAATTTTCAATATGGAAGATGTTTACCATCTGAATGCGCCACTTCAGGTGATTGAAAGGCAACAGACTTTTTCGGTATTCCCGGTACACAAGAATTTCAAAAAGTGTTTGCCGTTCAGCCCGGTCGATAGCGATATGGATGGACAAATTATTTTGGCGACACTTGCAGTCTCGTTCGCGTTGAAGGGGATGGCGATAGACGGTACCGCAGATATAGCTGAGGTCGAGAGGTTTACGTCAGATAGAGTAGTGCTACTCACCAATGATAATGGTTTAGCTATTCGGGCACGAGAAAGGGGTATTATGACTAGTCGCTATGGCTATAAGTACCCTGACCCTTATACCGGTAGGCGCGACGTGGTGGTGCCGAGAGAGTTGTTTGATGAGTTCTATAATACGCAAAGGGTTGATTTGGAGGTCTGGGAACAGTATATGCCTGGGCAACAGAAGCTAATTGCGAATGAATTTATCGTGATGACGCCCGAAAATATCGAGGATTATCCGCGCGGCTTCACTCCTCAAGATGACCCGTATTTCCGCCATATTGGAAGATATGATGCGTTTGAAGGGGCGATTGTGAAGTTGCAGTATGTCGAGAAATTTCCAGTACCTATACGAAACGCTGGGCAAGCAATTTATGCAGAGGCATTGATGCACCCTGATATTGCCGCGGTAATTTGCGTAGGGCCAGCAGGCTCAGGTAAGACCTATATGGCAACAGTGTATGGCTACAACGCCTGCAAAACTGGTGATTTTATCGGCGTAACAGTGGTACCGTGTGACTCGCACAGCAAGCTGGGTGCACTGCCGGGCGATTTGGACGAAAAGATGGATCCTGAAGTACAACCACTCAAGAATGCATTGAGAAATTATCTCTTAAGCGAGGATTCAAAAATGCGGAAAGAGTTGGAGATTTTGCGAAAATTTGGTTGCGATGCCAAGCCGAAAAAGGATACCTCTAGCGACGAGTCGCCGGATAAAAAATCAATAAAACAAAGGCTAGAAGCGCGAGTAGATTTGATTTGGGATAATTGGTTCTCTAATATCCCAATTGAAAACGCCAGAGGAAGGGATTTTTCCTATGAATTGGCAATTTACGATGAATTCCAAGACCAGAGTACAAGCCAGGCGGATACCTTGATTAAACGTTTGGGAACAGACGGCAAGATAATCATTACTGGTGATATCGAGCAGATCCACGCGCCATATATTGACGCAACCAGTAGCGGACTAGTCTATGCCTCTAGGCAGTTAATGGATAGTCCGATGGTGGCGCAAGTTTGCTTTACTGAAGAAGAAGTGATCCGGCATCCTTTGGTGAAATTGGTGGCAAAACGTCAACGTGCCAAGAAAATGCAACAAGTTGCCTCCGAAATTGAGAGCGAATAACTCTCCTAAAGCCCCGCATGGCGGGGCTTTTTCGTGCTATAATAAGGCTATGAAATTAGTAGTAGGATTAGGGAATCCGGGGGCGCGTTATAACTTCACGAGGCACAATGTGGGGTTTCTGGCGCTAGATTTTTATTTTAAAGTGCATAAGGCGAGTTGGGGGGATAAACCGCGTCTTTCGGCTATTTATGGGCGCATAGGGGATGTTTTGTTTATTAAGCCCCAAAATTACTATAATGATACGGGTTCCGTGGTGGCGGAATATATGAGGTATTATAAGATACCTTTGTCTGATTTGTTGGTGGTTTGCGATAATTTTGATTTGGAGTTTGGATTGGTAAGGTACCGGAGTTCCGGCTCGGCGGGAGGGAATAATGGGCTAAAATCTATAGATGAGGCACTGGGGACTTCGGACTACGCCAGAATTCGGGTGGGAACAGGAAACGACGAACTCCGGAAGAAGATGGGGGATGTGGATTTTGTGCTTTCTAAGTTTACGCCTGAGGAAAAGGAGCGATTGCCGGAAGTTTTGACCGAGGTGACGGGGAAAATTGACGAGTTTTTAAGCTAGACTCCAGTGGTTGGCGCCGAGGGAGCGGACGCGCGATTTGATTTCGAGGAGGGTGATGGTTTCATTAAATACCTCTGGCGGTAGGTGGGTTTCGACCATTATTTCTTCGCCGGCACGAAGGCCTGTGGCTAGAGCTTGCAGGATTTTGGTTTCGACGTCGGTGTCGCCAAAGAGGCTTTGCTGGCGGAGTTTTTGGTGCTTTTTGAGATAATCTTCAGGGAAAAGCTCCCTTAGGATATCGTCGGGTTCGGTATAAGGAATGGCGCCCTGTTTAATGAGTTTATTACACCCTTGAGAATAGGGGTTGGTAATATTGCCAGGTACGGCGAAAACAGTTTTCCCCTGGTTAATGGCGTGCGTAGCGGTATTAAGCGAACCAGATTGCTCAGCCGCTTCGACCACCACTACGATATCCGACAGTCCTGAAATTAACCGATTACGCTCTAGAAAACTAGTTTTAGGAAAAGGCTTGGTATCTGGGGCATATTCGGAGATAATGGCGCCGCTTTGTTCGATAATCTTACGCGCAACTGGCTCATGAGGTTTAGGATAAATATCATTGATCGCCGTACCGAGCACTGCCACAGTAATACCGCCAGCATCCAGGCAGCCACGATGCGCGATGGTGTCGATACCAAAGGCAAGGCCAGAAACAATAATGATACCTTTCTTGGCAAGTTTGTAAGATAGATTATAGGCGATTTCTTCGCCGTATTTGGTGTTGTGCCGGGAGCCGACGATGGCGACGGTTTTCGGGCGCCCCTGTTTGCCATTTTTTGACACATTTTCTGGTAATTTACCACGAAAATACAATGTTTTAGGCTTAAGCGCAATAGACTCTAACACCTCTGTAAAATCGTACTCTAGGGGTAAAAATTGGTTGATTTTTACAAAAAAGTCTGTAAAAAGTGTTGACATATTTTTTCTCCTGTGATATAATTAAGACAGTTGGGGCACAAAAAAGTGCTCCACACCGCACCTAAATAAATTATAATTTCAGCTATACTATCTTTAGTATAGCAGAAATTGCGAGCTTTTGAAACCCTTTCGGGCTTAAAATTTCTTCAAAGGTTTTAAGACTTATAAGTATTACCTCCACTTTTGAAAGGACTCTTTCGAAGGCTTAGCAATCCCTCTAACCGGCGGGCCCCAATTTGTGTGAGGTGGGTCGCGCTTCCGGGGTCTCTCCCGGTATAGTGAGAAGCGTTAGAGGGCCAAGAAACCGTCAGGTGATGCCCACCCTTACCTGACGGTTTTTTGATTCTTGGGCATTCCGCTGCGTCACAGATTCCGTTGCTCATTCGTCGTACGATTTAGTACGACTCATTCCGCTACTCACCTGTTCCTTGTAGAATATCCCAATAAACAAAAACCGTCATTACTGGTACAGCTTGACGGGTGTGGTATTATAATATATATGGCAAAAAATTTAGTGATAGTAGAGAGCCCGGCGAAAGCACACACGATTGAGAAGTATCTCGGGTCGGATTTCAAAGTGCTAGCGTCAGTCGGGCATATTCGGAAAGATACGAAGGTTGATAAGTCTACTTTTGACGTGACATACGAGATTGATCCGGGACATAAAGCTATTATCGCCGAACTAAAAAAGGAAGTGAAAAAGGCTGACAAAATCTGGCTCGCAACGGATGAGGACCGCGAGGGAGAATCGATTTCGTGGCACCTTTGCGAAGTGCTAAACTTGCCAAAAAATACTGCGAGAATCACTTTCCACGAGATTACCAAGCCGGCGCTAGAGGTAGCTATTAAGACCCCGCGCACGGTAGATATGGATATGGTATCAAGTCAGCAGGCGCGGCAGACGCTAGATATGCTGGTAGGGTATGATTTGTCGGATATGGTGAGGCGGAAGGTGCCGGGCGCAATCTCTGCTGGGCGGGTGCAGTCGCCGGCGTTACGGTTAATTGTCGAGCGTGAGAAGGAGATTGAGAAGTTCGAGTCGAAATCGTCGTTTAAAGTTATGGGGAATTTCTCGGCGGGTCCTGCCGATGCGACAGACCCCCTTACGGCTTACGACGACAAAACGCCTACTTTTGCCGCTAAAGGCGAGGTGGTAATTTTCGACGGGTTTTTGCGGGTTTATGGTAAGAGTAAAGATTTGGAATTGCCAAAAGTAGCGAAGGGTGATGTTTTGACTCTGGCTGGGCTCACCGCAAAACAAACTTTCGCAAAACCACCAGCCAGATATACCGAAGGGTCGCTGGTGAAGAAGCTGGAAGAGCTAGGGATTGGGCGGCCGTCTACATATGCCTCGATTATGACCGCGATTCAAGCGCGGAAATACGTAGAGAAGGGGGAGTCCGAAGGCACGGAACGAGAAGTGGTAGAATTAGATACTACACCAACAAAGGAGCTAGATAACGATGCGAATTTTACAGCAACGCTTGACGGCAAGGCGCCAGAAGAGGAAAAGTCGGCGCAGGAGTTACTGGAGAAATTGTCGGGGGCAAAATTCGTGGTGGCAGAGGTTGAAGAAACAGAAGGGTCGAAGGCTAACCCGGTACCTTTTACCACGGCGGCGCTTCAAATTGAAGCGAACTCGAAGCTAGGGTTTTCATCGCGCACCACGATGAGTGCGGCGCAAGGGCTATATCAGGCGGGGTTGATTACTTACCACAGAACAGATTCGCTAAATTTGTCGTCGCAAGCGGTGGGGGCGATCGCGAAATATATTGAGGGGAATTTTGGCAAGGAATATTTGAGGGTACGACATTTTAAGACTAAGGATGCTTCGGCGCAGGAAGCACACGAAGCAATCCGCCCGACAGATGTATTTAGAACCGCGGCAGGGAAAAATGACTATGAAAAACGGCTCTACCATTTGATTTGGTCACGGACCGTGGCCACCCAGATGGCAAATGCAAAAGTCGCCAAAACTACCATTACAATTGCCGCTCTTGAAAGCGCAAAAAATCAAGCTTCGCCGGTGAAACGAAAGATCGTCAAGGAGAAATTTGGCGCTAACAAAGGAAAACTGGTCCCCACGCCGATCGGAGAGCTGGTGTCTGGGTTCCTCACCGATCATTTTAAGAATATCGTGGACTATAAGTTTACCGCAAATATCGAGAAAGACTTGGACCTGATTGCTGATGCGAAGCTGGAGCGGGTGAAGATGTTGAAGGATTTCTATGGGCCATTCCACGATACGGTTCTGATCGCCAACGGTGTAGAGCGATATAATAATGCACGCTTACTAGGACATCACCCTGAGAGCGGTAAGCCGATTTATGCGAAAGTAGGGAAGACCGGTGGATTTATCCAACTGGGTGATAATGAAAAGGAGTCGGGCGAGAAACCGCGTTTTGCGCCTTTGCCGAAGCGGAAATCCGTGAAGACAGTGACTCTGGAGCAGGCTTTAAAACAACTGGATTTGCCGGCTTTACCACGAGTGCTAGGCAAGGCATCAGATGGGGTGGAGCTAGTGGCGGCGAATGGTCCGTTTGGACCGTATCTCAAAGGTGGTAAGTATAATATTCCGATGAAAGATCACGATCCATACACCGTGACGCTAGAGGAGGCTTTGCCTTTGTACCAGAAAAAGATTGACTCGATGATTGCCGATTGGGGCGAAATCCAGATTATTAATGGTGCATATGGGCCCTATGTGAAGGGACCGGGGCGGCGTAATAACGCTAAAATCCCGAAGGAAATTGACCCGAAATCCATCTCGGAGGAGCAGGCGCGCGAAATGCTTGAGAATAAACCCAAAGCTACCCGTCGAGGGGGAAGAGGCGGCAGAAAGAAGGCTGCCTCGAAAACCGTTAAACGAAGCACCGCAAAAGCCGCTAAACGCACCACGAAAGTTGCCAAAACTCGCAAAACTACGGCGAAAAAAGCTACGCAGGAATAATTATTTTGCCATAATTTATATAAAATGTTTATGCTTATAAAAACTTTTTTCATTTTTGTAAAAAGTGTGTTACAATAATAGTGAGAATGAATGAAAATCGTAGTTGACATATGTATAAAACTATGATATTATAATATAAATTGACAATATTAACTGGGGTGGATAAAGAAAGGTACTGATGGAGCAAAACGCGGAAATCCTGAAAAATGCAATCAAAGGCAGTCTAAAAATCATCGAGCAAGACCGCGAAAAGGAAATCATTTCTCGTCGCTTTGGGCTCACGGGTAGGAAAGAGACTCTGGAGCAGATTGGTGAGATGCTATCCATCACAAGGGAGCGAGTCCGGCAATTGGAAAAGGCTATCCTGATTCGCTTGCAAATCGCAGCAGAGGAAGGTGAAATACCAGAATTGGCTCCAGCCGAAAAGCTCTTGGTGCGCAATCTGACCGAAATGGGGAGAGTGGCAAGGCTGTCGGATTTGGCAAATAAAGTTTATGGGGAGAAGGTGACCGTGCGCGAGCAGACGGGCATTAATTTTATTGCGACCTTTTCAAAGAGCCTGACCGTGATTGATGACAATGATAAATATTATACGGCGGTGGGGATTGCAGATTATGGTAACAGCCTGGAAGTGCGCAGTAAAGTGGATGAGATTGTGAGATTGATTCGTGAGAATAAGAAGCCGATGACACTCGATGAGCTTGACGAAAAGCTAAATTATGAGCACCCTGACCATATTCGGGCGGTGGCGTCAATCTCTAAGCTACTAGCCCAGCTTAACGGCGTATGGGGACTTGCCAAGTGGCCATCTGTGAATCCTAAGAACATTCGCGACAAGATTTATGTGATTCTCGAGGCAAAGAAGCAGCCGATGCATTTTTCGGAGATTGCTAGGGAAATCAAAGAGTCCAATTTTAAACGTAAAAATGTGACGGTACAAGCAATCCATAATGAGCTAATTAAAGATTCACGGTTTGTGCTAATTGGACGGGGCATTTACGCTTTGTCTGCGTGGGGGTACAAGAAGGGAACTATATCAGACATTATTCAGTCAATACTGGAAAAATCCGAAGAACCTTTGACGCGCGAAGAGATTGTGAAGCGAGTGTTAAAAACTCGTAAGGTAAAAGAAACCACGATTTTGCTAAATTTACAGAATAAAAAACTATTTAAGAAGGTAGACAAGAATTTATATACTTTAGCATAATTGTGGTAAAATAGTATTATGGAAGCGATTATACATTTTATTTTAATGCCGATATTCTGGATTCCAGTGGTGGGGATTTTGGCATTTTTGACATATAGAAATTATAAGAAACTAAATAAGCTGAAGGTATTAAATGTCGATTCGGTGCTATTGATGCTGGAGATTCCCAAGACCAACGACAAAAAGGAGCTAGCGGCGGAGCAATTATTTGCTTCTTTACACGGTATTTTAAGGGATAAGCAAGAGCTTAAGAATTCAGGAGGCGTACAGGAGCATTTGTCGTTTGAAATTGTATCGACGGCGGGGCAGATTAGGTTCTATGTGTGGGTGCCGAAGGTTTTGCAGAGTTTCGTGGAGGGGCAGATTTATTCCCAATATCCGACGGTACAGATTTATAAGATGAACGAGGACTATGTGGATGACCGGAGTAAATATCCGGTGGCGTATTCGACGGAACTGGGGTTAATTGAGAACGAAGCTTTGCCGATTAAGACTTTTGAGAACTTCGAGGTAGACCCTCTGGCTGGGATTACGGGGACCCTGGCGAAGCTGAGCCCAGACCGTTCGGAGGAGTTGTGGATTCAGATTTTGACTAGGCCAATTCCAGATGATTGGCATAAAAACACCACTGACAAGTGGGTGAAGCGAGTGAAATCTGGTGCCAAGTCTTTGTTTGGTGGCATAGGTATTGACTGGACTTATATCGGCGAGATTTTCCTAGCGTTGTTTAGGCCTCCGGCAGGCGGGACTGGCTCAGAGGTTAAAGTTGAACTTTCGGAAAGAGACAAGACGCGTATCGCCAAAGCGGAGGAAAAGGCCACTAAGCTAGGTTACGAAGTAAAAATTCGCTTGGCGTACCTCGGACAAAACGAAACTGACGCAAAACTAAACATTCAGGCGCTAGTCGGGACCTTTAAGCAGTATAATTCGACCAATTTGAATGGGTTTAAACAGCTGGGAGGTAGTTTTAATAAGGCGGATTTGGATGCTTATAAAATGCGGCAATTCTCGAGTCGCGGGTTTATTCTAAATATCTCGGAACTGGCTTCGGTGTACCATTTGCCACATACTTCGGTGGAAACGCCAAATATCGTGTGGGCTTCCTCGAAAACGGCGGAGCCACCAGCTAAATTGCCGATGCTGACTGGCGAGGTTGCTAACGACGAGAACATTTCGGCATTTGGTCTGACTAATTTCCGTGGCATCAATCACCAATTTGGGCTACTTAGGCGCGACCGTTCACGTCACGTTTATATCATCGGCCAGACTGGAGCAGGGAAGAGCGGACTGCTGGAACTGCTGGCTCTATCGGATGTCTTTTATAATCAAGGATATTGTATTATCGACCCACACGGGGATTTTGCGATTGATAATTTGCGGTTCGTGCCAGAGTCGCGGGTAAGAGATGTGGTATATTTCAATCCGGCGGATACGGCGTTCCCGGTGGCGTTTAATCCGCTCGAAATCACCGATCCGGCGCGTAAACCCAATATTTGCTCAGAGGTGATTGGGGTGCTCAAGCGGATGTTTGGTGATTCGTGGGGGCCGAGACTAGAACATATTTTGCGTTATACTCTTTTGGCACTGCTGGATAGGCCATCTACTACACTGCTTGATATCTCGCGGCTTTTGACAGATAAGGACTTTCGTAAAGAGACTTTGGAGTACTGTCAGGATGTGACGGTGTTACAATTCTGGAAGCACGAATTCGGTCAGTGGAACGATAAACAGGTGAATGAATCGATTGCGCCGGTCCTCAATAAGGTAGGCGCATTTACGGCTAATCCGATTATCCGTAATATCATTGGACAGCCTAAGTCGTCGTTTGATATACGGAAGATAATGGACGAAGGGAAGATTTTAGTGGTCAATCTGTCGAAAGGTCTGATTGGTGAAGATAATGCGGGGATTCTGGGGGCGTTCCTAGTAACTAAGGTACAGCTCGCGGCGATGTCGCGTTCGGATATTCCGGATGTGGCAGATAGGCGGCCATTTTATCTATATGTAGACGAGTTTCAGAACTTTGCGACGGATTCGTTCGCGGTGATTCTCTCCGAGGCACGTAAATACGGCTTAAATCTCACCGTAGCAAACCAATACGTGGCGCAGATGACCGATTCGGTACGCGATGCGGTGTTTGGTAACGTAGGCACGACGATTTCATTCCGGGTGTCAGCGGATGATGCGCCAGTGCTAGTGAAGCAATTTGAGCCGACTTTTGAGGAGTCTGATATTATCCAACTCAATAACCGGCATTTTGTGATTTCGATGATTATTAACGGCGAAAAAGTGCCGGCATTCTCGGCTACTACCCTCTCTATTCCAGATACGCCAGCGGATAATTTCGATGCTATTGTGGCACATTCGCGTGAATACTATGCTCGCCCGCGGATGGAAGTGGAAAAGGAGATTCGCGAGACGATCGAGCAATCCGAAAAGTTCAAGAAAGAATTATCGGATTCTGGGCGACAAGATGAGCCTAAACTGACCATTAATACTAAAGAAAAGCCAGTGTTCCAGGTGGTCCACGATAGTAGTATGTCGCCTCGTAATACGCAGATGGCTGGCTCTGCTCGTCGTACCGAACAAAAGCCGAACTTGAGATTTTCACCTACGCCACAAGCTGATTTGCGTAAATCTGGTCTCAGCCCAAATGCTGCCGAAGGTAAAGAGCGGTTAGGGCTGAAGGATTTAGCAAAACTTGCCGCAGAGAGAACCGAAGGGCAAAAAAGGGAAGCTGCGATAAACAATAAGAAGACACCAGAAAAACAAGAGGATACTAAAAAAGGGAAGCGTGACAACAAAAAATCTCGTGGTGGCATCAAAAAAGGGAAAAAGCGTTTTGAAAAGAAGACAACTCCAATGGTTCCCTCTAGCGATATTAATTCTGCCCCTGTTAGTAGGTTCTCGACCGCTGTAAAAAATGACGACACTCATGCTAGAAATAGCGCAGTTCCCGCCCCTGTTCGTCCAGAGGTGGAGTATCAGGAAAAGTCGACCGTGATAATCGATCCATCTCATAAGCCTTTACCCCTGTCTACCCCTGTTAAACGGACGGATGGGTTTGCAGATGTAGATAATTCAGTTGACGGATTCTTAAGTATTAAGCATTAGAGTCTAAGAACAGGAAATTACAAAAAATAAATCCGGGCAAGAATGAAAAGTCCGGATTTTTGAAAGGTTGGCTCGACAATGAGGCTGGGATTTAAGCATAAGCATAATGTCGCACAATATAGATTTTAGGACATTACGGTTATGGTTTTAAGACGGTTAAGTTATCGTCTATAAACACAGAATTATGCTTTAAGTATGTCTATTTTCGGGATGGGACTTGTTCTGTTAGTGGATATCACAAAATCCGGCATCGACACGAGCCTGCCGTAGCTAAATATACCTCCTTTCAGAAGCTGGACTTGGACAGTTGTAAATTCCACATAATCTGGCAGGTACTCGCACTTTAGTCCGTACTGTAGAAGCACTATTAACCTTTAGAGATTCTAGCCACCCCAAAACTACAGATATTTCTATAACGTTTTCAGGGAGTGCTCGCACACTGAGATTATGTGAAATTTACAACGGGCCAAATCATTTTTATGCTTCTGAAAGGAGGTATATTTAGCTACCCCTGTTAATGCCGGGTTTCATGGCTTAAAATATACGGATTTGACTTTTCCCCGTTTTGTTTCCCTATTTTGCGTTTTTCCCTGTTTTTTGGCTGAATTTGTCCTGCTCTGCCGTGTGAGACGCCTAAAATGCTAGAACAAAAACCGAACAAAAGTAGGGTATTACGGAATTATACTCTACCGAACAAATACCGAACAATGTTTAGCGCCAGAAGGCGCGGCCGTCGATGCGGACGTCGATGTATTCGAAGTCGGTGATGCCCTGCTCGACTAGATAGCGGAGCATCCGGTCGGTATCCTCGGCGGTGACGCCAGCGCCACGATCAATGACGGTCTTAATGTAGCCGGTGTAGCCGTCGAGGTAGAAGTCGACTTCACGGATGGCGTCGCGGGGGATGACGGCTTTGATTGGGGTTAGGTTGTAAGATTTGAGGTCGGCTTCGAGCTGGCCAATGTATTCTTTCATACGGGTGGTGATTTTGCCGCCGGTGGCAGAAGCAGATTCGTCGACGATTTCGATGGTGGGCTCGTAGGAGACGGTGGTGGCTGGCTCGGTGGACTCGATAACGGGCTCTTCCCTTTTACCGTCAAGGAAGGATTTGAATAGAATAATTAAAATCACAATTAATACCACAAAACCTAGAATAGCAAATACAAGACGGAGGGTTTTTCTCTGCTTGTCTTTTTTGCGGGCGGCTGCGCGCTCGTTTCGGGTCTCGAGGTGTTCCCTTTCGGCGCCGATAGTACGACCAAGCACGAAGGTAGACTTTTTGTGGTCACGACGACTGACGAGCTTAGGCTCTTCTCCCACCTTAGGCTTCCTCCAGGATTAGGTTGGCGAGGCGGCAGGCGGCGTCGGAGCGGGCTTCCTCGGCGAGTTTATCGGCCATATCGGCGCGAAGACGGGGGGATTTAATAAGATGACGGATTTCGTCAAGTAGGAGGGTGGGGGTTTCACACATTTTCATATCACTAACTACGGAAGCGGCGCCGAGCTTCTCTAGGCGCTCGGCATTCTTAGACTGGTGATCACCAGGGAGACGCTCAAACGGCACCAGAATGACGGCCTTTTTAAGACCGGCGAGTTCGGCGATAGTAGTGGCACCGGCGCGCGAGACCACGACATCAGCGGCACCCATCAGCTCATTCATCGTGGTATTAAACTCCCACATCCGGAAGTTGGATTCAAGCGAGGCTTTGTCCCAGTTTTCGTATTTCTTGAGGTCAACCATATTTTCGTAATGCTTACGGCCGGCAATTAAAGCGACGGAGGTGAATTTGAGTAATTCGGGCAAAATGGCGCGGGTGGCTTCGTTAAGATTCTCGGCACCTTGCGATCCACCGGTAATCACGACTAGAGGCTTATCGGGGTTAAAGGAGAAGGCTTTTTTGAGCGTAGGCTGCTTAGAAGGGCTGACCGGCTTAAACTCGGGACCAATCGGGATGCCGGTCCAGACGTAATTGGGGTGCTTTTCAGAGACTTCGGGGTCGATAGGGCTGCCAAAGGCGACCTTACGCGCGTGCTTCATCAAAATACGGTTGGCGAGGCCAGCGACGGTGTCAGATTCGTGAATCAGGTAAGGGATTTTGAAAAGACGCGCCATCAACCCGACCGGTAGACAGACGAAGCCCCCCTTTAAGAAAATGACACTGGGGCGGGTGCGCTTACGAACAAGACGACAAAAGGCGGTAATGATGCCAGCAATAAAACCAAAGAAGCCAAGAATATTACCTAGTATGAGGTCTTTTAGAGTGATGTCTAAATGGGTAAAATAATCCTTGAATTTCCAATTAGCATAGCGATGAAGTTTGCCAGCAGGAATACGACGGACTCTGATGTAGGGAGTCTTCTTGTGACGGGTTTCTTCGCCCCATTCAACACCGATTTCGGTAGTGAGACGAGTGACGTTTTTGTAATACTTAAAATCAGTCCAAAATTCGACCTCGGCACGAGGTTTCTGACTTATAATTTCACGAACTACGGCGACGGCTGGTGTAATGTGACCCCCGGAGCCGCCCCCGACTACTAATATCTTCATTTTTGATTACCTCTCTACTAGTATAACACGAAATTTGTAAACTTAAGCCAATTGCGAAGGCGATAAAAATCATACTGGTGCCGCCATAGGAGATGAGCGGGAGTGTGATACCGGTGACGGGCACCAGGCCAGTCATAGCCATAATATTTACCACGACGCCGGCAAGAAACCAAGAGAAAACGCCAACCACGGTGAGGCGGTCATTATCGTCGGAGGTGTGCTCGGCGACTTTGAGCATCCGGAGGAGAATGGCGGCAAAGACTACCAGAATGAGAAATAGCCCGATGAAGCCGAAGGTTTCACCCAGAATCGCAAAAATGGAGTCGTTAATAGATTCGGGAAGGTAGCCGGTGGCCTGGATGGAATTACCGATGCCGACGCCGAAGAAGCCACCGGTACCGATGGCGAGCATCGCATTATCGATGTGGTAAGTCGAATCGGAAGATTCCCCATTGGTCAGAGTAGCAAGCCAGGCGTCGACACGCTCCATACGATGGCTAGAGGTGGCCACAGCACCGATTGCTACCGCTAGGACGAGGGCTAGCATAATGAGGTATTGTCTGGCAGGGATGCCGGACATTAAAAGCATACCAAAAATAATCGCAATCAGCGTCACACCAGTGCCGAGGTCGCCCTGAGCGATGACTACCAGAAAAAGTGAGGCGCCACAAACGACTAGGAGTGGCAGCCAGAACTCCCGGAAATCGCCAATTTTCCCTTCGGCTTTTTTGCGAGCGAGGAAATCAGCTAGGTAAATGACAAGAGCTAATTTAAGAAACTCGGCAGGCTGGAAGCTGAGACCACCGAAGTTGAACCAACGACATTCGCCGAGTTCGCATTTGGCTAGACTAGAGCCGGTCATAGATAAGACCCAGAGGAGTGCGGAAAGAACCAGTGCGGTAATCATAATGGGTTTGGCGTATTTTTTGATGTATTTATAGGGTATCCATTTGAAGGCGGCGAAGAAAAAGACGAGCGATAGAATGACGGAGCGGAGCTGACCGATGAAAAAGTAATTGCGGTCGTAATCAGTGCCGTAAGTGTTATTTAAGACATTAGCGCGCATTGGGCCGATGGCGTAGATGATAATTAGACCCGTAGCCATCAGCGCTAGAGCGGCAAATAGTATCACCAGGTCAGATTTGTGTTTACGATTTTTCATAGCGCACCACCGGTAGCGGCGATAAAGATGCCGAGGATGGCGCAGACGCCGGCGACAATCCAGAAACGCATCACGATTTTGGCTTCACCCCAACCTTTGGCTTCCAGATGGTGGTGAAGTGGGGCGGAGATGAAGATTTTACGGTGGAAGAATTTCTTGGAGGCGAGTTGGATTAATGATGAACCAGCCTCAACTACGAAAGGTAGACCGATGATTGGGAGGAGGAGGAAGGCATTGGTCATCATTGCTACCACACCGAGTCCAGCGCCGAGCGCGAATGAGCCGGTGTCGCCCATCATAAAGCGGGCGGGTGGGACATTAAACCAAATGTAGGACAATAGCCAGCCAACCACGGTGAGACAGAAGCCAAAAAGTAAGACATTCCCTTGCAAAAGGGCAATTACGCCGTAGGCAGCGTACGCCATCATAGCTAGCCCCCCAGAGAGACCGTCAAGACCGTCTGAAATATTGACGGCGTTAGAGGTCGCAACGACGGCAAAAGCGAAAATCAACATCATAGCTATGGCGCCGACTTCGAAATCGCCGAGGAATGGGATAAGAATGGAAGTCCAGCCGAGTTTATAAGCAAAGAACCAACCGAGAATTAGACCCACGATGGTAATGAGGGCAAATTTGACCGGGCCGCGAAGACCCGCGGCGCCACGACCAGTGCCAAAGATATTGATACAGTCATCAATCACGCCGACTAGGGCGCCCCCTAGGAATCCGACCAGCGGGAGCCAGGTCTGACCACGATCGAGATTAAAAGCCCAGGTGACAATTGTGACAGAAATGACGCCGATAAGACCAGCCATAGTCGGGAAAACGTGCTTGAATTTATGAGCGTGAAGCTTAGTCATTACGGGCAAAGCTTTGCCATCAACGGTGGTTTGCTTCTGCTTTTTCCAGAATTTGTACTTGTAAGCAAAATGGGTATAAAACGGAGTAAGAGCCATTGAAAGAAGGAAGCCCCCTAAGGCTAGTAGTAAACCGTGAAAAACTTCATCATTAAATAATGTCATAATATTATTATACTCCTCCTGGTTTGATTTTGTAATAGTCAATGAGATAATTTGAAAGTTTGTCGAATAAGTCCATCGCGTCGCCAGAGCCGATAGATTGGCCTTCACCCCACATTTTGGTCATAATGACATACTGGGGCATTTCGCCGGAAGGGGCGACGAAACCGATGTAGGAACCGATGAGCTCGGCGAAAGTATCGTCGTAGGCGCCGTTTCTTACAACCTGGGCGGTACCGGATTTGCCACCGACGTCGTAGCCGGCGCGGTCGATGCCGGCGCGGGCTTTGTAGCCGCGGTTGTTGATGAGCATTTCGCGCATCATAGATGAGGTTTCGTCACTTAAAATCTTATCTTCTACTCTGGACGGGTCCTGCCGGACCTTGTCCTCCCCCATTTCGCTTTCGCTCAATGGAGGGGCCCCTCCAGGTCCGTCACCCGTCCATGTAACGCCCCCCTTTTCAGAGTCGTCACCCGCCGATGTATTGTCTAGTGAGACAACTTCCCCATCGACCAATTCCCCTTTGACGACTGACGGGGTGCGCCAAGTGCCGCCGTTTATCACTGCCGAGAAGGCGGTGGCGGTTTGGAGCATAGTGATTTGGAGGTTTTGGCCGAAAGTCATATTGGCATAGGTAGAGTCACGACCCCAGCCTTCGTTGGGGTCCTCGATGTAGCCCTCAGCCTCAATTAGTTCGATGCCGGTGGCTTGGCCGAGGCGGAACTTATTATAATAATAGTCGTAGAGTCTTTCCCTGCCTTGCTGGGTGATTTGGTTAGGGTTGTCGCCGAGGAGTTTTAAAGCATAAATTGAGCCGGTGTTAAGCGACCAGTAAAGAGCATCGCGCATAGTGAGGGTACCATATAAGCTGCTGCGCTGCTCGGCGTTCCAGATTTTCCAGTCATCTACCACTTCGTAGTGCTGGTTGAAAAAGGTGGTTTCGGGGGTCATTTTACCTTCGTTAATGGCGGCGGAGAAAGCGAAATTTTTACAAATGGAGGCTGGCTCATAGGGGACGTCGGTAGTGTAATTATTATAGGCGGAGGCATCGGTGACATTAGCGTAATCTGAAGGGTTATAATTGGGGAGATTTGCCATTGTGAGAATCTCGCCAGTATTTGGGTTCATAATGAGGACTGAGGCATTAGTGGCAGCGGTGTTGTTGATAGCCTCTACCGCGAGGTTTTCTACGCCTTTTTCGAGACCACGATCGATGGAGAGGACGAGATTGGCGCCATCTTCGGCGGGGATTTTGACGTTGTCTTTACCGATAGAGAGGGCAACATTATTGACGTCGGCGGTAGTCTTAATGAGGCCGTCTTCGCCGGAAAGGGCTTGGTTGAGTGAACCCTCAACGCCGTATTGACCGACACCGTCGGTATTAACAAACCCAAGTAACCCAGAGGCTAATTCCCCTTCAGGATAAACGCGTTGGTTGGTTTTCTTAAGCCAGACGGCGGGGGTTTCGGATTCAGCGATTTTTTCGGCGAGATCGCGGGGGATGTTTTTAGCAACGATGGCGTATCTTAAACCTTCTTGTGCGTAGACTTCGTCAATGTCGGCGGTTTGGTAATCTTTGGCGTAGTCCTTGATGACTTTTTCGATATCTTCTTTTTTGGTGACGGTGGGGTCGATGACGATTTGGTAATTAGTTTGGTTTAGTACCACTGCGACTGGCTCGCCTTTGTCCATCATATAGATTTCGCCGCGTTTGGCGGTAATGGTTTCGAGAAGGGTGTGTTGCTCGTTAGCTTTAGCGACCCAGGCATTATGCTCAATGATTTGAATGAAAAAAAGCCGCACCGTAATAATAGCAAGGGCGAACAGGGCAACTTTTTTCAAAATATTTAACCGTTTGGCGGTTTGACTAGAGGTTTTAGTGGATTTTGAACGATTATTCCGTGGCATAACCAGATACCGTGGCGTGCTCCATATTCGCCGCGACGGTACTGTTTTCGGCGGTAGCAACGGAGTTCAGACGCGCTTTTTCAACTGCGAGATCATCGAGTTTGACATTCATTTCAGTAATTTCAATTTCAACGGAGGAAATTTCATAATCATAGCTGGTGGCTTTGGTGCCTTCAGCGACGTAAATCAGGCCAAATACGAGAGTGAGCATACAGATGATGGCAATTTGGGAGATAGAGCCTAGGCTTCTTTTGGTATGGCGGACAGTGTTGCGACCGCGGACGAAACTGGTAGCCATCGGTTCCCTTCTGGTGACGTAAGTTTGACTGTACATTTGATTTGTTTTCCTCGCTTAATTTTTATTTTGATTTTGGTTTTCACATTGTTTTTGTTTGATCTTTGTCTTAGTCCGGGGGCTTGTTATAAGCAGAGCTATAAGTGACTTATAGTAGTTTCCCCGGGAAGGTCATACATATTTTCACACACCCAATGTGAAACTTTTTTAATGGTAGGCCACACTCTGGCCCATATCGCTGTCCCGGAAAACTTAGGCGGAATAAGGTTCCCTTGCGGTTGGTCTTACCCGCCTAAGTATAAGGGAGACTAGCGGAAATTTACCTTAACTGTTTGTTTGCGAGACTTGTTCGCAACTACGATTTGTTTTGGCATATTTGCCTCCTTTTTATGTTTTTATTTTATCAATTCCGCTTGACGGCCACTCGCAGTTTCGCACTCCGGGCCCGCGGGTTGATAACTAATTCTTGAGGATCCGCAATGATGGGCTTTTTAGTCTTGATAGCGAGAGCGGACTCTTCGCCGTGACTGGAGGCTTCTTTGTAGAAATCCTTGACCAGCCGGTCTTCTAGACTGTGGAAGGTGATAATTCCGAGGCGACCGTTTTGATTTAGCAGCTGTGGCAAGAGCGGGAGAGTCTTTTCGATCTGCCCGAGCTCGTCATTGACCGCTATACGGATAGCTTGGAAAATCTTGGTAGCCGGATGGAGCCTGCTGTAGCCGTGAATTCTGACCCTGATTAGCTCAGCTAATTCCTTGGTGGTCTGAATCGGGCGATGATGCACAATAACCCTAGCAAACATTACGGCACGACCCTTTTGCTCTTCACCATACTTAATAAATAGTTCCGCTAACTGCCTTTCGCTATAACCATTTACAATATCATACGCTGTAAGTTTTTGCCTACGGTCCATCCTCATATCGAGAGGGGCGTCATATTTGAATGAAAAACCACGCTCTTCTCGATCTAGTTGCGGGGAGGAAACTCCAAAATCGGCGAGTATTATATCGAAAGTTTTTCCACACTTCAAAAGCTGCAGCACTGCACTATAAAAATCGGTGTTTAAGATCGTGGTTTCGGGCGGGAACTCCTGTCTTAAATAATTCGCAGCGAATTCGTCGCGATCGACCAGATATGAATCTTTATAGGACTGTGTCACATCCAAAATTTTACTGGCGTGTCCCCCGTAGCCGGCAGTTAAATCTAAATATTTATCTCCGGGATGCGGTTCCAGATTTGCCAGAACTTCAGATAATAATACAGGGATATGTAGTTTCTCCATATATATATTATACAATATATATCC
This sequence comes from Candidatus Nanosyncoccus sp., assembly GCA_045544765.1. Lineage (GTDB taxonomy): Bacteria > Patescibacteriota > Saccharimonadia > Saccharimonadales > Saccharimonadaceae > Nanosyncoccus. The sequence goes on from JAZPZQ010000010.1 coordinate 20,568, forward strand.
TGTTTTATCGTTATTTGAGACCGCTCAACTAGAAACTTCAGCGGTTTTGTTTCTGCTTTGATTTTTGTTTAATAGTAACACAAGTTGTCCACCACGATTTACCAGCGCGAAGCTAATCATATATCGCAGCCGTTGAGAGACTTATTGTGTTTAGACCATATAGAGTTTTATTGGGAGGTGTGTTAGGGAGGTACGCACGATTGTTTTTTCGCATCTCGCTTAAGATTTAATGCGCGCGAAGCTCCTAGATGATCGGTCTCAAATGTTTTTAATGTACTGCCTTCTGGCGTGTTTGTTTAGCGTTTTTGTTTAATTTATTCGCTGGTTTTAGTTTATTATATTTTTGACAAAAATGCAAGTGCTTTTTTAGACTTTTTTTAAGATTTTTCTATATGGGGAGTTTTCCACAAGTGTGGATAAATACCCTGTTAATTTCCCGAACACGATGCGCACCAAAAACCGAACGAAGTTTTGTGACTGGGGTGGTAAAAACCGAACAGTTTCCTCTTGCGCATTCCTGTTATTATTTCATAATAATGGGAAACAGATTTCAAACTTCTTTGGTTTCGTGATATAATAGTGAAAATAAGTGGAGATAAAATATGGAAAATACCGAATTTGACGTGTTCTTGTGGGCGAATGAGATTGACGAGGTGAAAAATAATGTGAGCGCGGAGTTGTTTTTGTTCAACAAGAATTATACGCCGTATAAGATTAAGTATTCTGACAAACTAACGGGGGCGGTGAAGGCGATGTTTATGCAGGAAGCAATTTCGTATATTATTACTGAGGCAGATAAGGGGCTGGAGTGCCGTGAATATGAGCGTGCTGATGGCGAGGAGAAGGTGATTTACCGGACGACTTTAAATAAGGTGGGGCGGGCGGAGACTTTGATTCACCTGATTGAGAACGAGTATAAAGATATTGATTATTTCTCGGAGAATGAGTATGACTTTAAGAAAGTCAAAGGGATTATTGCGAAGTTCACTTATCCGGGCGAGTCTGGGATGAAGACGTTTTATATTGCGAAGATTTTGCCGGCTTCAGCGGCGCTTAAGGGTGCGACTTCGTGGGAGATTAATGGTGAGTCGTTTGAGCCCTTCTCTGCGGAGATTGCGCTGAAGATGCCGGACGATAACCAGGTGGCGATTGTGGATGGCGTGATTATTGTGTTCAATCAAGCAAAGTTTGAGAATTTGTTCCAGTATGATTATAAGTCGCAGGTGATTGCGGAGGCGAAAGCGAAGGAGCTCACCGAGAAGTATAAACTGTCGTTTGCGGAAGGTTTGACTCTAGATGGATTACTGGCGGATAAAAAACCGATTTTGAAAAAAGTCCAAGCGATGGACATTGCCGAAGAAATGCCACAAGATAAGCTGCTAGATTACGCCGATGAAATGCAATTAGAGTTGATGACCGATGATGATGGCTCGATTATCATCATGGATGACAAAGATCTCACGATGTTCGTGAACTTATTGAATGAAGATTATTATGTTTCGCCGGTGAATGGCAAGCGGTATGAAATTAAGTCCAAGAAACTACTTGGCGAACCCGACGGCGAACCACCGCGGGGATAAAGTCTAAATTTGAATTATAGTATTGCCATCCTCGGGAGCGCTCCGGGGCGCTAGCCCAAGTCTTACTCCCTCGGATTGGCAATACTATAATTCAAAATAGGGTTTGTCCACGAAGTGGGATTCGCCGAGGGTTTGGAAAGTTTTGACGAGGTCTTCTTTGGCGGATTGGACAGAGTCGGTGGATTGGAGGTCGGATTCGATTTTAGCGTAGTAGCCGGAGAGATTGTCGACCTTATCGAGGTAGATGGTAGTTCCCTCGCCCATTTTGAGTTCTTGGCGGCGGCGAGAAACTTCGGCGATAGGCTTGAAGCCGAGCTGAAGGATGATATTGACCATTGATTCGTAATCTTTGGTGGTGGTCTCCTCGACGATATCGACGCCGGAATCCTCGATGTGGCGCCTTAAGACAAAGAAATACTTGGCGGGCTTGTCGACGGCCTTCATCTCAGTGCGCATAATGATGCGGGGGAAATTGGAATGTGGTTTGTAGTTGCGCGGAACATAGATGCGGTCGTGCTGCCAGTAGATAGGCGAAAAATCCAAATCGATGTCGGCGAGCTTTTGCTCAAACTCGTCGCGACTCTTGAGCTTGCATTTCAGAATGACTTTTCTCATAGTTTAATTATATCATAACTCTCGACGGGTCCTGCCGGATTTTCCTCCCCCAAAATTGGCTGCAATTTTGGGGGTCCCCCTCCAAATCCGTCACCCGTCGATATGACGAATGTCAACAATCCTAGCCTCGCAGGATTTAACGCCGTTAAAGTCGTTTTCGGTGAGTTTGATGAGGGGTTCGATGTGGTCGTAAGCGGGGTCGAGACTCAGCCATTCCTCGGGGGCGAAGAAGGCAAGACATTTGAGTTGACGGCCGTTGGGGTCGCGGAGGTCGAGTCTTAAGTGATTGCGGTCGGCACCCATACGGGTGACATTAACGAGGTCAGCATTTTGGAGGCGGAAAATGGGCTCTTCGTTCCCTGGTCCGAAGGGTTCGAGTTGCTTTAGTTCGTCGAGAAGATTTAGATCTAGTTCGGAAAAGTCGGTGAGGTCGAGGTCGGCGTGGGTTTTAAAAAAATCTGATTGGTCTTTGAGATTGAGGTCCTTGTAGTAAGCGTTGAGCTTTTCCCTGAAGGCGTAGAGGTTATCTCCGCTCACGCGGACGCCGGCGGCACCAGCGTGGCCGCCACCGCTGATAATGGTATCTTGAATGTGGGTGAGGGCGTCGGCGAGGTTAAAATCGCCGAAGCTGCGACCTGAACCTTTATAGATATTGTCGGTGGTCTCGGTCAGAACAAAGGCGGGTTTGTGGTAGTCTTCTAGTAAGTGTCCCGCGACGATGCCGAGGATGCCTTCGTGCCATTTGCCGGTCTCGATGATAACGGGACCGGGCTTAATACCGCGGTCTTTGATTTCGCGGGTGGCAGAGATTTGTTCATTTTTACGTTTTTTGTTCAATTGTTCTAGTTTTTCAGCAAGGGGGGCGGCGTCGACGGCGCTGTGAGTGCGAAGGAGATTTAAAGAGATATCGGCGGATTCTAAGCGGCCGGCAGCGTTGAGGCGCGGGCCAATCTGAAAGCCGATGGACTCGGCGTTCAAATTTTTTACTCCGGCTCTTCTCATTAATTCGATGAGGCCGGGGCGACGAGTCTTTTCTAACACTTTGAGGCCGTAGTAGCCGAGGAGGCGGTTCTCGCCGGTTAGAGTCATACTGTCGCAGATGGTACCAAGGAGGACGAGGTCGAGAAGCCATTTCTCCTGACCGTCTTTGATGAGATTTGATTTCACGAGAGCCTGGGCGAGCTTGAATGCTACGCCAACGCCGGCGAGGTTCTGGAGGACTTCGGTGGGGTGGTCCTTGCGGTGAGGATTGATGATGGCGACAGTCTCTGGCATTTCGTCGGCAGTTTCGTGGTGATCGGTGACGATGGTGTCGATGTTTAGCGTATTTAGTTCGTCAATAATGGCGTGGTTACGGGAGCCACAGTCGACGGTGATGACGAGGGTGATTTCGTGTTTCTTGGCGCGGTCGATTAATTTGGGACTCATACCGTAGCCGTCGGCGAAGCGGTCGGGGAGCAAGATTTCGATGTTTTCGGGTTTAATGCCAGCGAAGGTCAAGGTTTGCTCCATCACGGTACTAGCGGTGACGCCGTCCACGTCGTAGTCGCCGTAGATGAGGATTTTTTCTTGATTCTCGATGGCCTGCCTAATACGGGCGACAGCTTTATCCATATCTGGGAGGATAAAGGGGTCGGTGAGATTTTCGTATTTGGGGTTTAGAAAACTAGCATCTAACCCACGTTTCTCGCAGAGACGATCAAAAATTTTACTCATCTTTTAGCCTATGGTTTTACTGGGTTTGCTGCCCTTTTGGCTCTTGATGACGATGGATTGGAGCTCCTTTAGAATCGGAAATTGCTTGTTGGTCTGGTAGATTTTGGTCTTGCCTTTCTTGGTGACGATGAGAAAGCCGCCCTTCGCCATCCGTTCTAGTTCCCTCTGGATGTTGCCAGGGTCTTCTTTGATGAGCTTGGCGAGACCCCTGACGTGGGTCCTAAAATCTGGATACTTGGCGAACACGACCAAGATTTTGCGGCGCACCCGAGATGTGACAAAAATTTCTAACATAATACCTCGCTTTAACTGTCTCTATTATAGCACATTTTGGCGAGATGTGTAAAAATTACAACGATTATTTCGTTGTAATGTTTTGATGGTCAATGGAAACCGCCCGCAGGATTATAATCTTGCGAGCGGTTATCTGGCGGGTTAGACGAAATTGGACTTGACTTATCAAAGCTGATGGATTACAATTTAACTAGAGTTAGTTAACGTCGCCTTCTTCGGAGGGCGATTGTTAACTTGAGGTGAAATCGCCCCAGAGTAACAGTAAACGTCATCTAACCCATTCTCCTTTCTACCGCCAGATTATTAAGGTAAATTCTACTCCTTTCTCGCCCAAAATCGTCTGGGGAGCATCTTAACACAGATAGATTGGTTTTTCAACCCCTTGAATGCGATTCTGGTAGCATAAGCGTGATGGAGAGACGCGTTAGGGGCCTTTCTATGAGATGCATAAAAGAAGTAGCATTTAGTATCTATAAGAATAATAGCATTTACTCGTTGTCATAATCTTCTTGCGTTTTGGCACGTTCTTTTTCTAGATCTTTTTTCAACTTGTCTAAATCTATAAGGCTATGTTTTCCTTCCTCTTCTCTATTATAATCTTCCTGAGTTTTTTGACGCTCTTTTTTTAGTTCTTCCTGGGTGCCAGTAAACCATTTCTTTGCGTCGCTATATCGTTCATCTTTGTTATTTTCTGGGTATTTTTCCATTGTTTCTCCTTCTCGCACCTAAAAAATGCGACTATTTACTTAGTCGCGAAACCATAGCTACTCCATAAAGAGGCGCCGCGTAAATAGCCGCATTTTACTCTTTATGGAGCAATAGTAGCTATAGTTTCGCATTTTCATTATAACACACAATGGAAACCGCCCGCAGGATTATAATCTTGCGAGCGGTTATCTGGCGGGTTAGACGAATCTCGGCTTGACTTATTAGGTCTTATGGCTTAAAATTACAGTAAGATTTTAAGCCTATGGTTTAGAATTTAATTATGGGAAAATTGATTATCGCTTCCTTCTTCTGGGAGCGATTTTCAATCTTACTGTTAGGCGTAACCGTCCCAGCTTGAATGAAAGTGTCATCAATAGACCCTCCTTTCTACCGCCAGATTATTAAGGTAAATTCTACACACTCTCGCCCAAAATCGTCTGGGGAGCATCTTAGCACAGATGGATTGGTTTTTCAACCCCTTGAATGCGGTTTTGGTAGCATAAGTGTGATGGGGTGGTATAATGGGAGTATGTTTTATGAGGTGATACCAGAGGGAAAGGTGGAGGTGCTGACGTATAATTTTGATGGTTCCCTGGCGCCGGGGCAAATTGTGACGGTGCCGATAGGGCGGCGAGTGGTGCCAGGCGTGGTTATTAAAAAAATTGTGCAACCGGATTTTAAGACCAAGGCGATTAATAAAGTTTTGTATTCAAAGCCGCTGCCGAAACATTTGATTAAAACTATCGGGTTTTTACACGAGTATTATTTGGCAGCGTCAGGTCAGGCGGTATCCCTAGTGCTTCCCAGAGGAGTTCAGAAGAAGCGCCGTAAAACCGAACAAATGTTCGGTGCCCAGGCAGAAACCGAACAAGTGGCGGATTTGGTGGAAATTCCGCTGAATGAGGCGCAGAAAAAGGCGCTGAAAGGCCTCCAGGAGGCGCCAGAAGGCACGAAACTGCTGTTTGGTGTGACTGGTAGCGGAAAAACTAATGTTTATCTCAAAATGGCTCTAAATGCGTTTAAACGGCAAAAATCTAGCATCGTTTTGGTGCCGGAAATAGCGTTGACGGGGCAACTTGTTCGGGTTTTTCAGGAATATTTTGGCGAAAAGGTGGTATTGATACATTCCCAGCAGACAGAGGCGGAGCGGCATTTGATTTTTGAGAAGATGCTGGGGGCGGAGGAGCCGTTAATAGTAGTGGGGCCAAGGTCGGCGCTGTTTACCCCCCTGGCGGATTTGGGGCTGATTATTATCGACGAGGAGCACGAGGGGACGTATTTTCAGGAGAACTCACCGAAGTACTCGGCAATTCGGGTGGCGAGTTTTATGGCACGGGCGGCAGGGTGTTCCCTGGTGCTAGGTTCGGCGACACCGACGGTGGAAGATTATTATCTAGCGTCGCGGCAGGGGGCGGTGGTGGCTTTAACAGAGAAAGCCAAGTCGGCAGCAGTGAAACCGGAGATAAAGATTATAGATTTTAAGAACAGGGATAATTTTACTAAGAATAAGTATTTCTCAGGAGCGTTGCTTGCGGCGATTAAGCGGAATTTGGAACAGGGGCGACAGACGCTGATTTTTCATAATCGACGGGGGTCGGCGCCCCTTACGATTTGCGAGAGTTGTGGGGAGGAGATTTTGTGCCCGAACTGTTTCCTGCCCCTGACTCTGCACGCGGACGAATATGTATTACATTGTCATACGTGCGGGTTTGCAGAAAAGGTGCCAGTGGCCTGCCCGAAATGTGGGGCACCGGGGCTGGTGCACAAGGGGTTTGGGACGAAGCTACTAGAGACGGAGCTAAAGAAGCTGTTCCCTACTGCGCGGGTGAGGCGGTTTGATGCGGACAACAAGAAAGGTGAGGGGCTAAATGCGGTGTATTCAGAGGTGCGAGACGGCGAGGTAGATATCTTGGTCGGGACACAGACGGTGGCGAAGGGGCTGGATTTGCCTCGTCTCGCGACCGTGGGGGTGGTGCAGGCGGATGCGGGGCTGTCGCTCCCTGATTATATGGCGGAGGAGCGAGTATTTCAACTGCTGACTCAGGTGATTGGGCGCGTGGGGCGGGGACATCTAGACACGGCGGAAGTGTTTATCCAGACCTTTCGGCCTGAGCATCCGGCAGTGAAGTTTGCGTGCGACGAGGATTATCTGGGGTTTTATGAGTATCTGATTCGACAGAGGCGAAAGGGTGGGTTCCCGCCGTTTCGATTTGCGATGAAACTAGAGATTACGATGAAAACAGAGGCGATAGTACTAAAAAAGGTGCGTGAGACAGCGAAGCGATTGTCGGCTGATGAGCGGCTCATGGTTTCCCCGCCCTGTCCGGCTTTTCACGAACGGACCAACAGAGGTTACACTTGGCAGATTATAGTCCGAGCCAAATCGCGCAAAGCTCTGCTAGAGGCTTGTAAGGGTTTAGATCAAAACTTCAAGATTACCCTTGACCCTCCTGGTTTTTTGTAAATTTTTTGAGTGGCAAAAGGTTGCGACAGGCGTGCTCAGTCATATACATGATAACATTGAAAACTACTGTGATTTTTTGGTTAATGAAGCGCTCCTCGCTCCAGACTTCAATGATGCCGAGAACTTCATTCTCGTAAATTTTAAAGATGCGGTCGAGATTAACTGAGGTGTCCCAGCTCGCTATGATAACTGGTTTAAGCGGGTGGAGCATTTTTTTGATGATTTCCTTGCGACCCTCGCCGAAGAGGGCTTTAAATACTTCTCTATTGCTTGAGATAAAAACGACGAACCGAAAAAAGATGATTTTGAGATTAGGGGCGTCGCTATTGAGATACTTTTTAATTCTGTGCAAATAAACCGCAAATAAATATTCCTCATAGTCTTGAGGAATTTTGGAGGTGGCTTGGTGGTGGCGGTAGAAGGTCGAACGGGAGATGCCGGCACGCTTGGAAAGTTTTTGGGCGCTCGGATAGTCACGGATTTTGTAATAGGCGGCGAAAATGGCTTGTTCGGTTCTCTGGAAACGCTTGTTGGTCATGCTTTTTTCCGTCAGTCTGTTTGAAGCCATAGTTTTATTATAAATATACTACGGTTTTTGCGCAAGAATGTGGTAAAATAAGTATAAGCATTTATTATTAGGAGGTTTCATGTGTACAGGCGCTAGGTTCAGCGATGATAAAGGTAATATGTATTTTGGGCGGAATTTGGACTGGAGTACGCCATATGGACAGAAGGTCGTGATTACGCCGCGGGGGTATAAATATAAGTCGGCATTTCTCGGGGAGATGACGAGTTCGCCAGCGCTGATTGGGATGGGGATTATCGCTGAAAATACACCGCTGTACTTTGACTGTGCTAATGAATGGGGACTGGCTGTAGCGGGGTTGAATTTCCCTGGCTATGCTGCTTATACTGACTCGGAGGTGGATGGCAAGACAAACGTCGCGGCCTATGAATTTCCGCTATGGGTGGCGCTGAATTTCAAGACGGTGGATGAGGCAGAGAAGGCGCTTCGTGACGTTGCGATTGTGGCAAAACCAATTAATGAACAGTACCCGGTATCGCAGCTGCACTGGATTATTGGAGATGCGAAGAGGTCTATTGTAGTGGAATATACCACTAACGGGATGGAGATTTTTGAAAATGACGTGGATATTCTAACTAACCAGCCGGGTTACGGGTGGCACAAGGAGAATTTGCGTAATTACATGAACTTGTTCCCGCAGATGCCGAAAGAGGTCAAATGGGGTAAGGAGAAGATGACTGCGTTTGGCTCGGGGTCGTTGATGCGCGGGATCCCGGGTGGGTTCTATTCTACTGATAGGTTTATCCGGGTAGCGTATCTCAATACGCACTATCCGATGCAGAGCGATGAAGCATCGAATGTGTCGCGTTTGTTCCATACTCTAACTGGGGTGGCGATGATTGATGGCGGCGCGCAGATGGGTGATGGCGCTTATGAGAAGACGATTTATACGGGTGGATATTCTTCGGCGACTCAGACGTATTACTATAGTACCTATGAGGACCCGGCGATTCGGAAGGTGGCGATGAAGGACCACGATCTTAATTCTTCCGAGTTAATTGAGGTGTAAGTTTATAGATTTGGCAAATCGACACCGGAGGTGGTGCCGATTTTTGTGACAGGCTTCAAAGTTTTACTTTACCCCTGAGGTGTGATATAATAGGCTTATGAAAATTATTACTACGCCGGACAAGCGGCTCAGGGAGAAATCGGAGAAAGTTCGCAAGATTGATGATGAAATCTTGGGCGTAATTGCTGATATGCGCAAATTATCCCTGGATTGGGAGGCGAAACATCCTTATGAGCTCTCGGCGGCGATGGCAGCGCCTCAGATGGGGGTGTTGAAACGGATTATTATTATTCGCGATGATTTGGAAGATAAGAAAAATGGGACTTTTACGGCGCTAATTAACCCAGAGGTGATTCGGACCGAGGGCAAGATTAAGACTGATTACGAGGGGTGCTTGTCGGTGCCTTCTATCTATGGGATGGTGCCGCGAGCTTCGAAAGTAAAAGTGAAGGCGAAATTAGAGGACGGCACAGAGGTGCGGATTAAGGCTACCGATGAGCTGGCGAGGACGCTGCTGCACGAAATTGACCACTTGAATGGGGTGCTTTTTATCGACCATATTCGGGATAAAGAAGATGCGTTTTATAAGATGAATGACAAGGGTGATTTGGTGCCGGTGGAAGATTACGAGAAGGAGATTCGCGATAATAAGAAATTATGGGGCGAAGAGTAAAATGAATTATCGTGGCCCTCTACTTCGTCAAGGCTTGCGCTACTCATTCGTCGTACGCCTAGTACGCCTCATTCCGTTGCTCAGCCTTTCCTCGTATAGTACCCACGCTAATTCATTTTACTGTTTTAGGGGGCATTATGAATAGAGAGAAAATAATCTTTTTCGGTAATGGGTCTTTGGCGGAATATGCGCTTAAAATTTTAGAACAGCAGTTCGAAATCGTGTTTCATGCGCGGAAAAAGGAGGATCTTGACGAGGTTTGCCGACTGAAGTCGGAGCAGCCGGAACTACACGGTGTGTTGGCGTCGTTTGGGGTGATTATCCCTGGTGCGGTGCTGGATTTGTTTGAGCCGGAGGGGATTTTGAATATTCATCCTTCCCTGTTGCCGCTGTATAGAGGGGCATCGCCGATAGAGTCGGCAATACTGGCGGGTGACAATGATTTTGGCGTATCAGTGATGAAGCTGGCGCCAAAGATGGACGCGGGACCGGTCTATTGGCAGACCACGCTTTCGGGGGCAGAAATTGCGGAAAAAACTAATTCTAAGCTGATTTCGGGGCTAATCCCGGAAAAAGGAGCGATTTATCAAGCTCTAGCGGAGACGGGAGCTAAGTGGATTTGTGAGAATCTGGCGGATTTACCCACACCTGCACCTCAAGATGACAGCAAGGCCACTTTTTGTGGGAAGTTGGATAAATCGATGTCCTTGCTTACTCCTGAAACCGATTCGGCGGAGCAGACTTTGCGCAAAATCGTGGCTTACCAAGGCTATCCTAAGCCAAAATATGCCTTTTTGGGTGTAAATTGCATCATTTTAGGCGCTCATCTTCAAGATACGGGTGAGGAGAAGGCGGTCTTGACAGTGAAATGCGCTGACAGGGCTCTAGTGGCCGTAGGCAGGCTCCAACCGGAAGGCCGGAAGGCGATGGATGCGAAGGCATTCCTAAACGGCTATGCTAGATAAGCTTACTCCGATTGGCGCGGATTTCTTCCTTCATTTCATTGATGGTGCGACTCACGATTTCGCGGTAATCAGGGCGATTCTTCTCTAGCCATTTGGCGGCCTCGGCGGGATCGGTGATTTGGTCGAATTCGTTTAGTTGGACTTCAGTGAGACCTTTAGAAATGCGCTCGCCGATGCGGACTTCAAGCTCCTCCTGGACGTAGTCGAGAAATTTCTGTTTCTGGTCCTCTGGCATCGCTTGAAGGCCCATTTCTATTAAAAATTGTTCGTCAAATTGCATAAATTGTTCTCCTTACACTTATTATAACACACGAACAAATATAATCATAAAGTGCGTTTTTTGGTCTCGCGGGTGAAGAAGACAAGACGGTCGTTTACTTGGAGGTCGATTTTGCTGGTGGTTTTGAGGGCGAGGCCACCGGTTTCGCCGGCGATGAGTTCTTTCACATCCATTTTTTCCTTCTGGACGCTAGTGACTTCGGCTTCGCCGAGGTATTTCTTGTCGCGGACTACTCTAGCAAGATAGCCTGGTTTTACGTCGCCTTTTAGCACTTCGCCGCCGGCGATGATGCTGGTTTTCTCGGTACGGAAAACACCGAGGACTTTGAGTTCGCCTTTGTCTTCTTCGACGATTTCGGCGTCGAGGAGGTTTTCCATCTCGTGCTTGGCGTCGTCTAGAAGCTCGTAAATTACTTTGTAAGTACGGATAGGAACATTGTCACGAGCGGCCATTTTGCTGATGTTAATCGGGACGGTGACGTTGAAGCCGTAAATGACAGTGTTCTCGCCGGCGGCCATATAGACATCGTTTTCGTTGATGTCGCCGACACCGGTGGAGACGATGTTTAGGGTAATTTCGCCGTGAGTGTCGATGAGTTTAAGGCTATCTACGACGCTGGTGACCGAGCCGAGGACGTCGCCCTTTATGATAACATTGAATGTCTTAGTGTTGTCAGCGACGTTCATCATACGGAGAAGGTCAGTACTGGTGACGTTGGCGTCAGCGGATTCGCTCGCGGCAACTTGAGCATTAAGGAGCGCCATTTTGCGAGCGGTTTTTTCGTCTTTTACCTCGGTAAATCTGTCGCCGAAATTGGGGAGTTCCTTAAAGCCGGTGATAGTAACAGGGGTGGATGGAGTGGCTTTGCCCTTGGGTTTGCCTTTCCAATCGAGCATAGTGCGGACTTTGCCGTAGGTGTTGCCGGCGACGATAAATTCGCCGGTTTTTAGTTCCCCACCGGTGACGAGGAGGTTTACTACTGAACCTTTACCTGTTTCCATATGGGATTCGATGACGAGGCCCTCAGCGGGGATGTCGATATCGGCTTTTAGTTCCTCGATATCGGCGGTAAGGAGGATCATATCGAGGAGTTTGTCGAGATTCTGATTTTGCTTCGCGGAAATCGGGACCATAATGATATCACCGCCCCATTCTTCGGGCTGAAGGCCGTTCTGACTGAGGTCAGCCATAGTGCGAGGAATATCGGCGCCTTCGCGGTCGATTTTGTTGATGGCGACGATAATCTTGGCGTTGGCAGACTTAGCGAAGTTAATAGCCTCGATGGTCTGGGGCTTGACGCCGTCATCGGCGGCGACTACGATGACTACGATATCGGTGAGCATCGCGCCGTGCTGACGGATAGCAGCGAAAGCCTCGTGGCCTGGGGTGTCAAGAAAAGTGATGATCCGGCCATCGTGCTCCAACTGATAGGCAGAAATATGCTGAGTGATGCCGCCGGCTTCGTCATCGACGGTCTTCTTATGGAGGAGCGTGTCTAGAAGGGTGGTCTTGCCGTGGTCGACGTGGCCCACCACGGCCACGACTGGGGGCCTTAGCACCGCCTTATCGGATAATTCCCTGTGGTAGTCGGAGGTCTTGGTGGAAGTGTTTTTCTTCTCGAGTTTGACGTTCTTGAGACCGAGTTCGTCGATGATGATGCTTGCGGTTTCGTAGTCGAGGCGCTGATTAATGGTGGCGACGATGCCGTTTTTGAATAACGTGCCAATTAATTCAGTAACAGAAAGGCCGAGCGCTTTACTTAGCTCGTCAACGGTGATAGAACCAGCGATTTGGATTGTTTTTTCTTCCATAATGCTCTCCTTTCTTTGTAATTAGTAAGAGATAGTAATTTTATTCGCGGTTGATTTCACGCCAGGAAAATTTTTCGAATTTATTAACGGAAATTGCACGTGGCTCACGGCTCTCTTCAGGGTTCGCACGTGACAATTTCCTAAAATTCTCAAAATTTTCTTGGGTTCATCAAATGCTTATAAAATTGCTATCTCTTACCATAAAAAATAAAGTCTTGTTCAATTTTATCACATTTTGGAAAAATAAGCTAGAGCTAGGGCTTATGTGGCATTGGATTTCCAATGGTTTTTGGGTGGACCATTGGTGATATATGTAAACCATTGGTGCTTGCATTTTCCAATGGTTTTTGCTATAATCAATGGAAGATGGGCAACAAAATAAGGAGTAATATGTATACGACAACGATTAATCAAAACGGGATGATTCTTTTGAACAAGGCCGCGCGTGAGGCGCTGGGGGTGAAGCTGGGCGACCGGGTGATGATTCGGACCGACAAGAAGCGCGCCACGGTGGAGCGTGAGATGACCGACGAGGAGGCTCGTGCCTATATGGATTCGCTTTTTAGTGCAGAGACCAAGAAGCATATCAAAGAAAACGCTGGAAAAACCGTCCGTGAAATGATGGATGAGTGGTACGAAAGCGACGAATTAAAGAAAGAAATGGAGGAGGAATATGGCGCAAACTGATTCCCTGGATACAAACTTGATTGTTCATTATTTAATTGGCGATATTCCAAAGCAATACAAGGCTGCCGATAAATTATTGAGTTCTCCCGGAATGCAACACTATATTAGTGATATGGCGCTTTCTGAATGTGTCTACGTACTTGAAAAGAATTATCGGATGTCTCGCGAGACCATAACTGACTTGTTATTCTTTTTCTTGACAAGATATAGTGGAGTAGTAATCTATAATAATGAGCTTACTAGTATCGCTATGCCGCTCTATCTCGCCCATCCGAAATTGTCTTGGAACGACTGTGCTCTAGCCGCTGAGGCGGAGATTCGGCACCACGAGCCACTGTTCACTTTTGATAAAAAACTTGCTCAGCAGTTGCCGCAGGCGAAATTGCTTTCCTAAATTTCGCTCGTGCGGTAACATTTTTATCCAATACGGGATTTTTGCTTTTCTTCATAAAAGTGTGGTATAATGGGTATAGTTTCCCGGGTAGCTCAATGGTGGAGCAAGAAGCTGTTAACTTCGAGGTTGCTGGTTCGAGTCCAGTCCCGGGAGCCAATTATTCAAGTTGAAAGGCGCCATCTCGGCGTTTTTTCGTGCTCGCTCGTCGATAAGACGCGCTTCGCGCGAAGAAAACACTAATCTGGCGCCTTTCAATCTTGAATAATCTAGTTGCTCCAGAGGGCTGGACGAGAACCAGCGGAGCTGGTTCGCCCGCCGTAGGAGCCGAGTAAGTATCCAAAACTTGTTTTGGATACTTTGAGGCGACGCCCGGCGGAAGACTTTTTACGAAGTAAAAAGTCTAGTCCAGTCCCGGGAAGTCTTAGAGGCTGTCCGTCCAGGATTTGACGGTGGCGGGTGAGACGTCTTGGAAGAAGCGGTGGCCGGGTTGCCATTCCCCGCCGTTAGCGTCTTTTTGAAGCCCTACATTGCTATCGCCAAGTTCGGAAGAGTGCGAAGTGCAAAACGGGATGACTGTTTTGCCGGCAAAGTCTTGGGCTTTGACAAAGGAATTGACTGGCCAAGCGGCGATGCCCCACCAGATAGGGTAGCCGATGATAATACGATCGTAATCGGCCCAGTTGGGAACTTCGGTGGTCTCTAATTCTACATCACGAAGAGTAGGGTCGTCGTGCTCCCGCGAGCAGCGCGAATTGTCATCGGTCCAGTCGAAATCGGCTTCGGTGTAAGGCTCTAGCGGGGTGATTTCGAAAAGATCGGCCGATAGGTTGTTAGCGATTTCCTCGGCGACCCGCTTAGTGTGCCCCTGGGCCGAATAATACACTACCAATGTTTTCATAAAAATCCTCCTTTTGATTCTATTGTAACATAGGAATGTTAGATAGAGTAGTCGAAAAAGCGGTGTTCTTTTTTCTGCTTGCTGTAGTCCATAATTCATTCTCCTGTTTATGGTTTTATCATAGCAAGCGAGGCTTAAATTAAGATTAAATGCAATGATTTGAGAATGGGCACAGTAAATTATGCCTTGGGCTTTGACGAGGAGGCCCTAAAATGGGTAAGGGATTTAACAAAGGTAGATTCGCGATGAGTCCAGAGGAGAGCAATTAGGTCAGCGATGGCGCTAAAAATAAGAATGCCGCCGCTGATGCGAATGAGAACTTCGTTAGTCCAGAAACGGAAAAATAGCATCATAATACCGATACTCATAAGAAAAAGATTGATAACAATGTGCCTATAGCGAAATTTTTCGATTTTGCCAGATAGGGCAAGAGTGGGTGAGAGGATGCGTTCGGCCTCAAGCTTAGTGGTCTGCTGTAGAGTGGTAGCGACGCTCTGCACGGTTTCATCTTTCAGTTCGCTAGAAGTAAGCTCTGTTTTTAATTGGTGCTTCAGCTTGGTAAGTTTAGTGAGATGATAGGAGCTTAGGATATTGAAAAAACCGCTAAGAACAATCGTAAGCGCAATGAAGTAGTGAAAAGTAGGGGCCAGATGGGTAGCATTCAAATAGATTACAACAGATAGAACCATAAAAACAAATGCAAGCAGGATGGGGCGAAGATTATGACGGCGAAACCCTCGAGAGATAGCGAAGCCTAAGAGAACGCCGAAGGCGGCGAAGAATATCGCAATGGCTAGAGACTGTACAATTCCCTTGTGGGCCTCTTGGGGATGGATGACGAAATTGAAACCCTGGATAAGTAGCATAAAGTCAATGATAAATTGATTTCGGGTAATATCGTTGATTTTCTTCAAAACTAATTCGATTGAGGTGGGGGCTTTAGGTTGAGAGCTACGGGATTGGGATTTTGAAGTTTTCATAGTAATTCTCTAGCCGCCAAACAGGACTTTAAAGAGGCCGAGCGAGATGGCGAGCATAATCAGGCCGGCGACCAGGACGCCCGCCATAATGGCGATTGTAGTTTTCTTAAAGTCTAGATTCAAAATGCTCGCGGCGAGGGTGCCGGTCCAGGCGCCGGTGCCAGGAATCGGGACGGCGACAAAGAGGAAAAGGGCGAAATAGGTGCCGTAGTTCCCTGTTTTCTTGAGGAGCTTCTCGCCAGCCTTGCTTCCCTTTTTGAGGCAGAAATTACAGAACTGTTTGAGGGGCTTCCATTTTTGCTTGGCGCCCCATTCTAAGAACTTGCGGGCGAAAAAGTAAATTAACGGAATCGGAATGAGGTTGCCGATGATGGCGATAATGAGAACCAGCCACTCGGGTAAGCCAAGATCCATACCAATAGCGACTGGTATAGCACCGCGCAGCTCCACTAGCGGAATCATGGAGATAACTAAAACTATAAGGATTTTCCAGAACATACGACCATTATACACTATTTATGATAAAATGGAGAAAAGGAGTGTGTTATGTTAAAGGATAATCGGCTTTTAATCGGAAAAACAGAGGACGGCAAGGAGCTCGCGATTTTACCGCAGATGGCGAATCGGCACGGGTTGATTACGGGGGCGTCGGGCTCGGGTAAAACGATTACACTGAAGGTAATGGCGGAGAGTTTCTCGGATGCAGGGGTGCCGGTGTTTCTCGCCGATGTGAAGGGTGACCTGGCTGGGACAGCGGTAGAAGGTGAAGTCACAGAGGCGATTCAGAAGCGGCTAGATAAACTGGCGATTAAGGATTTTGAAGCAAAATCGTTCCCGGTGAGATTCTGGGATCTATTCGGTACCGAGGGGCACCCGGTGCGAGCCACGGTGGAATCGGTCGGGCCAGAGGTGCTTTCGATTATGCTGGGGCTATCTGAAGCACAGGAGGGTAACCTCGCGATTGCGTTTGCGATAGCGAAGGATGAGAATTTGGCTTTGATTGACCTTAAGGATCTACGTGCGGTGTTACAGTATGTGGCCGAAAACAAAGATAAGTATTCGACGCGGTATGGTAATATCACCACGCAAAGTATTGGGGTGATACAGAGGTCACTTTTGACGCTGGAAAACCAGGGGGCGGACCATTTCTTTGGGCAGCCGGCGTTAGATGTGAATGATTTCTTTGCAACAGAGGGCGGACGAGGGGTGATTAATATTCTCCACGCGGTGACGCTGTTCGAGAGTCCAGATATGTATGCGGCGTTTTTACTTTGGCTCCTTACGACTTTGTTCTCGACCTCACCAGAGGTGGGGGATTTGGACAAGCCGAAGTTAGTTTTCTTCTTTGACGAGGCGCATCTCCTCTTTAACGGGATGCCTGCTTACCGGCTAAAGCGGATTGTCCAGATAGTGAAGCTGATTCGTTCGCGCGGGATTGGGCTTTATTTCATTTCCCAGAGCCCGACCGATATTCCAGATGAGGTGCTGGCCCAGATGGGAAATCGCGTGCAGCATAGTTTGCGGGCTTATACCCCGTCAGAACAGAAGGCAGTACGTGCGGCAGCGCAGGCTTTCAGAGCGAACCCGAAATTTGATACAGAGAAGGCGATCTTGGAGCTAGGGACTGGTGAGGCTTTGATTTCCTTCCAGGATGAAAAGGGTGCGCCAGAGGTGGTGGAGCTTGCGACGATTTTGCCACCTCAGAGCAAGATGGGGGCGATTGACGGAATTACCAGGAATAAGGTGATCAATGGAAGTCCTCTCTGTGGCAAATACGACGAGGCAGTGGACCCGGAGTCCGCTGCAGAGGTGATCCAGCAGAAGGCGGATACTAAGGCCGCTGAAGAACAGGCGCGAGTAGAGGCGGAGATGGCCGAGAAACAACGAATCGAGGCCGAGAAAGCCGCGGAAAAGGCCGCTAACGAGCAAGCTAAACTCGCCGAAAAGGAACGTATCGCCGCCCAGAAGGCGCTAGAGAAAGCAGAAGCACAAAGAGTGCGGGACGAGGAGAAAAGGCGCGCACAGGCCGAAAGAGAGGCCTCTAAGGCCAAAAAACAAGCCAAGAGTAAGGCGGATAGGTTCCTAGGCAACGTGATTGGCTCGGCGGGGAGCGCAATTGGGCGCAAGATTACTAATAAGATTTTGAAGGATATCTTTAAATAATGCTACGCATCTCTGTTATAATACCGGTTTTTAATGCGGAAAAATATTTGGGGAGGTGTCTTGATTCAGTTATTGCCTCTCTTGGTGACGAAAAAGGAGAAATTCTTTTAATCGATAATGATTCTACCGACGATTCCCTAGCTGTTTTGAATAAATATGCGAAGAAATACCCCAGGCTGATTCGTGTATTACAATGTCATACACCTGGAGCGGCGGCGGTGCGAAACTTCGGCGCGAATGAAGCTCGGGGTGAATATCTCTGGTTTGTTGATGCAGATGACACAGTTGATAAGAAGGCAGTAGCTAAATTGCTAGAGAAAGCATCCGCAGCGGACGCGGATATTGTGATGATGGGGGCTAATAGAGTAAATACCAGAGGTGAGATTTCTTATCTTTCGGCAGTCAAAGCCGGGCGTACAGATACCAAAAGTAGGTTTATTCGCTACGGGATGGGGCCGTGGCAGGTGATAATTCGGCGAAAATGGTGGAAGGAGCATCATTTTGCTTTCAAGGAAGGCATTATTCACGAGGATATGGAGATGATGTCTGCTTTGATTCTCTATACGGATAAATTTGCCAGCATTGATGAGCCACTGTATTTTTACAATTCTACCCCTGAGTCGGTGCTACACAAGGAGGAATTTAGCCCGCATATTTTTGATATCTTTCCCGCCCTAAAGGGGCTATATCAGAGGTTTGTAGAGGCTGGGGCGGAAAAGGAGTATCGTGATGAGCTAGAATGGTTTTTTATCTGGAATCTGCTAATTGACTCAGCGAAGGATTTTGCGAAGTTCCCAGAGGGGAAGCCGGGGTTTGAACGGTCGCGAGAGATGCTGAAAAAGTACTTCCCGAAGTGGCGGAAAAACCGATTTCTCAAGCAAAAACCGTTGAAACTACAGATGAGAGTAAGATTAAACTATAAGAAATAAGACAAGAGCTATTTGGAGAGCTGGACTTGGGCAGTTGTATTTGTCTTATTTCTTAGATTTCTCTTCCTTCTCGAGTTCGCGGAAGGCGACTTTGCCGATTTTGGTGGTAGGGAGCTTGTCGCGAAATTCGTAGGCAGCGGGGAGGGCGTAAATGGGGACGTTACGCTCGAGTAATTCCCTGATTTCGCGCTCTAAGCGCTTCCCTGGCTTGTAGCCTGGTTTCAAGACGATAAAGGCTTTTGGCACTTGACCCTTGTAGTGGTGGTCAATGCCGATAACCGTAGAGGTGAGGACGGCTTCGTGGGAGTTGATGATAGACTCAAGATGGGTGGGATAGATGTTATAACCAGAGGAGATAATGATGCGCTTCAAACGCTGGGCGAAGTAAATTAAGCCATCTTCACCGAGGTAGCCGATATCACCGGTGTGGAGCCAAAGCTTGCCATCATCGTGGAGACGAATGGCTTGGGCGGTCTCTGCGTCATCGCCGAGGTAGCCCATCATCACGAGCGGACCGGAGATACAAATCTCGCCCTCCTCCCCAGCGGGAAGCTCTTTGAAAGTATCGTTTTTGACAATTTTGAAGTCCATATCGGGGAGAGGCACGCCAATAATACCATCGGCAAAGGTGTGCTCCGGGGAGAGACAGACGGCACCAGAACCTTCGGTGAGACCGTAGCCGACGCGAATTTTGGCATCGGAACCGTGGCTTTTTAAGAATTCGTTGACTTTGTCGCGCAAAGTTTGGTTTAAGGCGTCGCCGCCACAGATAACAGCGGTGACGGACTTTAAATCGTCGCTTCTTAGCTTGGTATTGATGAGCGCCTCAAACAGAGTAGGCACACCGACGATGAAATTGGGCTCGTTTTTCCGGATAATATCGGCAAATTGCTTGTGCGAGAAGGCTGGGATCAAGATACAGCCCATACCTCTACAGAGAGGAGTGTGGATACAAACTCCCAGGCCAAAGCAGTGAAACAGGGGTAAGATTGATAACACCGTGGCGCCTGGCACGACCTGACGAATCATAGCGCCGTCACAGATGGATTCCGCGTTGATATTGCGGTTCGACAGCATAACCGCCTTAGGGGCGCCTGTGGTGCCACCAGAGTACATAATCACAGCGAGGTCGTCACCCTCACGCTCTTCGTGATAGTTACCTTGGTAGAAGTAGGAGTTAGCGATGAAATCTTCCCAGAGGACTACGCGACTATCATTGGCAGGGAGGCGGACTTTCTTGACGTGGAGGGTGTTATAGAGCTTTTTCTTGAGAAAACCAAGACCGTCAGAGGGGCGCACGACGATGATGCGCTCTAGCTGAGCGGTGTCGCGCAGTTTGTAAATTTTATCAAAAACCGCATCGATTACTAAGACATATTTGGATTCGGCGACTTTGATGTAGTATTCGAGTTCTTTCTCTGAAGATAAGGGGTGGACCATATTACAGATAGCGCCAACCATATTGACAGCGTAAACCATTACGATGCCCTCTGGGGTATTCGGCATACAGATAGTAACGCGATCGCCCTCCTTGACACCGTAATTCTTGAGAGCACGGGCGGTTTTTTCGATTTTGCGAACGAAATTTTTATAGGTAACTTTGTGGCCGTAGTAGATGTAGGCAGTGTTGTCGGGCCATTTTTCGGCAGACTGCATAATCATATCCACCATAGAACAGTCGGGATACTCGATATGGGAGGAGATGCCGTCTTCCTCGTAATATTTGGACCACGGCTGGCTAGTGGTTTCCTTCTTATGATTTTTCACTAAAATAACTCCTTAAAGTGTTGTTTCAATTATATCATAAGCAAGAATATTTGTGAATATGGGTGTATTTGGGTGGACTAGTTTGCGTATATTTTGGCGATCGAGTCTGCGACTATCGATGATGTGGCGGGTAGTATACTAAGCGGTAGCAGTATTGCCAGCCGCTGCGGCGTCGTGACGGGCGAGCCAACTCCTGAAAGGTTGGGCGAAAGGAACTTCGGACGAATTGTTAAGGATAAACTCAACTACTCTTTTCCCATCATAACTTAGACTATCCCAGTAAGATTGGTAGTCATCATCTGAAATACTATTTGTTGGGTCATTATAGAAATATTTCAGGTCTTCACTACTGCCTATAAAGCCGGCATCAAGGGCGCGCTTAATACTACCTACATATGCGTTGACAGCCTCTTCGGCCTTCTCTGCTTCGTTTGTTTCTTCTGTTTCTGCTGATCCTTCTGAACTCCCTGTTTCTGTCGCTCCGGTCGGTTCCGAATCAGTAGTTTCGGTTGGTTCACCCGATTCGCTTGGCTGTTGGTTGCTATTAGGTTTATTGTCGAAGTGTATATACTGGGCTATATCGATGTCTTCTGGTTGGCTAGCTGGCGGCTGACTCTCGGGACGACGAGAGCGCTCCTTTTCATCGATACCGCCCACAACGCTAGCAAGGTTGGCTGGGAGAACTGCTTCTAGACCGCGGACTATGAAGTTATGGAATTGGCTAGGTACTGTATCGGTAGCCAAATCCGTGACAGTATTGTAGATTGCTTGACCAGGGATTGTAACAGTAGGAATGAGACCGCGGGCAATACATTTATTGGTGAGAGATTCGAACATCGCCTGGTTAACGGCTGGCCACTCCGAAACAGAGCCTGGGTAAGTCCAGCCAGATTTGCCCAGTTCCAGACCAAATTCCTCACTGAGCTCGTTAAGGATATCGGTCGGTAAGTCGCCTTGGCCGCCCATTTCGCGGAAGAGTTCATTCATACCGGTACCCTGTTTATGGACAACTTCGGTAATCTGCGGGCGAATCTGATCTGGTTCGTAACCAACAATTTCCTCGGTGGTTTGTGGAGTTTCGGTGACGGTATTGAAATGAACACCGCTCATTGCTCCACCAATGATTGCGCCGAGGCCGGTAGCAATAGCAGTTTTCTTAATATTGGAGCTTCTGTCTGAGCGATTAGATTCGTTGTATTGATTCATAATCCAGCCGGCGACGTTTTTAACACCATCGGTTTGACCATCTTTTTGTAAGACATCGATACCTTCAAGACGTTTCTCAAGTTCTGCCTCATTTCTTTCACTAAAGCCGCGGATATTACTATTCTTAGAATCTTGCCTAGACATCAACAGACCGCTACCGGCACCTTTGGCTGCACCCGCGGCAACGCCACTTGCGGTAAAGCCAATGCCTACGGCGACTGCGCCAGTAGCGACACCGACGCCAGTTACGGCTAGACCTGCTATGCCAGCCGCCATTAGTACACCTTTAACTGCTTTGTTGTTGATTACTTTATGTACAATTTTACGGCAGACAGTGCCATTGTCTAAAGCATCGATAGTGGCGTCTTCCATCTTCAGTTGGTTTTCGATGAGATCTTTAATAAACCCTGCGTTAACTTTTGATTTGACTGCGTTCATCAGCTCGCCATATTCTTCCGTCAAAGCTTGATTCGCTTCATCGATTAAGCGTTGTTTTTCGGCGTCAATCTCCTCTTGGGTCTTTTCGGTGTTTTCTAAATCACCCCCTGCGAATTCGGTAAGCTTCGTTTTAATTTCATTGATCTTAGATTCGATGCCACTATTAACCTGACTCATTGCCTCGCTTGTAAGTTTGGTGTGGTTTTGCTCCGCTTTGAGCTGTAGATATTCGTCAAGTAACTTACCATATTTTCCCTGGACTTCTTTGAATCTGGCTTTATTGGCTTTGCCAACGACGAGTCGCCTATTTCTGGCATAGAGTTCCGCTAGGCCAATCTCCTCATCTGACCCGTATAGAAGTTCCTTAAGGTCCTCTTCGAGCTTTTTAATTTTATCTTTGTCGATTTGCTCAATTTTTTCATTGATTTCATCAAGTTGTATCTCGCCGATTTCGACGGGGCTCCTTTCGGGATTGCCTTCGTCATCAGAATTATCATCTGGGTGATTGGGGTTTTGATCTGGGTTTTTAGGCTTGTCACCCGGGTTACCCATATAGCCGTCGCTCTTTTTTGCAAGACTTTTCTCGTATTCGTCGCGAATTAGCTTGCGTGCCATCTCGGCAGCGGCTTTTTCGTCGATAAGACCGTCGTTTTCGGAGAGGATCTGATTTTTTATTGCATTTTCTTTTTCTTTATAATTAACGATTAACCTGGAAATCGTATTCGGCTCATTACGATGTTCGCGGTACCAAGCCTCATCGTGCTCGGCGCCAGCATACATAATATCGCTTAATTCGCCTGGGTGTTTTTTATACCAACCAGTCATGCTAACAACATTGCGAGCGTTGACGTTGCGCGCCTTGGCTTTAGCGGCTTCGTCGGCATCATTATAACCCTTTTGCATAGCGCTATAATTGTCATACATTTCTTGCCCGTGGGCTTCATTATAGCCCTTGGCATAATCTTCTAGGCTTTTCCACGGGTTTTCGTCTTTTGGTGCAGGATTTGGTGGGTAGTACGCGTCAATCACGCCATCGTCGCCACTTTCGACGCCATCTTGATTATCGTAATCTATGTAATGATTACCTAAATTTGGATTCGTGGTCATTTTAAGCTCCTATGATTGTTTGTTTATGGAGAATGATGTCATCTTTGATATCGGAGAGAATTTTGGTGACGATGTCTTGAAAATCCGGAACGTTGGACATTAGCCAGTCATAGGCTTGCTGTTCATCGGTGATTTTGCCAAATTCTTCGGCCTGCTCGTCGGTAAGCCTATCTGACAAGGCGGTCACTAGTCGCTGTTCGGCAAGGGTTTCAATGCCTGCGATTAGCTTGTCTTTGGTTTCTGCGGGTGCGTCGGCAATGCCGATGGCGGTTAAGAATTCTTGATTGTCTGCTATGCCGAACATAGTTTTCTCCTTTTTATGATTTGTATGACGTTTATGTTTTTATGATACCACCTCGCTTATGGTTTTGTCAATAAAAAATAGCCCTGAGAGCGGGCTATTCTTTAATCTGTTCGATGTTATTTCTTGGCGATGGAAAGCGAAATCTTGCGACCCTCTTTGTCGATATCGAGAACTTTGAAGTTTTTGCGCTCGTTAAGCGTGAAAATCTTCTCCGGATCGACATCGGAACCTTCACCAAGCTCAGAAACGTGGACCAAGGCCTCGACAGCTGGGCTTATCTGGACAAACGCACCAAACGGAGTGATACGAGTGACAGTGCCTTCTACCTTGGAGCCTTTTTTGAGACCTTCGACTTCAGATAGCCACGGGTCCTCTTTGAGTTGTTTCATCGAGAGCGAGAGACGCTCTTTATCGATGGCGATAATCTTAGCTTCGATGGTATCACCAACCTTGACGTAGTCAGATGGATTGCTGACACGCTCCCAGGAAATCTCGGAGATATGAACTAGCCCCTCGATGCCTTCGACATTGACGAAAACACCGAAATCAACTACGCCGGTGACGACGCCCTTGACAGTATCGCCAACCTTAAGCTCAGCAAAGCGAGCGGCAAGACCGTCCTTGATGGCTTCCTTCTCGGAGAAGATTAGCTTGTTTTCCTTCTTGCTGGCATCTAGGATGCGGGCCTTGATAGTCTTACCGACTAGCGAATTGAGACGTTGCAAAATCTCGTCCTTGTCAGATGAACCAACGCGAGGATAGTGCTCAGCAGACAACTGCGAAACAGGTAAGAATCCGCGAATACCTTCGTATTCGACCAATAGACCGCCGCGGTTGGCGTCAAATGGTGTGATTTCAACGGTTTCACCGGCTTCGAGCTTGGAGAGAATCTCGTCCCAACCCTTATCCTTGACAGCTTTGCGGAGTGACAATAGAACATAGCCATCGTCCATCTCGGCGTCAATAACAGAGGCCGTGACCTCGTCGCCTACGTTGAGATTTTTGGCAAAGGAAGCTTCGCGCCGTGGTACTAGACCTACGCCCTGGGCTCCTAAGTCGATTAATATTTCGTGCTTTTTGACAGATAGAACCGTACCACTGACGGTATCGCCTGTAATAGCTTTCTTGAATGAGTCTTCGCTCTCGGCAAGAAGCTCATCCATTGTGAGTTTTTTGGCATTTGCCATAGTTAAATTTATTCCTTCCCTTTTAGCGACCTTAAGACCGCTAAAAACTGGTATCAATTATAGCAAAATTTTGTGATATAATCAAGATATGTATTTAGCAATCGATATTGGAGGTACTAAAACTTTAGTCGCGTTGTTCTCGAAGCGCGGGAGGGTGCTGAGAAGAGTGAAATTCAAGACGGCTCAGGGGTCTAGGACTTTTGTTCGTGATTTAGTTGAGGTGCTGGAGCGGTTTCGTAGGTTTAAAATTAAGCGAATCGTAGTAGCTATTCCTGGTACTGTACAAAAAAGTTATTCAGTCCATTTTGGCAACCGCAAATGGGATGGAATTGACCTACATACTCCTATAAAAAATTTGTTCAGTTGCCCGATCCGATTTGAAAATGACGCCAGCCTTGCGACGTTGTATGAAGGGTACCGATTGTCTGGGAAAACGGTTTTCTTGACCTTTTCGACCGGAATTGGCGGTGGGATTGTCGAGAAGAATCAGATTTTGCCGGAATCGGCTGGGTTTGAGCCTGGGCATTGGTTGTTTGAATACGGAGGTAAGACTGCTGAATGGGAGGATATTGCGGCGGCTAGCGCGATAGAGAGAGCGTATCATATCGATTACGCTACTAATTTGAGGCGAAAAGCAGCTTTACAGGATATTGCGAAGCGGGTTTATTTGGGGTTACCTAGAGTGGTCAGTGAGTATCACCCAGATACGATTATACTGGGCGGACCACTGGGTAAGATTTTTCGGGCTTACGTTCGGTATTTACCTAAGGACCTAGGGGTGAAGTTGCGCCGGCCGAAACGCCCTAATGAATCGGTGATATATGGTTGTTATCTACTCGCAAGGCAAGAAGAAAGGTAGTAATTCCCTTTGGACAAGGATTTTCTGGATTTGATACGGGAAGATTACCCGGATTTGAGGTTTGTTCGGGGTAGGAAGTATGCTTTTAGACCACCGCGAACTATTGTGATGGGGCCAAGTGAGACTGGGGAGGAGATGCTACTACTACACGAATTAGGGCACGCCCTGAGTGGGCATAGATCTTACACCACTGATGTGCGACGGCTCAAGATGGAGGCGGAGGCTTGGGCAAAAGCGAAGGAACTGGCGGTTAAATATGGGGTGAGTTTTGACGAGGAGGAGATAGAGGAAGAGTTGGATACTTACAGAGATTGGCTACACAAAAAATCGCGTTGCCCTGTTTGCGGGCTAACGCGATTTCAGTCCTCGGATGGAGTTTACCACTGTCCGAGATGTGAAAATTTCACTTAGGCAGCTTTTTTAGCTGGGCCACGACGGGAGATGCGACCACCCTTAGCACCTGCGATACGAGCAAGGGCTGGGTTAGCGGCAAAACCGCCAGTGTGACCGTTCTGGCCACCTTTTTTACCAATACGAGCGTAAAACTCTTTACCGTATTTGGCTTTGTTGGTAGCGGCAGCTTTCATACCGCCAGCTTTAGTTCCAGACATCTAGAACTCCTATTCTGCCCACCAAATTCTTAAATTAATAACACACCACCCTATTTCAGAGTGTATGCTTTAATTATAGCATAGTGCTTATTATTTGTCAATATGCTAATTCTAAAAAATATGTTGTAATTTTTGTGGAAAATCCGAACACATTTTTTTGAAGATTTGCACAAATTGTGGAAAAAGGGTGTTGACATTATGCGTCTTGTGATATACAATAGGGATAGTTTTAAGTAGATTAAACTGCGAGGCTACTTAAAATCCATGTATGACCTTGGAACCGTTTCTATATGAAGCGGTTCCCCTTTTTTGCACAAAGATTCTGATTAATTTGCTGTTTTGTAGAGGGTTTGCTAATGGATTACGAGAGCGTTTGTCGATGGCCTATTGGCGGGTTTTACTGGCGCAGGCGACGTGGTATAATCATAGTATGATTAAGATAAAGAGCGTAACAAAGTTATACGGCGAGAAAAAGGTGCTAGACAAAGTGTCGTTTGAGGTGGGATCGGGGGAGATTTTTGCGTTTATTGGGCATAATGGGGCGGGTAAAACGACCCTGATTAAGTCAATCTGCGGGATTATAGATTTTGACGAGGGGGAGATTATGATTGACGGGAAGTCGATTCGTGAAGACCCGATTGAATGTAAGAAGAAAATGGCGTATATCTCTGATGACCCGGAGTTATATGAGGATATGAAGGCGATTTCGTATATCAATTTTGTGTGCGATATGTATGATGTGCCGACAGAAGTGAGAGAGCGAAACGTGAAGCGTTATGCGGAGATGTTTGGAATGGAGAAGGAACTTGGTAACGTGATTAAGTCTTTCTCTCACGGGATGAAGCAGAAGATTGCCCTAATCGCGGCGCTTTCGCACGAGCCGAAGGTGCTAATTATGGACGAGCCGTTTGTGGGGCTGGACCCGAAGGCGATTTTTGATATGAAAGAGATAATGCGAGAGGTGGCGAAGAAAGGTGGGACGATTTTCTTCTCTACCCATATCCTGGATGTGGCCGAGAAGTTGTGCGACAGGGTGGCGATTGTGAAAAAAGGCAAGTTAGTGAAAGTTGGAGATATGAAGGAAATCCGTGGGGACAAGTCGCTCGAGAAAGTATTCCTAGAGCTTGAGGCAAAATGAGCAAGCTGTTTTCCCTTCTAAAGGCAACTATGTCGGGGGGAGTGCAGATTTTTAATTACCAGGCAAATAAAAAGGAGCGCTCGGGGCGGGCGGTGCCGTATTTGCTAGCGATAATGGTGGGGGTGATGATGTTATTTAGCGCTATGGCGCTGACCTCCGAGCTTAAGGGCGAAGGCGAACCAGAGTTGATATTGTCGCTTTATACAATAGTGACGTCGATTATCATTGTGATGGAGGGGATTTATAAATCGGGGGATTTGCTGTTTCGCCCGCGTGATAATGATACGCTGCTCGCGATGCCATTGAAGCGTTCTACGATAGTGCTGGCGCGGATACTCAAGTTTTACGTGTTTGAGATGGTGTATTGCTTGATATTTTTGCTGCCGGCAGTGATTGCTTATGCAATAAATGTGGAGGTAGGGGCATCGTTTTATCTGGTGGCGATTACGATGCTGATACTGGTGCCGGTGATTCCGATTGCGGTTTCGTGCGTGGTGGGGCTCGTGACTTCTGCGATTGCAGGAAGGTTTAGGCATAAAGTGTTTTGGCAGGTAGTGTTGTCGTTTGCGTTTTTGTTTGTGCTCTCTATTGTGGTTTTGAAGATTAATACGTCGCCGGATTTTGACGGGCGCTCGGTGATTGCGGTTAGTAATAGAATGGCTCAGTTTTACTATCCGGCTTCGGCTTTCGTGGGGCTCGCGACGCATTTTGATATAGGGCAATACTTGCTGTTCGTGGCAGTCAATATGGTGGTGGTAGCGGCGGCAGTGGCTCTAATTAGCCGATTTTATTTTAGGATTGTGACCCGGATGAGCGTGACGAAGTTAGCCAAAAATGCTAGCGGCGAATATGGCTTTAAGCGGAACGGTCAAACTATGGCGATGGTAAAAAAAGAGCTGAACAGGTATTTTAGCACGCCGGTGCTGCTCGTGAATACGGCGATGGGGCTGGTGATATTCCTAGTAGTGGTAGGGGCGCTGTGCCTTAAGTTTGATGATATTCTAGCGTCGGTGGTGGAGTCGACCGAAGGCTTCCCTTTGACGCCGGACGAGGTATTGGCGTATATGCCTAGTGTGACTTTTGTACTGGTGGCGTTTGCTAGTCTGATGACGTTTGTTACCGCTACGATGATTTCGCTCGAGGGTAGAGCGTTTAATATGCTGAAATCGATGCCGATTAGCGGGAGAAAGGTGCTGATGACCAAGGTGCTAGCGGCGATGCTTCTGATCGTGCCGATTACTCTAGTTGGGAGTATCGTGATGTTTTTGAGATTTCAATTTGGGTTTCTCGAGATGATTTTGGTGCTAGTGGCAGTGGTGGCTATGCCTCTCGTGACAGAGTTAATCGGTATTTTGATAAACCTAAAATACGCGCGTTTTGATTCCGAGAATGACGCGGTGGTGGTAAAACAGAGTGCGAGTGTGATGGTAGCGACTTTCCTGGGGCTTGGGATGCTATTATTTGCGGTGGGTCTTACCATTGCGGTGGTGTTACTGGCTGGACAGGTCGTGGGGCTTTTAATAATGGATGCGGTGTTCGTGATAGTGTCGGCGTTCTTGTATTTCGCGGTCGCGACGAGGGGTGAGGAAAAATATCTGAAGCTTAGCGCGTAAGGTTTTAAGTGAATATAGGGTGGAAGCGGAAATAAAAAACACCGCTATGGTAGCGGTTGCTCGTAGATGGTGGGGATATGTGGACTTGAACCACAGACCTCGTCATTATCAGTGACGCGCTCTAACCAGCTGAGCTATATCCCCTAATTAATAATGGTCGACTTTTGCTGGCGTAAAAGTCGTCCACTGTACGTCGTCTCGGAAAAGAAAGTAAACTTTCTTTTCGTAGCTTCCTCATTATCTAAAATATGTGCAAGCACCTATTTTAGATAATTCGTCACCTACTTGAAAAGTGAACAAGTTCACTTTTCGCTCGACTCCTACGGTGGTGGAGTAACAGGGACTCAAACCCTGGACCTCTGCCTTGCAAAGGCAGCGCTCTAATCAACTGAGCTATTACCCCGTGTCTGTATTTTACCAAAATACTCAAGAAAAGTAAAGACTTTATGGTATAATTATGGATATGGATTATTCGTTTAACCTCGGTTGGTTGTTTGGCGGGCTTGGGCTGATATTGGTCGGAGGGCTGATTGTGATTTTTTATAAGCAGATTGCAGATAATCTAGTGAATGGGGTGTCGTCTTATGATAAAACTAAGCTGGTCGGCGTGATTACAGCGATTGTCGGAATGCTGATGGCGTCGAACCTCTTACCTTTTGTATTGACTTGGATAGTCAAGCTGATTTTTCAAAGATAATTTGTCTTATAAACTCATACATCGCGATGGCGGCGGCGGCGCCAACATTGACCGAGCGAGTGGAACCGAAGGACTCGATAAATCTAACGTCATGGGCTTTTTCTAGTAACTCTGGAGTAATGCCGCTGTTTTCGGAGCCGAAGATAAGGGTGGTATTTGGTCTGAATACTTTGCTATGGAGGGCCCCAGCGCGAGGGGTGTTGTTTTCGATGGCGACTAGTTCCCTGTTTGCCTGAGTTTTCAGGAACTCATCTATGGTGGGATGATGAACAATTTCTAAATACTTGTCAGTGCACATTGCACCGCGACGGTTATATTTTTTGCGACCGATGATGTGGACTTTGGCTACGTTAAAGGAGTTGGCGGTACGGACGATGGAACCGATGTTAAAATCGTGTTCGACGTTTTCGATGGCGATTTCGAGAGGGGTGCGCTTTTTTGTGAGGGCGGCAAAAACTTGTGCGTTGGTCATTCCCTTGTATTCGTCAATGAGGTTTCTGGTATCTTCCATATCTGTATTATATCATGTATAATAGATTTAATAGATAGGAGGTTTTATGAATTTTGACGAGTATCAAGAAAAGGCCGCTAAATATGACTTGGCGGAGGCGACGACGGATTTGAAGGCGGTCGGGTTTATCGAGAAGGTATTGGGGCTTGCTGGCGAGGCTGGGGAGACGGCGGACAAGATCAAGAAGATTTTGCGCGATAAAGAAGGGGTGGCATCAGAGGAGGATCATGAGTTGGTAGTGAAGGAATTAGGAGATACGCTGTGGTACATTGCCTCAATTGCGAGATACTTAGGTGTACCACTATCTAGCGTGGCTAGCGGGAATATTGAGAAATTAGAGAGCCGCTACCAGAGAAATAAACTGCACGGCGAGGGAGACGAGAGGTAAGTTGAGTGGTGAAGCGGTAGAGTGGATGGACGATAAAACGAGGAGATGGGCGATAAAAAACGCCCAGACCGAAGTCTGGGCAGATAGAAAGAAGGTGGACGAAATGTCCATTCAATAGTTGTTTATTACTTCGTGAGAGAGATATAGCCCATGCGGGTTCTCGCATTATAATATGCGGTGAATTTATACCATTCATAGATTTGCTCTTTGGCACCAAGTCGAATATCGGCCGAACAGTATCCACGGATATTGAACGACTGGCCCGAGCCATCTTCGTGTTCGATGCTTGTTATCTTGTAGTCTTTGGTCTTGATCTGGAAGCATTCACCGCTTCTGGTCTTGATGCCACTCAAGGCAACGGTGAAACTAGTGGAGATGACACTATTTTTGTCATACGCATATTTAAATGCGTCAAAGAGAACATCTCTACCGGGACCATTAATAATATCGAAACTTTTACTATTGGTATCCATACGAATACCTCCTTTCTTAAGGTGCTTTCCTGTATACATACGCATGCAGGATATGAATAGTTCGCTAATCTCCCTTATTTGGATTAACTTGGGTATATTGTATCATATTTGTGAGTTTTTGTCAAACTTTTCTTATGTTTGCTTCTATCGATTTGGGGCATACAAACAAAAAGCCGCCACTAAGGCGGGATTTGTTTAACAACTTAGTTGTGCAATTTTCATCTTTCAGCGTAAATAGCTTAATGTTACGTCTGGTGAACCAGAGTTGTTATGATTTAAGCTCTTAATCATAACCGTAACCGACCTTGCTACCTGCGACAGATAAATCCGTTTCAGGCGCATAATTCCTTCTCAAGAAAGGAGGTAATCCATCCACACGTTCTCGTACGGATGCCTTGTTACGACTTAACCCCAATCATCCCGCTCACCTTAGGCCGCCGAAGCAGACTTCGGGTGCTCGTGACTCTCAT
>JAZPZQ010000011.1:0-28768 GCA_045544765.1 Candidatus Nanosyncoccus sp.
GAGCTGGTGGATTCTCGGGGAATCCGTTTGCGGGTGGGGCATTTAACTACAATGGGCAGACATTTAACTTTGACTTTGGTGGAGGGGGAGCGTTTGATGATATACTAGGGAGTTTGTTTGGATTTGGGAGTGCTGGAGCGCGGAGAGCGAGGCGAGGGGCGGACTATCAGACTGCGGTGACGCTGACATTTGAAGAGGCGATATTTGGTACAACTAAGACGGTGAATGTAAATGGAAGCGATTTGAAGGTGAAAATTCCGGCAGGGATTGATGATGGGATGTCGATAAGACTACGCGGTAAAGGTGGGCCGGCGCCGGAAGGTGGGACGGAGGCTGGTGATTTGTACGTAAGGGTGAAGGTGAAACCGCATAAGCATTTGACGCGGGAGGGGGCGATTATTCTATCGGAAGAGCGTGTAAGCATGGTGGACGCGGCTTTAGGATGCGAGATTGATGTAGAAACGGTGGATGGCGTGGTGACGATGAAGGTGCCGGCGGGGACGCAGAGTGGAACACCGTTTAAGCTATCGGGGCACGGGGTGCCGTTTCGTAGCGATGGTGATAGGGGTCCGCATATTGTGACGGTGATTGTGGAAACGCCGAAGAATTTGAGTCGGAAACAGAAAGAATTGCTGGAAGAGTTTAAGAAGAGTAAAAAGCGCGGATTCTGGGGGTGAGATTTTCGGTTTTGGTCTAAGCGGTGACGCGCATTAATGCGTAGTGTATGTTTGAGGCTGGAATTAGGCTAGGCGGTGACGCGCATTTCGACTAGACCGGTGGAGACGTTGCGGACGATCAGATCGACGCCGTTTGACGCGCGTTCGATGCGGTGAGTGACCCAACCGCTGGAATTACGAACGCAAAGTGAATTTGATACTAGGCTGCCTTCGATATACGAATTTGAGCCGTCGGGCGAGCGATAGATGACGCCGTTCCTAACTAACATTTCTTCTAAATATCCCACTATAATTACCTCCATTTATTTTTATCAAGTGTACTCTCGTTGGTATAGAAATGCAAGCGTGGGCGGGATGGATGGTAAAAAGATGGGTTGATTCAAAATAATTATGCTATAATGGTTGTATGGATAAAAGGAATAAACATATGGTAAAAGACTATTTGGCTCCGGTAGGGATTGCGGGTGTTACGATGCTTGCGGGGGCTGTATTATTGTCTACTACCGTTTCGGCGGATGACTCCGTAGTGGACCAGATTAATATTACGGTACCGGTATCCTGTACGATGAGTGGTACTGGTATGAACACCCACAATGCGGAAATCCAGAACGGTACTTATACACCAAATATTGGTACGACTACACTTCACGCCTTTTGTAATGACGCAGAAGGATTCGCGATATATGCCGCCGGATATACTGGAAATGAGATAGGTGGAACGAATAGCAATAAACTGGTAGGGACAGCGACTAGTAGCAATGCGACGATTGATACTGGTCTGGCTACGTCGGCTGGGAGTCCCGATGTATCTAACTGGGCGATGAAACTCACAATGACGCAAGATTCTGGTGATACTACAGGAACTAACACCTTCACGATTGATTCTGCACCAAATGTATCCGGTGGGGCGGATGCCCCATTCTCAGATTATCACGTAGTCCCTAACGAATACACCAAAGTCGCTCATAAGAACTCGGGTACTGATATGACCGCATCTACCGGCGGGGTAAAGCTTACTACCACCTATGCTGCCTACATATCTAAGACCCAACCAGCAGATACTTATTCCGGGCAAGTGAAATATACCCTCGTCCATCCAGCCACCGCTCCTGACCCAGGTCCGAAGTCTATAGATACGGCTACCACGATGCAGGAAGTTACTTTCTGTAAGGATACTCTGACTGAAGGTCAAGTATATACATTAACTGACTCACGTGATGGTCAGCAGTATAAAGTAGCTAAATTAGCAGATGGCAACTGCTGGATGCTAGATAACCTAGCCCTAGATCCGACGGATGCCACTACGGCAGCTAATATGAATGCAAGTAACACTAACGCTACAGCAGAAGCTATCGCTAACTTGCTTAACGGTGGTAGTAGTACAACTGGATGGTCGTCTGTTGCAGTAGAAAACAAGACTAGTGGCTGGAACACTACAAGTCCGAATAATGCTTATGAATATCCATACATTAATAATCAGAGCAAAGATACTCTCGTAACATCCTATGGTCCAGCTTCTACTAACGGCCAAGCTAAAGTAGGTATCTACTACAACTACTGCGCTGCATCGGCTAGCACATATTGTTACGCAAGTAATAGTGGTGTAGATGTGCCAGATACTATCATAGACGCTCCTCAAGATATATGCCCAGCTAATTGGAGAATGCCTACTGGCGGTAATACTGGCGAATACTACGCTTTAGCTCAGAAATATACCAACACTGCTACAGATACTAACAGCCTCCAATACAATTTGTCTACGCCTTTATCCGGCGATTACTATGGTAGCTCGGCGCTCCATCAGGGTAGCTATGGCCTCTGGTGGTCGTCTACTTACAGCAATAGCAGCAGCATGTACCTCTTGTACGTGGATCCGACGTACGTGAGCCCGGACAACAGCTACAATCGCAGCGACGGACGGCCTATGCGTTGCTTGGTATCTGAGTAGCTGTGCTGTTTTGGCGGGGTCTCTGGTGGCGTTGTCGGTAGGTTGTCCTTGAACCCCAAGAGGAATGAAGCGTATTTTGTATTTTGAAATTTGGGATGATGTGGTATAATAGAGAGTGGAATATTATAATTTGATGTTATTTGTTAACCCGTTGGCATAGAGAAAAATGTCAACAAAAACAATTAGAAAGGTAATATGGAAATAGTAATTCCGATAATTGCCGCCGTAGTTGGTCTTGCTGCTGGGGCGGGAGGAATTTTTGCTTACAATAAACATAATGAAAATGGGGGGAAGGAAAAGGCCGATGATTTAGTGCGTAAGGCTAAGAGGGAGGCATCGGATATAGTTCTCGCTGCTAAGAAAGAGGCGGCGAAGGTGACGGAGAAAAATCAAAGTGAGGAGAATGAACGTCGAAGGGAATGGAAGAAGACAGAGAATCGGTTGGCGGAGCGGGAGACAGCTTTAGACACGAAGTTGGATCAACTTGAGAAGAAGACGGAGAAATTGAATCGTGAGGAGAGGGAGCTCGAGGATTTGAAGAATGAGGTGCGTGAAATTCGGGTAAAACAACACGAAAAGTTGGAAAAGATTGCGGGGCTGTCGAAAGCTGATGCGCGTGAGAAGTTGATGAAGATGACCGAGAATGATATCAAGCAGGATTTGGCTGGATTGGTAGTGAAGGAGCAGAAGGAAATAAAACACGAAATTGACGAGACGGCGCAGGCGGTGCTACTTACGGCGATGGAGAGGATGTCGTCGGAAGTGACGGCGGATAGGACGGTGACGGCCTTGAAACTGCCGGACGATGATATGAAAGGGCGGATTATTGGCAAGGAAGGACGTAATATTCAGGCTTTGCAACGGGCGACTGGTGTAGATGTGTTGGTAGATGATACGCCGGGGATGATCGTGTTGTCGTCGTTTGACCCGATTCGGAGACAGGTAGCGAGATACGCTTTGGAGCGACTGATGAAGGATGGACGGATTAACCCAGCTTCAATTGAAGATGCTGTGGCGAAGGCGGAACGTGAGATTGAAAAGGAGGTAGTGCGCGCGGGTGAAGACGCGGCACGCGAAGTAGGGGTAGTGGGGATTCCGCGGGAGATTTTACACTTACTTGGTGAGTTGAAATTCCGTACTTCGTATGGGCAGAATGTGCTTTTACACTCAATTGAAATGGCGCATATGGCGGGGATGATTGCGGAAGAGATTGGTGCAGATAAAAGGATTACGAAGACGGCGACCTTGCTTCACGATATTGGTAAGGCGGTGACGCATAAGATTGAAGGTAAGCACGCGGAGATTGGCGCGGAGCTCGCGAAGAAGTACGGGATGCCGGAGCCGGTTGTACACGCGATGGCAGCGCATCACGACGATATTGAGCCGACCACGCCGGAGGCTATTATTGTGAAAATCGTGGATGCGATTTCGGCGGCACGGCCGGGGGCGCGGAATATTTCGGCGGAGAACTTTGCGGAGAGAATGCGTGACCTTGAGAATATTGCAACTTCGTTCCCAGGAATTGATAAGGCGTACGCGATTTCGGCGGGGCGTGAGATTCGGGTAATCGTAGAACCTAAGCAGATTGATGATTTGTCGGCGTTGAAACTAGCACGTGATATTGCAAACAAGATTGAAGCAACAATGTCGTATCCGGGTGTAATAAAGGTGAATGTAATTAGGGAGACGCGGGCGGTTGAATACGCGAAATAAAGCGCTATCACGGCGCATTACTTCGTTAAGCGTTCCGTTGCTCCTTCGTCGTACCATTAGTACGACTCAGTCCGCTACTCACGCTTTCCTCGTACTGCATCCGTGCTAGCTACTTTATTTGAGGTTAAAAAAATGAAATTGTTATTACATACTTGTTGCGCGCCGTGCTCGGTGTATTGTATTGATAGTTTGCGAGCGGAGGGAATCGAACCGACGATATTTTGGTATAATCCGAATATTCATCCGTATATGGAATATAAGGCGCGGAGAGATTGTTTGAAGGATTATTGCAAGAAGGTGGGGGTGGAGTCGGTGTTTATTGAAGATTATGGGTTGGACGAATTTTGTAAAAATGTGGTGTCGGATATCCCGAATCGGTGCGTGAATTATTGTTATAAAAAGCGGCTGGGTGAGACGGTGAGGTATGCGGCGAAAAATGGGTTTGATGCGTTTACGACGACTCTCTTGGTGTCGCCGTATCAGAAGCACGAGGAAATAATTGAGGTGTGCAAGGAGCTCGCGGGGATGTCGGGGGTGGAATTTGTGTATCGGGATTTTAGAGAAGGGTTCCGAGAGGGGCAGAAAAAGGCGCGGGAGATGGGGCTTTATATGCAGAAGTATTGTGGATGTGTGTTTTCGGAAGAGGAGAGGTATAGGAAACAGATTGAGAGGGATTTGGGGGGATTAAATGCGCAGTAATTGTGGTTAGTGTTAGGGGCTGTTTGGATTGGCGGTGAGGAATTTGGTTGCGATTACGATTAGCGCCAAGGGTTGTTTGGGTCGGGGTCGGTGGGGTCCCAGCCGCGATTTTCGCTATTTTCGTCGATTTTGATGGCGGAAGGCTTGGTGACGCCGGCTGGAAGGGTGGGGGAATCGTAGATTTTGACGGTGGTGCCGTAGGGGATGTTGTCGTAAATCCATTTGGCGTCACGGGCGGCGAGTCTGACGCAGCCGGCGGAGGCGCCGGTGCCGAGTTTGTTGTATTCTAGGTATTCGAGATTGTCCCAGGGGGCGCCTTTGGTGAAATAGGGAACCGAGTGAAAGAAAATGGGACCGTTGATACGAACAGTGTAATGGCCCCAGACGTTGCCGACGAGGTAGAGCGTCTCGTAGCGGTCGGTAGTGGTGAAAGAGCCGAGAGGAGTTTCAGAGCCGGGGGCGCCAGTGGAGGCGACGAAGACTTTAGCAATGTCGGAGTAGGTGCCATTATTTCCGCGCGAGTAAATGATGACGACATTTTGTGAGCGGTTGACTTCGATGTAATAGGGATTGGTGTTTGTGGCGGTTTTGGTGGCGACGGGGCGGGGCGGTTCGGTGATTTTGAGGGTGATTTCTTTGGTGGCGGTGTTTCCAGATTCGTCTTTGGCGACGATTTTGATTTGGTAGTCGCCGGGGGTTGCTAGGTCAAAGTCGCCTTCGATGGACAATGCAGTGGGGTGTTTGGAATTGTCTTCGGCTTGGTAGTGGCTTAGGATATCTTCTTCGGAGATAGTGGAGCCGGATTCGTAGGAAAGTTCGGTTTCGTCGCCGAGGATGGTGGGTGGGGTGGTGTCAATGACGGTGTAGGGAATGGTGAGGGTTTGTTTGGTGCCGAGCTGGCTGGTCAAGATAGCTTCGCTAGCTTTGTCGCCTATTTCGGTGGTGTCTAGTATGGTATCGCTGTTTTCAAGAGTGCCGGAATTGATGCTAGAGAAAAGTGAGGAGAGGTTTGCCTCGGTGTTAACTTCGTAGGTGGGGGAGTCGGCTAGGGTGTAGTCGATGCGAGATAGCAATAGGAGGGTGGTTACGGTGGCGGCGATGATGATGGTGGTCGCGGCTAGGGTGGAGAAAAAGATGATTTTGTGCTTTTTGGATTTTAGGTTGAAATGCTTCATAGATATATTATAACTCGTTTGGAGTTATGGGGATAGTGGTAGGGTCTGGTCAAGGTGTAAAGGGCGAGATTGGGTGAGAAAGTGGTGCGTTTAGCCGGTATGTAGTATAATTTAAGCATAAGCAAAGTGAGTTCTTACGAGTTCGAAGTGGCTCGTGGGAATGATTCACAGAAAGGAGACATAATGGCTGGAGCCAAAGCTAACAAAAAGAAAAATTCGCGGGCAGGGAAGAGGACCGAGGCGCATATGTCGGTGAAGGTGAATGGTAAAGAAGTGAAACATCCGATTAGGAAGTTTTTGATTGCGGCGGGAATGATTCTATTACCACTTGTGGGCGGGTCTATCATTACGTTATTTACGATTAATGCACAGGAGGCGTTCTCGAGCTTTAAACAACCGCCATTAGCGCCGCCGGCGTGGCTATTCCCGGTAGCGTGGACGATTTTGTATATTCTGATGGGGGTGGCGTCGTATTTGATTTATCGGGTGCGGGCTGTTAAGGCGGCTGAGAAGCGGTTGAAGAGGGCAGAGCTGTGGCTGTTTTATGTGCAACTTCTGTTTAACTTTGTGTGGACGTTGCTGTTCTTTAATGCGAATTTGAAGTTCTTTGCGTTTGGTTGGCTGGTGGCAATGTGGATTATGATCTTGGCGCTAATGATAATGTGCTTTAGGAATCGGCGGGCGGCGATGTGGCTGCTACTGCCATATCTACTGTGGGTGACGTTTGCGGGGTATTTGAATCTCGCAATTGCGATATTGAACTAATGCTGGGGCTATGAGTTCTATCAAAGTTTGAGCGTGAGGAGATTTGCCGGCTATTTTTTGCCAGTATTGGGGACTTTCGGAATGACCATTTCCTCTTCTGGTATTAGGCTTTTTAGAATTGGCATGATGCTTTCTGGAATATGTCCGGTCACTAGCTTTCCAGCGTTAGAGACTAAAGAGTAGGTGTAAAATAGTGAGTAGTTTTCACCGAAAGTATCCTGGGTATATTTGGCATCTGCTATAATAATTGGTGAGAGGGCTTTTACTAACTTTGGTAGGTTTTCCTTGATGGTCGTAAATTCATCTTCGGTTACGGCTGTTTCTACGCCGTAAATGTTTATATAATCATTGTAGTTACCGATATAAGTTGTGAGATAATTGAGGAATTCGTCGACATCGGCTTCTGTTGCTGTTCCTTTCAGGATTTTTACCAAATCTTGATACGGCGGGAAATTTGCCAAAGCCTCTTCCATACTGCTACCGTATCCGCCCATGAGTAGATCCATCAGCGCATTGGCCGCTACCATTCCAGCCATACCTTTTTCGGTATCCTTAATGAAATTGAGTAGCTCGCTTTGCGTGTCAAGAGTCCTCATTTGGTAAGCTTTCATGATTGCCGAAAGGGGAGCTTTGATTTCGGTATCAAAGTATTCTCGTGTCAAGCCATTGGTGGTGACAAATTCGACCCACTCGTCCATAAAATCTCGGCCGTTCATGGTGCCGACTTCTGTCACTACGCCCTCATTGGAGGAAAGCAGATTGATGGCTCTAGAACTATCTGCGAGGTCGGAAATGTCAATCGTTTCAGTCGTGACCTCGAGATCTGCCGGATGGATTTCTTCGTATACACCAGTATTATAAAATCCCCAAGCTTCTGGGAAGACATAGCCGAGCAGAAGATCGTTTCCGTCTTTTACGTCATGTATGTTAGAATACTTCGTCTCTGTTACGCTTGCTCTTGGTGCGCCAAAAGTATAAACATAGAAATCTTCCGGCGCCATATTATAATTATTGATGTTTGCGTTGATGTTCTTTGCGAATAAATCTACTACCGCTCCACCTCGCGAATAGCCGACTACCCAGACTTTGTAATTTTTGAGGTTACGATTTGAAATATACTGGTTAAATCTGTCTACCATTAGATTCGCCGACTCCGAAAAACCCGCGTGGTCTTCGCTCGTGCCGACGTTGAAGTTTGACAGCCATTCCGTCATGTAATTATAGTTACGCGGTGCGACTACAATTAGTTCCTGACCTGTGCTGAGGGTTTTATGTCCGATAGTTGTACCAAAGGAGTGTCCATCTTCTTCCGAGCTTTCGTCCCAGCTTTGATAATCGGAAAAGCCTAGCTGATTAAGGAAACCGGTTAACTTGGGATTGATATCCGCAGTAGTCGTGGGGTATCCGTCCGCTTGGTTTTCATATCCGGCTAGCGCTAAAGCGTAGGACGCTGCTCTGAGTGCTGGAT
Source organism: Candidatus Nanosyncoccus sp. (assembly GCA_045544765.1). Taxonomy (GTDB): domain Bacteria; phylum Patescibacteriota; class Saccharimonadia; order Saccharimonadales; family Saccharimonadaceae; genus Nanosyncoccus. Next base: position 8,446 of record JAZPZQ010000011.1, read on the forward strand.
GCTCACCGGCGGATGGTCCTGTAAAAAACTCATCGCTATATTCTATCGTGTCTGTAGAGTCCAGCGCGTCGTAGACGGAGGACCAAGGGTTTTCTGAATCTTCGATAAAAGCGTAATATGGATAGGTGGCTGTGATTTTATCTGGTTCTAACGCCCTTACGCTGTTTATTGGCACTACTGTGGCAAGTATTAATACTAAGCCGGCGCCGATGGTGGTTAGCTTTTGGAGTGCTCTACTGCTGGCTCGTTTTTGAAGTACTCTGATGCTAGTTCGTTTTTGAAGTGCCCTACTGCTGGCCATCTAAAACTCCTCCTATTAACTCTTTTGGTTATTATTTAGCCATATGGTTGTTTAGATAATTATAGCATAAAAAGTTTGAGTGGGGTTTTGGCTAATTATAATTAATTATGCTTTAAAACGAAATTCTTATGTTCCAATTTTGAGTGATAAGGGGTTGATTAACTTTTTGTGATGTGTTACTTTGGTGGCGGGTTGGAGAAGTTTTAGTTTATGTGTAATGTAGATTCCCCTTCAAGCGGGGCGAATGACGGCAGTTAATATAGTAGGTGCGGTGCATTCGCCCCTAGAATGGGGGGATCTAAGCATTGATGATTCTAGATAAGTCTTGGTTACCATCCTCCCGAAATGAATGTAATAAAAACAAACACTTTAAGGAGGTGCACTATGGAAGTAGGGTTTTACTTTAAATTCAAGCGCAAGCCAAAAACTAAAAAAGTTACCCTTGTCGTAGAAGACGAAGGGTAACAACCAACCAAGCAAGTTTCTAGGGCTTGCTCCCTATCACTATTATAGCAATAGTGGTAGGGTCCAGTCAAGAGAAGAAGAGTAAGTCGTAATAGGGTCTCAGAACTTTTAGTTCCCAAATAAACATAAGGAAAAGAATTAAAAATGTGCTGTTCGCTAATAAGTTTTAGTGAAATGACTATAAAATTAGGAGCCGGAGGCTAGGCAGCGGACTGAGGGTCCGTTGAACTTACTGCTGCCGAAGTTGGACGGGTAGACATACGTAGAGGTGAGATAGAGGTAGTACGCGTAGTTGCTACTACTCGCAGAACGCGACCAATAGTACCCGTTGTAGCCCCTACTATTCGCCGACGAGCCATTCCAGAGGCCGGAATAGGTAAAGTTGTTAGGGTAGCTTCTTAGCATATTGGATACTTGTGCACCAGTTGGATTGGTACTAGAATCATAAGAGTAGTTCTTTAGACCAGACAAGGCATAAGTAAGGTTCATAAAATCGGTGTTATTTTCATCTGCTACTGCTAAAGAGTTTGCTACTGGTAAAGTCCAACCATTCGGGCAGATACTTCCTTCAACATTTTGACCATTCGTACTTATGCTATAAGTGCCATTTCCGGCTGTAGCAGTGTACCAGTTGTAATAGTTACCATAACTATACCATTCGGCCTTATTGCTACTACTCATCCACTTATTGGGACCAGGTACTAGAGCGGTGCCAGAAGCGTTAGTCCCACCAATGTTGGTATTGTTATTATTTAAAACTATTTGATTAATACAGGCAGAAGTGTTTTGTGTGCACCAACTATCACTGGAGGCGGTCAGAGAAGTAAAGCTAGAGATTGGATTATCTGTGTTAGCTGAACTAATCGTGCCAGTCATACTATTATCTAGTCTTAGGTTTTCAATCATCCAGCATTTACCATCGGCGAGCTTAGAGATGGCGTAAGTGTTATTGTCTCTCGTGTCGGTGAGGGCGATGACTTTACCTTGTGGGAGAGTACTACAGCCAGTCCAGCCTTGGAGATTACCACTGCTCGATACCCATTGGGCGTACATTGCTACACCTTCTGTACTAATATCACCTGGAGTGAAGTCTTGATTGGGACCATACATAGTTCCGTTGCCATTTGGGTCAGTATTCCAGCCCGCGAAGCCGTAACCTACACGTTTGAAGTTGGGTGAAGCGAGATGGGCATCACTATTTAGATAATAACTATCTACTTCCTGATAGCCAATAATACTGTCTGGGTCTCCAGCATAGGCTTGCCCAGTGCCGGTAGTGGTGTCCTGGCTAGCTCCTAGTACATTCATATTACCAGTGACATCATTAGCATTCGGTGCATAGCAGATGTATCCAGCCGGGCAGGCGATTGGTTCTGTAGGAGTGACGTGAGAAGCTGGGTGGACGAGGGTATACTTGACTTGTCCACTGTAAGTATCAGCCGGCTGAGTTTTACTGATGTATGCAGCGTAGGTAGTGGTAAGCTTCACCCCGCCAGTATTAGCAGCCATATCAGTACCTGAGTTCTTATGGGCTACTTTAGTATATTCATTAGGAACCACGTGATAATCTGAGAATGATGCATCAGCTCCGCCCGATACATTCGGTGCCGAGTCAATCGTGAAAGCATTAGTACCAGTAGTATCACCAGAATCTTGTGCCATTGTCAGTTTCATCGCCCAATTTGACACATCAGGACTCCCAGCCGACGTAGCAAGTCCAGTATCAATGGTAGCATTAGAAGAAGCAGATGTCCCTACCAACTTATTGCTATTCGTTCCACCTATTTCATTTCCAGTGTATCCAGTAGCGTAGATTGCGAATCCTTCTGCATCATTGCAAAAGGCGTGAAGTGTAGTCGTACCAATATCTGCTGTGTAAGTACCATTGGTTATATCAGCATTGTGGGTGTTCATACCAGTGCCACTCATCGTACAGGATACCGGTACAGTGATATTCATTTGGTCCACTACGGAGTCATCCGCAGATACTGTAGACGACGCTAAGATTAAACCTGATAATAATGTAGCGCTACATAGAGCTACTGATATATATATATATATATATGAAGAGAGATTGGTCCCAAAAGCGGAAACCAAGTTTGAATTAGATATATGCTTGTCCATAACTACATTATATATGCTTTTGGTTAAATTGTAAACCCTTGCGGTTACAAGCGCAAGCCAAAAACTAAAAAAGTAGTCGTCATCGCGGAATGCGACGGCGACTAGCTCCTTAACCCAAAGCAAGTTTCTAGGGCTTGCTCCCTACCACTATTATAGCAATAGTGGTAGGGTTCAGTCAAGAGAAGAAGAGAAGATCAAATAGAAGTGTTCGTTAATAAGCGCCTACAAAAACCGATTTAGAAAGGATGATTTTGGCTTGCAAAATGCTTTTTTTGTGATATAGTATATAAAAGTATGTTGTCACTAGTACATTAATAAGGAGGTGAGATAGATGGACTATCTTTTTGATTGTAATGACGCCCTAGAGTATTGTAAGAAGTTTTTTCAGACTCGCTTGGCAGAATACGAAGTTTATTGTTTGATACTATTTGGTTCGGCGGTTTACCCGGGTTGTTTTAGAAAGACATCTGACCTAGACATTATGTCTATGACGAATTTAGCTACTCGGGACAGGCTGGATGGGCTTGCTAGTAAGATGATGAATTTACCAGAATTGAGGAATAGCTCGAAGCCGCCCATTGTTTTAAGAGATTATGCTGGGGATAGGATTGAATTTTCGTTAGAACATCAAGGAGTAGTTTTGGATTGTACGATGATGTCGTCGTTAGTCCCGGACTATTCAACAATGCAAAAAACCGCGGTTCACGATTATGTTGACGTTTTGATAGGCGCAATTATTAATCAGGGCGTTTGTTTCATGGGTGATAAGGCTGAAATGTCGAGAATAGATTTTACTATTGAACCATATTACGATGATTATCTTCGTAGCAAGAGACTGGCTACAATAGAATCGTATTTGGCATCTAAAGTGATTCATATTCGGGAGATGATATCGGTCCAAGATCCTAGTTTGATAGATTATTTTTTTAGGTATCGAGAGGTTTTCTTGAAATGGTTTTTCGGTTATTATAGAGTATATCCTGTTAATTACCATAAACATCTTGGTTATCAATTGTCTATAATACCAGAGCTCTCTTCGGCGGAAAAAGATACCATATTGCTCACTAGGCACCCTTCAATATTTGAAAGCATTTCTTCTTTCATAGAGTTGTATGAAGAAAAGCGGGATGTGAATAAGATCGTTTAGTGACAAATTGCTAGCGGCGGCACTTGTCGGTGCCGCCACAAAAAGGAGTATTAATGAAAACGAATGTAAAATTAAAACAAGAAGTTTTTGGCTCTTCTGGCCAATCCAACTTTGCAAGAATTATTGAATACGCCAGTAAGCTGCAAGAGAAAGCGAAGCCATACCAAAACTATGGTAAGCCTTATTTTAAGGGGGAACCACGGATGGATTTTTATGAGTATCTTGAAGATAAGAAATTGAATGAGACGCCGCTTGAACTTGATAAAGCTTTTGAGGATATTGCTTTTCTTACTCAAAATATGCCAAACTGGGCGAATCCTGGAACGATGATAAATGTGATTCCGCCGGTTAATTTAGCATCATTTGTTGCATCTTGCTATGCGCAGAGCTTTAATTCGAATTTTGCACAGGATACTTATGCTGGGTTTTTTATTCTCGCTGAGCTGGAAGTTGTTAAGTACATTTCTGATTTGGTGGGATGGGATTGGACTAAGAGTATAGGTCTATTTACTTTTGGTGGCAAGGGCACAAATCTTTATGCGACGAAGATTGCTCTTTCAAAATGCGACCCGATGTCGTCGACGCGAGGCTGTGAGCCTTCAAAATACTTTATGCTCACAAGCGCCAACGCGCATCCGTGTCATTATGAAGTGTGTGATTGGTTGGGTATTGGAAAAGATGCTTGTATTGAGATACCGTGCTTGGAAGACGGTACGATTGACCTGGGAAAAACCGAAAATATTATCTGCGAAGAGCTGGAGAAAGGTAAATTGTTCTTAGGTTGCAACCTTAATGGTGGCAGTACGAATGAGTTATATGTTGACCCTATTCGGAATATTCATAATCTGATTTCTGAAATCGTCGATAGATATCATTTGAATTATCGGCCGCATATTCATGTTGATTCGGTTATTGGATGGATTTATTTGTTTTTCAAAAAATATGATTTTAAGACTAATCCTCTAGGAATTAGCGGTTCTAGCCTGAAGAAGATTCGTAAACTTAGTCGTTTGGCGAGTGATTTTAAATATGCGGATTCTATGGGAATAGATTTTCACAAGACCGGGTTTTGCCCCTATGTGTCAAGTTTGTTTATATGTAAAGAGCGCAAAGATTATTTCGCACTTAACCCAGATAAATATCAGTCAATCAAGGATTTAAGATATGGTAATCATAATCCGTATCAGACAAGTCTTGAATTGACGCGCTCGTCGGCTGGAGCAGTTGCGGCTTTGACATCGTTGAAATCACTAGGTATTAATGGTTTTCAGCAAGTATATGCAGAAATGTTTGAGGCCTCGGAACTTTTTAGGAAAAAACTATCTGAAAATAGGAATGTTTGTATTTTGAATCAGGATAGCTGTTGGTTAGCGACGCTGTTTATTTTGAAACCCAAAAAGTATGCGTCGTTGAAATTTGACGAGATATTACAACTTGGTGAAGCGGAAATTGCTGAGATTAAGGCTTATAATGTTAAGTTTGCAGAGCTAATTCAGACAAAAGCACATAACTCAGAATGTAGTTTTGTGTTTACTTCTTCGCGTAGCCATCTTGTGCCAGGTACTTCTATTTCGCTTGGTACGCTGAAGGCTTATCCTATGTCGGTATTTTTTAATGAGGATACTGCTACGAGGATTGTACAGGAATTGGAAAAGGAAATTGAGGCTTTTGACGGAGGCGTAATTGATAGCAGCAAGTCGTCGACTGGCATTATATCGGATGATATGGTTTATCGAAAAGGTAGGTCATAATGAAAATAAAAAATGATTACGATCGTACGCTTACGAATATTGCGGCATCGGCACAACAATATTTTGGTTTGAACCCTACCCATAAGACGCTTAGTGAGGTTGATTGCGTGTTGGAGAAATACCATCCTAGAAATGTTGTGGTAGTTCTTTTGGATGGGCTTGGTGGGAATATTCTGGATCGCTCATTACCCGAACAAGCTTTTTTGCGACGGAACCGAGTATGTAATTTGACTACAGTGTTTCCCGCTACGACTGCAGCTGCGACTACTTCTATTCGGACTGGTCTTAATCCGGTTGAACATGGTTTTGTGGGGTGGACGGCGTATATTGAACCAATTGATAAGGTCATCACATTGTTTCAAAATACCGAAAAAGGTAAGGATGATGAGATATGCGAGGAATTTTTGAAGGTCAAAGATTTATTAGTTAGTGAAACGATTACTGATCAGATCAATCAATCTGGCAGAGGCGCTGCGATTGAGATTTTGCCGTTTGGAGATGATGCTTATGATGGGTTTGATGATATGACAGAGAGAATCGCGCAAAATGCGTCAAAGCCGGGGAGGCATTTTATTTACGCTTATGATGAGGAGCCGGATACTAACATGCATAAATATGGTCCTTTTACAAAAAAGGTGCGTAGAATAATTAGAGAGCGAGATGAAAAGCTGGCGCGACTTGCTAGCCAACTTCACGACACGCTTATGATAGTGATTGCGGATCATGGGCATATTAAGACAAGGACGATTTATCTAGAAAACTACCCTGATATATTAGCACTGATGGCACATAAGACGTCAATTGACCAACGGGCGACGGTTTATAAGATAAAGCCTGGAAAAAAGCAAGAATTTCGTCGGCTGTTTGAGAAGAGTTTTGGGGATTATTATGAATTATACTCTGCTGAGGAGGTGTATAAAAGTGGGCTGTTCGGTGATGGCAAGGAGAATCCATTGTTCCATGCGGCGCTGGGGGATTATTTGGCTATAGCGATTTCTGATGTGGCTATCACGGCTCCGGGTGATCACTACCATGTTTCTCATCACGCTGGTTATACGGATGATGAAGTGTTGGTGCCGCTGATAATGAAGTATATAAAGTAAAAACGTATAGATCTATATTGCCGATTTTCTGTTGTTCATGTTTAGATAGTGATTTTGGGTATGGTATTTTGTTGTTGTGGTCATAGGTGTCGTTTTGGTTGCTGAGGTTTTTTGACGGGTGTTAAGGTGATTTGTCGGCCGAAATGCATTATTCCGATGCATTATCGGACGGCGGAGTCGGGGTATCCGGAAATTGCCGAGGTGGATGAGTTTTTGAAATTGTGTGAGGAAAAGGGGATTGTTGATAAGGTGAGAGTGATGGAGAAGGTTGATGATTGAATGGAGGGGGCGGATTGTATCCTGGTGCGAAGATGATGTGGCCGGTTAGGGGTGGATGGTCTGGAAGCGTTGAAAGAAAATTTGAGAAGCTTTAGAAGGATTAGGCGATAAATAATTCAACGATTACCAATCTTCTTCATCGTCGTCTAGGCTTAGGTCGTAGTTCTCGGCGCCGATTTCGTAGCCGAGTTCGTAAGCTTCGCGCTCTTCGTCGGAAAGTTCGTCGAGGTCGATGGAGGAGCCGAAACTGGCTTGGTATGACATTTTGTTTTCTCGGTCGTACATACCGTCTTGGATGCCGAGGTTTTCGATATCGGATTCGTCTAGGTTGTCCATAGGGTTATTATAATATTTTTATATAAGTTTTTAAAAGAGGTGCGGTTGGCGTGAGAGACTTACATAGTTGCAGCTTTTTTTAGTAATCTGTCTTGGTCCTTTTTGGCTCTAGCCATGGCAATGCGAAAAACAACTTTTGCATCTTCGCTCATGTTTGGTTTTGCGATATCGTTTAGAGTTGGTTTAGTTTTCATTAGTTTTAATCGTTTTTCGTCGGTCATCGATGTAATCCTTTAAAGTTTTATTATTATAACTTGTTTTTAATAAAATGTCAATGCCACTTTTAATATTTGGAATCCATGATTTTATCTCGTTCTCTTCATTATTTATTACTATGTCTAATGTAATTTTATCATGTTTTTCCATAAATGGTTTAAGCATAAGTATATTATTGGTGATATTGAAATATGTTTTGACAAAGCCATCTATACTAATTGAACGGTGTTCAACTTTCTCTCTTGCAAGTGTAAATTTCCATGCGAGTTTGGGGTCTTGTATAATATAGATGACCTTTACTGTATAACCGTGGGTGATGGCTCTTTCCACATTTTTGATAGAGCTTTTGCTGCCAAAAGTGCCGTCCATAATAAATTCGAGTTTTTCTTTCAGAACTTTATCATATATTCCATTCATCAGTTTTGAAGCTTGTCCGCGAAACTCATCTGCGCTTTCTGGGTGATAACCTTTAATCCGGGTGGCAATTTCGTCCATGTCAATGCGAACGGCTTTTGCGCCGCCAACAAGTTTAATAAGGTTTTTAGAAAATTCTGTTTTGCCAGCACCTGGAAGACCTGCCATGAAAAAAGCGGAAGGATTAGGATTTGGCTTAGCGCCAGATTTTTCGATAAAAGCTTCTACAAAAGCCTTTTTAGTAATATCTGGGTATTTTTTAGTATTATATTGCATGAGAGTATGATGGCATAGATTAGAAAAATAATCAACCCCTAGTTATTGCTTATGGTTGAGATGCTATAATATATATGTCGAGTATGAAGGAATATCGAGATTATGTATTAGAGCAGCTTCATGCGGCGGGGTTTTCTGATGTGAGGAGTCGGTCGATGATGGGGGAGTATTTATTATATATGGATGGGGTGCTCGTTGGGGGGATTTATGATGATAGGTTGCTTTTAAAAAAGATGGAGGGGAATGAGGAGTTTGGAATGGAGGAAGCTGAGCCTTATCCTGGAGCGAAACCGATGTGGTTAGTGGGGGAGGTGGATGATAGAATAGTGCTAAAAGACATAATTAAAGCGATTTTGAAAAGTTTTTGTATAAAGTAAGATAACAGGGATAGGGATGTGATCTTGAAGATTTTTTAAAAAATACTATTGACATTTTTCTGACGACGGAGTATAATTTAGTTAAATTATTTAATTATAAGAGTGGGAGAGGAGTATTCATGAATAATGAAGAAAATATTATTCCAGAAGCGGGTAATCTCTACTCTGCACTAAGAAATTCTGGATACAGCAACATAGCGGCAATAGGGGATTTGATTGATAACTCTTTAGATGCTGGAGCAAAGACGATAAAAATTGATATTGCTGAAAATTTAAAACAAATTTTTATAAGTGATGATGGGTCTGGTATGTCTTTAGAGGCGTTAAACCGAGCCCTGAAGCTTGGTGGGCGAAAAACACACGATGACATTAATGACTTAGGTAAATATGGACTAGGTTTGATTACCGCATCTACTTCAATGGGGACCAAACTGAAAGTAATCACGAGGCAGGATGGCATCACAAATACTGGCATTTTCGATGTTGAGGAAGCGTGCAACTTGAACAAGTTTGTGGCTTTATTCAGAGAATCGAATGAGTCGGAAATTCGTAGCTTTGACTTTAGAACTGATAATGCGGATAGTGGAACAGTTCTTATTATAGATAATTGCGATAAAATTCAATACACTAATGCTAACGAGTTTAGGAGCGAATTGAGGGATTATCTCAAATCGGCTTTTTGGTCTTTTATAGCTGACGGTGTGAAAATATTTATTGATGACGGCGATAAACCAGTACCTTCTGATGACCCTTTGTTTAGATTTGATGATAGAACAAGAGTAATTGTCAAAAAAACTATTAATGTTCCTATGGATAATGGCGAAAAAGAAAAACTTGAAATACTTGCAGTTTTAATCCCGGACTTTGAGCCGAGAATTAAAAAAATTATGCGTATTAATATTGAAACTCAAGGTTTTTATGTGCTGCGAAATAACCGTGAGATTGCTCCTGCGGTAGAAATTCTTGACGTATTTAAAAAGCACAATGACTTTAATAGATTAAGAATTAAGTTAAATTTTGGTCCAGGTTTAGATGAGGAAATGGGTGTAAATTATACGAAGCACAATATCTCGCCAAATAGAAGGATGATAAATATTCTTAAGCACGAATTGGAGGATGAGATAAAGAAGCTTCGAAAACAGTTTAACGATAACAAAAAAGAAGAGAAGAAAGAGAAAGAAAAAGAGAGAAATAATCCATTTGTCAAAACGGAGCCTAGTGTGCGACAAGTGCCTTCTAGCGGAACGCCCGTTGAGATTAATGAAACTAAAAATAATATAAAAGATGTGGACATCAAGACTAAGTTTCAAACTGAGAAAGATGGATTGATTAGTTTCACTGTTTCTGGAGAGAATGCTTCTATATGGTACAACGGAGCAAATAAATTTTATCAGAAGAAAATCACAGAAAAGGAAAACGGTTCGGAATTGAAAGGCTATCTTGATGTTGTTTTGAGGTCATTCTTTGAAGCTTCAATCAAAAATAGTATTCCTGCCGAGACTATAGAAAAAATTGTTAAAGACGTTTCGTCTGCACTTGAAAAAAGCGAGATTTAAATCATGAACAGGAGTCCAGTAAAAATAGATGAGCTAGGTTTGACGCCAATTACGGTATCGGTTCTTCGTAAGAACGGTATTGAAACGTTTGACGACCTACTTTTATTGGATGATGCTTCTATAAAAGGATTGGATGGGCTCAGTCGTCATCGTGCAGTTAAGGTTTGTGAGTGCATAAAAAAATGGCGTAACGTATTTGATGCAAACGAAGCGAGACTATGTCAGGATTTTAGTTCAGGGCTTAATGAAACAATAGTTTATGATTCCATAGGTCTGTATTTAAAAGACCAGGGTGTATGGAATCGTAATATTGAAATATTTGCTAGTTATTATAGAACTCCTAAATTAACTTTAGATGAAATAGCTTTAGAGCGTAAGATTACACGGGAACGAGTGCGTCAGATATGTGGACGATGCTTAAATATAGTTGCAAAAGGGTTTAGGAATAATGTGATAAATCATACTATATTAGAAAAAATAGAGGAAGCAGCTGAAAAGAAGACAGAAATAAGTATGGTAGATGTATCGGATGGTTTGCTGGGTAGAGAGGGCCTTATACGAGTAGTGGTTGCTATTTATAATAAAGAGTTCAAAATTGTTAGTTCTCAAAAATGGAATGGGAAATGGCTAGTAAGGAAAGATGAAAATATAAAAACTATGATTGACTATTTGTCAAAAACATTGCAAGAACGTGATACCCCTATGTCGATAAAGGATGTGCTTTCAATTTTTCCTATTAATGAAGATATGTTGTTAAGTATCAAAAACATTGTTGAAAAAGATGGGTATGTTACGTTGTCTACAAATAAGATGGTAACTGGAAGGATTCCACGAATAAAGAACTATTTGGCTAAAGTTAATCGTCCGTCATCTATTCAGGAGATATCTGAAAATACCGGTTTAACCTTAAATCAAGTAAGAGGTGCCGTTACGGACAAAAATGAGTTTGAAAATGTCGGTAAGTCAGTATATGATTCCGTCGATGCTAATTATATAGATCTTTCTCCGTCCGAAATGGCAAAAAATATATTGTTGGCAGAAAACCGTGCGATTTCTGTTCAACAAATAATTAAATATGTGAAAAAATATGATTATTCTGATTTGAGCGATAGGGATATTCTGATTGATCTGTTTTCTAGGAGTGAACCAATCGTGTATCATATGGATGGCTATGTGCTTTTAAAGGAGTGGGGACCAGAAAAAATTCAAAAGCCAGAGAGACGTGGCTATACAATTGAATTGAAAGAAGCGATAAGGACAGTTATTCCAAGGATGGAATACATTTTTGATGCTGAGCAGATTTTGGAAGAAGTGAAGAAAGAATTTGGTAACGATACATCTAATAGTCTCAATTCGGTAAAAGGGTATTTGAATAGTTTGGTCAAAGATAACGTGATTGTTGAAGTCGGAAAAAATACTGGGTGTTATCGTAGGCCGTAAATGATAATAAGTAGAATGGTATAATAATTATGATGAGTCGAAAGAAGGAAGAGAGTTTAAGTAATACAAAGCAGACATCTTTGTTTGACGTAGTGAGTCGGCCAAAAAAATCTGATCGCCCAAAGAAGAAAAATGAGACCGTTTCAGAAAAACGAAGCACAAAGCAAATTAAGTCAAAAACACGCGTGCGTGATAGGGGCGAAGTATTTACGAGTGAACGTGAAGTGAATAATATCCTGGCATTAACACAGGCGACTTCTAATAGATATTGGAGATTTTTGGAGCCTGCTTGTGGTAATGGAAATTTTCTGGAAGCAATTTTAAGGCAACGCTTAGATCATTTAAAACAAGATCGTGTGGAGTGGCATCCGAAGAATCGTGAATTTTCGGTTCTTAAAGTATTATCGACGATTTATGGTGTAGATATAGCTGAGGATAATGTTACAGAGTGTAAAAAACGAATGCGTGGTGTAATTTTTGATTATTTGCCGAAAAAAACTTCGAAGGAATTCTTATTGGCTATGGACGAAATAATGAATACGAATCTAATTGTTGGTGATATGTTGAAAGGAAAGGATAAAATTTATTTTACAGAATACTCAACGCCCGTAAAAGGAAAATTCAAGAGACGCATCTATGCCCTATTAGATATGGAAATAGGATTGGATAATATAATTAAAGAATACCCAACGGTATCTTATAAGGAGATGACTCATGCAGAATGAGAAGAAAGATATTAATCTTTTCACAAGATTAATTAAAGGTGGGCATGTTCCAGATATTCTGGATTGTATAGCAAATTTATCTAGCGACGAAGTGTTTACGCCGCCGGATTTGGTGGATAAGATATTAAATCTATTCCCAGAGGAAGTATGGAAGGATTCTGGTCTAAAATGGCTGGATCCGGCCTGTAAGACTGGCATATTCCTTCGCCAAATCGCAAAGCGATTAATGGTGGGGCTACGAGATGAATTTCCAGATGAAGAGAAACGACGTGAGCATATATTTCATAATATGCTTTATGGTATCGCACTCACAGACCTTACGGCGTTGATGAGTAGAAGAAGTCTATATACTTCTAAAAACGCAAATGGCGAGAAGTCGATTGCAAGTTTTGATACAATAGAAGGTAATATTTCTTACGACAATAGACCACATACATATATAAGTGGAACTTGTATGTATTGTGGGAATAAAGAAGGTAGTGAGTTAGACCGTGATGAAACTCGTGAACGACATGCATATAACTTTATTCATTTAACAGCAGAGGAGGCTAAAAAAATGAAATTTGATGTGATCGTGGGAAATCCACCGTACCAACTTAATGATGGTGGAAATGGAGCAAGTGCGGCGCCAATATATCATTTGTTTATTCAACAGGCGAAGCGACTAAACCCTAGATATATGGCATTCATCGTACCGTCGCGTTGGTTTGCTGGTGGAAAAGGCTTGGATGCTTTTCGCGATGAAATGTTACACGATAGGCATATAAAGAAGTTGGTTGATTATCCAGATGCGAGCGACTGTTTTCCGGGTGTAGAAATTAAGGGTGGCGTTAATTATTTTATTTGGGATAGAAAATATGATGGTGACTGTGAAATAACAACGATTATTGGTGACGAAGAGTGTAAGCCGATGAAGCGAAGGCTTGATGAATTCGATACACTTATTAGGTGGAATGAAGCAATTCCGATTTTAAGGAAGGTTCAGAAAAGACATGAAGGGACACTCGATAAGGTCGTTTCAAGTAGGAAACCTTTTGGTTTAGCAACTAACTTTACTGATTTTGATGATATAAACAATCCTGACAAGTATAAGATTTATGCGAATAAGAAAACTGGATTTGTGACGAAAACCCAAATTCAAAAAGGCAAGGTGTTGGTTAATAAATGGAAAGTTCTATTGCCAAAAGCAAATGAGGGTTCTGGATCTATCCCAAACCAGGTGATTACACGGCCAACGATTGCGGAACCAGGAAGTGTATGCACTGAAACCTATATCGTTGTCAATTCTTTTTCTGATGAACAGTCTGCAATCAACTTCCGTGATTACATGCAGACTAAATTCTTTAGGTTTTTGTTATTGCTTTGTAAAGTGACACAGGATACCACGGCAAAAGTTTATGTATTTATCCCTGATTTGCCAATGAATCAAAAATGGACTGACGAAAAATTATATGAACGTTATGATATTACTTCTGAAGAACAAGATTATATTAAATCGATGATTAAGGAGATGTAGATGAGCGAATTGTTAAATTACCAGAAACGACCACAAATTTATGTATATAGCGTGCCAGATCAACCTGGTTTGAAGGTGGGGTATACAGAACGAGTGACGAAATCAGGAAATGATTTTGACGCAGTTAAAGCGCGGGTAGAAGAAGGACTAGTAAGAACGCCAAACCCTCAGTATAGAATTGAGCATTATGAGTTGGCAATTACAAATTCCGGGCAGTTTTTTACGGATCATTTAGTACACAAATGGCTAATGAATTTTGGAGTCCAGAGATTAGCGGGAGAATGGTACGATACTGATTTAGCACAAGTAAAGGCTGTGATTGCAGGGATTAAGGCGGAACGTCCCGAATCTAGTAATACGAAAGCATCGTTTAAGATGCGCCCTGAACAAAAGCAATTCGTAGACTATACGGCAGAATACTTTAAGAAGTACCAAAAGGACGAAAAAGACCCACCGAGATACCTGTGGAATGCGAAAATGCGTTTTGGTAAAACTTTTTCGGCTTATCAATTAGCAAAAAAAATGGGTTGGAAAAGAATTTTAGTATTAACTTATAAGCCTGGTGTAGAAAAAGAATGGAAGAAAGATTTATATGGACATAAAGATTTTGACGGATGGCAATTTATTGAAGGTCTACAAACTTGGAATGCAAACGAAATAAGAGAAGAAGATCCAGTAGTATGGTTTGCAAGTTATCAAGATGTACTTGGTAAGAATCTTAATGGCGGTGTGAAAGAGCGTCATAAAAAGATGCATGAGACCTTGTGGGATTGTATATTTGTGGATGAATATCATTTTGGTGCATGGCGAGAATCGGCGAAAGAAATCACTGAAGAAGATGCCAGGACTGATAGCATGCCAACAGAGTTTGATGAAACGGAAGAAATTGAGAAAATCTTGCCAATTAAAACGCGTGGATTTTTGTATTTGTCTGGAACACCATTTAGGGCGTTGACTGATGGAGAATTTTCAGAAGACCAAATTTCAAACTGGACTTATGCGGATGAGCAAAGAGCTAAAGTAAATTGGTATGGTGGAGATGGAAATCCATATTTAGAACTTCCGCAAATTGTGATGCTAACTTATCAGATGCCAGAAAGTTTACGCGAAGTAGCAATGCAAGGAGAGTTTAATGAGTTTGATCTAAATGCCTTTTTCTCTACTAAAAAAGAGGATGGCGAATGGAAGTTTAAATTAGAAAAAGAAGTGCAGAAGTTCTTGAATATATTACACGGAGTAGATTTGGACGTAGCGGTAGAAAATCGTTTTGATCACAAGGCACCGGCTCTACCGTTTGAGGATGCGCGACTTTTGTCGTCTTTGAAACATACATTTTGGTTTTTGCCAAATGTGGGAGCATGTCGTGCGATGGAAAAAATGTTAAAAAATGACCCATTCTTTAGTAACTATACTATTATACGTGTGGCAGATAGTGATACTCCTGGTGGTAAGCATGCAAAAGAACCAGTGGAGGCGGCGATTCGTGATGGCCTTAGCACTAATACGATTACATTGTCGTGTGGTAAATTAAATACTGGTGTAACGATCCCGGCATGGAGCGGCGTGTTATTCTTACGAAATACAGATAAGCCAGAAACTTATTTCCAGACTGCGTTTCGTGCTCAAAGCCCGTGGACAATGCAGGATGCGGATGATCCAAAGAAGAAGAATATTTTGAAATATACTTGTTACATTTTAGATTTCGCTCCTTCTCGTGCACTGAAATTGATCGCGAATTATAGCAACGAATTAGGCGGAGTGGGGGATAAAAGGCGTCCAGAAGAACGGCTAGACGAATTTATTCATTTTTTGCCGATTCTTTGTTATGACGGTCATCAAATGCAGAAGTTGAATGCTAATGAAATTTTGGATATTGCAACTTATGGAACTGCCTCAACGATGTTGGCGAGACGATGGCAATCGACGAGATTGATTGATACGACGACGGCTGTATTGGAGAAGATTCTGGATAATGAAGAATTGCTTCAAGCTTTGGAAAAAATTGAGGATTTCCGAAATTTGCGTGGAGAATTATCAAAGACGATTTCGCGTGAGAAAGCGATAAAGGATACTAAGCGCAAGATTGCGGAAGAGGGGCGTGAGGCAACTGATAAGGAAAAGGGAGAATTAACAGAGCAAGAAAAAGAGCAGAAGACATTTAAAAAAATGTTACGAGAAAAATTGTTGAAGTTTATTACGCGTGTACCGGTGTTCATGTACCTTACCGATTATCGTGAGCAGGCGTTGGTGGATGTAATTCGGAATATTGAGCCTGATTTGTTTGTAAAAGTAACTGGACTTACGATTCACGAGTTTGATATGATGTGCGAGGTAGGGGCGTTTAATCAAACAGAATTAAATGCGGCGATTGCGCAATTTAGAAGATTTGAGGATGCCTCGCTTGAATACGCTGGTGGACGTGCTGCTAACGATGGTGATATGATCGGGTTGTTTGACACAGTGGTGTCGAGAGAAGAGGTGGATGAGATAGTTGAAAGAGAATTGTAATAATCTTTTCTTTTAATTATAAAGTAGGTTAATGCGTTTAAGGATTACTGGTTTTCGTTTTTGCTTTTAATATCTTTGAATAATAATTCTTTTGCTTCTGGTGAAGTGAGCATTGTATTTAGTAAATTAGCTATTACCGAATTCATCGTTTCATCCGATTTAGCTTTGAGCTTTTGCTCGTGTTTGAGCTTTACGATTTCAAGTTCCTGAGCGTGCTGTTTTTCGAGCTCTTTCATTTTCATTAGATGCTCTTTTTCTAGGGAATCTATGTCGATACTATGCTGCTTCATTAACTTTTCTATTTCATGTTTGTTTTTTTGTTATTTTGTTCGATTTCGGCTTTGATTTTAGTCTTACACGAAAACCAGCTAGTAAAACCAGCTATGATTGCGGGGATTGCAGCTATTCCTAATTGTTGTAGAAATACCTCCATGTTCTAATGCCTTCCATAAGACTGGGTATTTATATGGCATTCCTTACATAAGAATTCACAATTAGACAAGGAATCATCTCCACCTTCACTTTTTGCAGTTTTGTGATGGAATTCAAAGCCCGGATAGGGGATTTCTTCATTGCGAAGAGAGTAGATAAATATATCGTTACTACTGATATTGCACCTTTTTGGACATCTGTCTACATGGCTGCATTTTTTTCGGATGCATTCACACTGGCCATTTGCTCTTTTATATGCTTGATATTTAGTGTTTTCTGAAAAACTCATAGTTTTTCTCCTTTGCCTTCTATTAATTAATATGATAGACTAGAAGATAGAAGAAGGACGTTGTTGCTATCTTCTAGTCGGACACTCTCGTTGGAATTGGCATGCGAGAGTGTTTTTAATATAGTTTTGTATTCCTCCACTATATCTTTGAATGATTTTAGCATATACGGAAAAATAAGTCAATTGTTTTATAATAAACTTAAGCATTTTGTCAATCATTTCGATAATTAGGAAACAGACTTAATTGGTTGATAATACTAACTGTGATAGTAATGATATAATTGATTTATGGATGAATATATAAAGCAAAGTATCGAAGCGCGGAGGGGTGCGATTGAGGGGAATTGTAAATTGGATGCGGAGGGGAAGAAGAAGGTTGCGGAGCTGTTTGCCGAGATTGAGAAGTTGGGGGTGAAGTGTAAGGATGTTACTGAGTTTGAAATGGAGTTTCAGAAGAGTCCGCTCAATCAGAAATATTTGGATTTATTTACGGAGCTCGCGACGAAGGGGGTGGCGGCTGGTGGCGCAGGAGCGGGTGTGACTGGCGGTGCTGGGGTAACAAAGGGCGCGGTTGGTAGTGCTAAAGTGACAGTGGCGAAAAGTGTGGCTGGCGGGATAGCCAGCGGAGTGGCAGATAGAGCCGTGAATGAGGCAATGAACTCGGTTTTACCGACGCGGGCGGCGGTGCATCAGAAAGTGTCGGACGCAGCGCGGAGCGTGCCGGTACTGGGTGACGCAATTGATGCAGGGCAGAAAGCGAGCTATTTGGGGCATTTAGCTAAAGTGTTTAAGAAGAAAAAGAATCATTGATAGTAGAGATTTGATTTGTTGGGGGCTATCGGCGCATTTTGCGGAGGAGGGTTTTGGTGTCGTCGTCGACGCGGTAGGAGTCGCAGATTTTGGAGATGGTTTTGTTGAAGGTCCAGCTAGGTAAATTTGAGACGGCGAGGTAGCTGGTGGTGGCGGAGGGGAATTTGATAAAACATTCGGCGAGGAGCCAGGCGATAGACATGCGAACATAGTATGCCTCGTGGTCCTTTAAAGATTCGACGCGGTCGAAAATGGCTGCGAGGTATTCGGGCTCTATGTAAGTACATTTTAGAATAACTAGGCCGGCGCGGATGGGAAATTCTTGACCGGATTCTAGGAGCTTTTCGACTTTGGTCTCGAAAAATTCGGTTTTGTGGTGGCGGATGAGCTTGGAAGATTCGGCTTTGGGGCTGGGTTTAGGAGATCCGGTCTTAAGGTTGCGGATGGGTTTGAAAGAATTGGTCTTAAGTTTACAAATGGGTTTAGAAAACTCGGCGCAAAAAGTGTCGCAGGCGCACCAATCGTCGATGTGTGCGATTTGCGAGTCGAAGTAATTTAAGGCTTCTTCATAGGGCAATCGGCAAATTATCATCCCGCGGGCGATGACTTCTTCGAAAGCGATGGGTTCGACTTCTAGAAATTCTGGGAGTTTGTCTTGTGGAATTTGTTTTACAATTTCGCGGATTAGTGGGATGCGGACGCCGAGAAAGGGGCGGTCGCTGGGGATGCCCTTCATAATAAAGTCGCGGTAGGGGTCTTCGGCGCGAGAAGCGAGGGCAGTTCTGAGGTCGTGGTAGGTGGTGATCATAGAGATATTATATCAGATAGTTAGTGCTATAATGGAGGTATGAGAGAGAATAAGCTGAAAATTCACGGGGTGTATCGGCATTTTAAGGGGGATTTGTATATTGTGGAGAATGTAGCTGAACATTCGGAGACGGGGGAGGAGCTAGTATTGTATCGGGCGCTGTATGGGGAGGGGAAATTGTATGCGCGACCGCTTAAAATGTTTTTGAGCGAGGTGGACCATAAGAAATACCCGGAAGTGAAGCAGAAGTATAGGTTTGAGCTGCAGAAGATTGAAAGTAAAAACAAGTGATATGATAGATTTTGCTTATGATTAAAGAATTGGAAATAAATATAAGTGGTATAATAGGGTTATGAATATTTTGGAATATGCGAAGGGGGTGGAAAAATTAGTGAATCCGATGGAGGTCGGGAAAGTGCTGTATTTGCAGACGCGGATGCGGAAATTGCCGGTGTGGATGCAGCGGAAAATTGTGACAAGTGCGACAAAGAAGGCGACTAAGATGCCTTTCGTGGTGGAGCCGTATTGTTCGTTTATGTTTTATGAAATAACCGAGCCGGAGAAAATGCAGCAGTTTTTGCCAGAAGGGTTTCGGCCGGCGAAGGCGGCGATATTCGAGGGTGACATACCGAAGTATTATGGAATCGTGACGATGTTTCGGGTGCATTCGAGCGTGTTTTGGGGTGCGAGGACGGAGTTTTACTTGATTGCGGAGAATGCGGAGACGGGGCTTTTGTCTTGGATAATTTGCGATTATATTAGCGATACGATTTCGTATGACGAGAAGCATGGGTTGAAATCACCGGATGCGTCGGGGGCGGTGATGACGACGACGTGCGAGGGGGATTTTGTGTGCGACATGAAAAATGATGATGGGAAAAAATATGTGCGGTGCGAGATGAATCTCACGGATGCGAAAATGCGGGCACTGGACCAGAGGCTGTGGATTGAGGGGAATACTTCGATTGCTTATGGGCGACTGGCGGGAGAAGCGGACGGGGATTTGTTCTCACTGACGTTTTTCCCGGAAGAGATGAAGCAAGCTTTGGAAGTGCCGGTTTCTAAGGTGCGAAAGGCGGAAGTGCTATGCGGGACGGGGAAGCTCGGTGGAGTGCTGGAAAGGGCGGTGAGTTTTCCTTATGCGCAGCATATGCTGTCGGATGCGCCGGGGCAGAGGACACATTATGGGTCAGAGAAAGCGTTGCGCGAAGCGGTGGAAAAAGTGCGGTTTAGCAAGATTAAGACGTTGGGGAATTAGAGATGAGCGAAGATAAGGGGTTGAGAGTAAAACCAAAGTGCAGAGGCGATCAAGAATGGGTGAGAAAAAGAATCTGAGTAGTAAAGCCAGAGCACAGGGGGAATTAAAAATAGGCAAGAAAAAGTTGAGCTTTAAGGCGGTTTGGCGGGAGTATTTGGATGGCAAGCTGAAGCTGGAGTCTTGGCAGAAGTG
>JAZPZQ010000012.1:0-10400 GCA_045544765.1 Candidatus Nanosyncoccus sp.
GGTTGGAAAGTTTAATGTACGTTGTTGGAATGATTAGTACATGTCGTTGGAATGTTTAGCGTATGTATGAATGGACAAAATGGGGGATTTTTGGTATAATGGATGCGTTCAAATAAGCGAAGGGGTTTGATTTATGGAAGAGACTGGGAAAGAGTCTGAGGGGGCTCGGGGGGAGATTTTTGGGTCAGAGAATGTGATAAGGGTGCGGGGGGCGAGGCAGAATAATTTGAGAGACCTTAATGTGGATATCCCGAGAGATAAACTAGTGATTATTACGGGGCTGTCGGGGTCGGGGAAGTCGTCGCTCGCCTTCGATACGGTGTATGCGGAGGGGCAGAGGAGATATGTAGAGTCACTGTCGTCTTATGCGAGGATGTTCCTGGGGATTATGGATAAGCCGGATGTGGATTCGATTACGGGGCTCTCTCCGGCGATATCGATTGACCAGAAATCAACTTCGCGGAATCCGCGGTCTACTGTAGCTACGGTGACTGAGGTGTATGATTATCTGAGGCTACTATTTGCGAGGGTGGGGGTGCCGCATTGTCCGATTTGTCACAAAGAAGTGTCGAGGCGGAGTGTGGAAGATATTGTGAATGAGGTGATGAAGCTGCCGCTGGGGTCTAAGTGTATGCTACTTGCGCCGATTGTGTCGGCGAAGAAGGGGGAGTTTGCGCATATTTCTGAGCAGTATACGGCGAAGGGATTTTCGCGGGTGAGGGTGAATGGAATAATTTATGCGCTGGACGAATTTCCGGAACTTAATAAAAATGAGAGGCACGATATTGAGGTAGTGGTAGATAGGTTTGTGCTGTCGCCGGACCTTCGGACGCGGATTAGCGGGTCGATTGAGCAGGCGCTAGAGATGGGACAGGGGATTATACAGGTTCTCAGAGTCACAGATAATGCGACGGCGGTGGGAGGAACGAATATCGGCTCGGCGAATTCGGAAGTGCTGGTCTATTCGCAGAGGTATGCTTGTCCGGACCATCCGGAAGAATTGATACCGGAGTTGACACCGAGGCTGTTCTCATTCAATGCGCCGGAGGGGGCGTGTCCGGTATGTACGGGGCTGGGAACCCGGATGGAGATTGACCCGTCGCTGGTATTTAATAGGAATTTGACAATTGCGGAAGGGGGAATTCGACCGTTTAACAGAGTGGGACAGGATTCGTGGTGGCTGAAACGGCTGATGGCGGTGGGGGTGAAACACGGGTTTAATGTGTATACGCCGATTGGGGAACTGTCGGAAGATGTGCGACATATGATTCTATACGGGACGGGAGATGAGAAGTATGAGATGAAGATTAGTGGGTCGGGGCGATTTGCGGATGGGACGGTGTATGAGACGACTTACGAGGGGGTAATTCCGATGTTAGAGAGAAGGTACCACGACCCGAAGGTGTCAGAGTTCACAAAGCATGATATTGAGAGATTTATGCGAGTGAGGGAATGTCAGGAGTGCCACGGGGCGAGACTGAAGCCTTCTGTACTTGCCGTGACGGTACACGATTTGAATATAGTGGATATGTGTAATTTGGATGTGGATGCGACGCTTGAGGTATTGTCGCAGGATTTGGGATTTTCGGAATCGGAAGAGCTGATTGCGGGGCCGATTTTGAAGGAAATCCGAGAGCGGGTGCAATTTATGAAAGATGTAGGGCTGGGGTATCTCGAGCTCGGGCGTTCTGCTAATACTCTCTCGGGTGGGGAAGCGCAGAGAATTCGGCTCGCGACGCAGATTGGGTCAGGGCTCACGGGGGTGCTATATGTGCTAGATGAGCCGTCGATTGGGTTGCATCAGAGAGATAATGATAAACTGATTGCGACATTGAAGCATCTCAGAGATTTGAAGAATACCGTGCTGGTGGTAGAGCACGACGAAGATACGATGCTCGCGTCGGATTATATTATTGATATTGGTCCGGGGGCGGGGGCGCAAGGCGGGCGACTGGTGGCGGTGGGTACGCCAGAGGAAATAATGGCGAATCCGAATTCGATTACAGGGAAGTATTTGTCGGGGGAAATGACGATACCGGTGCCGAAGAAGCGGCGGAAGGCGAAGCGGGGGCAGGAACTCGTGGTGGTGGGGGCGAGAGAGAATAATCTCAAAAATATTGATGTGCATTTCCCGCTGGGGGTGATGACGGTGGTGTCGGGGGTGAGTGGGTCTGGTAAATCGACTTTGGTGAATTCGATTTTGGCGAATGAATTATTAGCGAGGCTCCATCGGGCGCAGACAGTGAGCGGGACGCATGAAAGAATTGATGGAATTGAGAATCTGAACAAAGTAATTGTGATAGACCAGAGTCCGATTGGGCGGACGCCGAGGTCGAACCCGGCAACTTATACGGGAGTGTTTACGGCGATTCGGGAATTGTTTGCGGGGCAACCGGAGGCGGAGATTCGGGGGTATAAAGCGGGGCGGTTTAGTTTTAATGTGAAAGGTGGACGATGCGAGCATTGTCAGGGGGATGGGGTGAATAAGATTGAGATGCATTTCTTGCCAGATGTGTATGTGACTTGTCCGAAGTGTCACGGGAAAAGGTATAATGCGGAGGCGCTCGAAATTAAATATAAGGGCAAGGATATTTCGCAGGTGCTGGATATGACGATTGATGAGGCGGTGGAGTTTTTTGCGAATATTCCGTCGATTGCGGGGAAGCTCAGGACGATTCAAGAAGTGGGGCTGGGATATATTAGGTTGGGCCAGCCGGCGACGGCTTTCTCGGGGGGTGAGGCGCAGAGGATAAAGCTCGCGACAGAGTTGGCGCGAAGGTCTACTGGGAAGACTTTGTATATTTTGGATGAGCCGACGACAGGGCTTCATTCGGATGATGTGAAGAGGCTGCTCGGAATTCTCAATCGACTAGTGGATGGGGGGAATTCGATGATTATAATTGAGCATAATTTGCACGTGATAAAATCAGCAGACTGGGTGATTGATATGGGGCCAGAAGGCGGTCTTAAGGGTGGTCAAGTAGTAGCGGAAGGCACGCCGGAGGATTTGGCTAGAGCCGCGAAGACGCCGACGGGGGAATATTTGAGGAAGTATTTAGGGTAGTGGAGCTTGGGGTTAGAAGTTTGATAGACGGAATCTAGGTGATGAAACTTGGGGGTTGATTTTGATGCTGGTTATGGTTTATAATGATGGTATGAAGAAGGCATTTAATTATCTTGTTCCTGGTGGGATGTTGGGGGTGACGGTACTAGCTGGGGTGGCACTTACAATATCAAATGTTAAAGCCGATGATAGTTTCGTAACGACTACGACTATTACGGTGCCGGTGTCTTGTACGATGACGGGTACGGGGATGGATAGCCACACGGCACAGATTCCGAATGGGATTGACTCGCGGGGGAGCGATTACTATCCGGATGGGATAGGGCAGACTACACTGAAGGCTTATTGTAACGACAACGAAGGATTTTCTATCTATGCCGTGGGGTATTCGGATGACACGATTGGAAACACTTACCTTAGAGATGCGACACTTGGCGCATCTGCTGATATTCAGACTAGTACGACTTTTTCGGGAGCTAACTCGGCTTGGGCGATGAAGATCGGGGTAACTTCTGGTACCTATACACCAATCATCGCGGGGAGTAGCAGTGATTCAGAAAAACAGTCTGGAGATGCAGATTACAGTACTTGGGCGGAAGTACCAAGTAGCTATGCCAGGGTAGCTTATAGGAACTCAGGTACAGATGTAGACAATAATAGTATATATGCGGAAGGCGCAAGTATTACTACGACTTATGCGGCATATGTCAGCGCGACACAAAATGCGGGGAATTATGTGGGGCAGGTGAAATATACCCTCGTCCACCCAGCCAGCGAAGAACCTCTCCAGCCTCAGACGACTACCGCCGGTAAAATCTGTTATTACCCTAACGCTAGCGCTTATGAAGGCACCATGGGCTGTCAAACCGTTTCTACTACTGCAACTTGGGCTACGCTCTACGCTTCCAACTTCAATAGAACCGGCTACGGTTTCGCTGGTTGGTCTGATGCTTATGATTACGCTACTAATGCCAACGCTAATTTCTACGGTCCAAATGAAGACATTACCTTTACGGCAGGACAATATACTGGCAATAATGATGGCCTTAGCCTCTACGCCGTCTGGGTAAAATCTGCTGGTAGTCTCCAAGACAGCTCTAAAGTCACTGAACTTTGTGGTACTAATGGCACTGGTGGCACACTAACCGCCGCAATCTACAGCGATGAGGGTGATTCGGATGAATCTACTTGGTCTATTGCAGCAGGGCTATCTAGCATCTCCGCCCTGACTGATACCCGTGATAACCAAACTTACGCCATTGCGAAACTCTCGGACGGGAAATGCTGGATGATAGAAAACTTGAGACTAGATAATAGTGCTACCCTTACTACCGCCAATACCAATAATCCTCTAAATGATGGCACTAATGTAACGCTGAAACACAACTATACTGATACAACTGCCTACAACACTCTCTCTGCAACTTCCAGCGTAGTTTACGATGCCAATACCGCCCCAGATGGTTGGTGTACAACTAACTCTGCCGCCTGCGACGACCAATCTCGCCTCCGAACCGACAATACCGCTAACCGTGTAACCTATGCATCCAGTGATACAATGTCTACTAGCGCCAATCTCTATTCCTATGGTAACTACTATAACTGGTATTCTGCTACAGCAGGACGTGGTACTTATAGTAAATCCAGTGGTAATACTGATGGCGACCTCTGCCCAGCTGGCTGGCACCTACCTACTGGCACTGGTTCTGGTGAGTTTGGTTTACTCAGCAACAGCTTAGGTGGCTACCAAAGTAGCGGAGTAGCACAACAAATGACTAGCTCAACTTCTCCAACAGTAACAATAATGCTTAAAAGAATTCGCCACTTCCCCAATAACCTTGTTTATTCCGGCTCAGTTAGCGGTGGCTCGGTGAGCAATCGTGGCTCGCGCGGCTACTATTGGTCGTCTACCGCGGTCTCTAGCAACTACGTTTATAGCTTGTACTTCGACAGCATCAGCAGCGTCAGCCCGGGCACGAGCAACGGCGGCAACAAGTATCACGGCAGGAGTGTGCGGTGCGTGGCTCCTTAGCCTCGCTGTCGTAGCCTCTACCCCTGTTAGCTTGCCGTTTACGGTTGTACAAATTCTTGAACCCAGGGCGGGCGGTTCGAAAATCCTCCCCAAGACCGCCTCAAGCGGTCCTGGGATGGGGATAGGAGTACTTTGATCAGATTACAGAAATTCGCTGATGAGGAGGACTGAAATCGCGAAAGTCACGAAAAATCTAGAGTTTCGCGATTTGGTTGTGATGTTTGTTGGTATAATAGGAGGGAATGAGGAGAATATATGAGAATTTTGATTAAAAATGGGGAAATGCTACTGGAAGAGGATGGGGCGTTGGCGGATTTGATTTTGCTAGATTTGGAGGTGAGTAATGGCGTGGAAAAATGATCAAGTTTCAGAAAAGGAGACGGAGGAGATAATAAGGTTGGCGCGGGAGTGCCTTGCGGTTGATGGGGATTATGTGGAGATGGGATGCTACAAGGGAGACACGTCGCTGTTGCTGGCTGAAGTCGTTCAGAATGGCGCCAGTAAACGGTTATGGATTTATGATTCGTTTGAAGGGTTGCCGGAGAAGAGTGAGAAGGATGAGTCGGTGATGGGGGAGAATTTTAAGGAAGGGGAGCTGGCGGTAACGAAGAGGGAAGTGAAGGAAAGATTCCTCAGGGCGGGTTTGCCGGTGCCGGCGATAAAGAAGGCGTGGTTTCGGGATTTAACCCCTGAGGATATGCCGGAGCGGATTGCATTTGCGTTTATCGACGGGGATTTTTATGAGTCGATAAGAGATGCGTTGAAGCTGGTGCTACCGAGAATGGCAACGGGTGGAGTGGTGGTGATACACGATTATGACAATCCGGCGCTCCCTGGGGTGAAAAAAGCGGTGGATGAGTTGGTTAATAAGGTGGAGGTGTATTCTAGTATGGCGATTGTGCGATTTTAGGGCTTTAACGTCGGTACTAAGTAATTGTGAGACGTAGGGATTGTGGCGTGATTTTGGCACTCGGGGGTTGAAAGTGCCAATTTTTGTGCTATAATGGGGGTAGAAAAGGAGTATTGGCGCGTGACTCGCGCTCAAAAAGGAGAAAAATATGACATTAAAACCGTTAAAAGACAGAGTAGTGGCGATAGTGGAAAAGCCACTCGAGAAGACTAAATCGGGGATATTGCTCGGGGAAGCGAAAGAGAAGCCGGCGTATGCGGTGGTAGAAGCGGTAGGACCTGAGGTAACTAGTGTGAAGAAGGGGGACAAGATTGTGTATAAAGAGTATTCGACGACGGAGATTAAGGTGGACGAGAAGGATTATATTATTTTGAAAGAGGAAGATGTGCTAGCGACGATGTAGGGTCGTTGTAGGGTTGCTTGTGGAAAACCTGTGGAAAAGCATGTGATAAAACAGGGTTGGAAATAATAAGAAAGTAATATAGGATTTTAGCTTCAGGCTGGAGTCCAAAGAAGGAGAAATTTATGGCAAAAAAGATATATTATGAAGCTGAAGCACGGGAAAAGGTGCTATCGGGGGCGAAACAGTTATATGATGCGGTGAAGGTGACATTTGGACCGAAGGGTAAGAATGTGATTATTGAGAAGGAATACGGCGCGCCGGTGATTACGCACGATGGTGTGACAGTGGCGGAAGCCGTGGAATTGCCTTCCAAGGAAGAGACTTTGGGCGAAGCGGTAGGGGCGAAATTGATTAAAACTGCGGCGCAGAAGTTGAACAAGGTGGCAGGTGATGGTACGACTACGGTGACGGTGCTGACTTATAATATTTTGAATGAAGCGAATAAGTTGATTGCAGCGGGGGTGAATCCGATGGAACTCCGGCGTGGGATTGAAAAGGCTGGGGCTACTGTAGTGGCTGAGATAGATAAGGTTGCTGAGAAGATTGAGGGGGATTCTGGTAAGGTGGCGGAAGTCGCGACAATTTCGGCGGGAGATGCGGAAATTGGTAAGTTGATTGCGGAAGTGATTTCAAAGATTGGCAAAGATGGTGTCGTAACGGTGGAAGCTGGACAGGGACTGACGATGGAGCAAGAGATTGTGGAAGGATTTTCGTATGATAAGGGGTATTCGTCACCATTCTTTGTGACGGACGTGAATCGGCAAGAGGCGGTGTTTGAAAAGCCTATGATATTGGTAACCGATAAGAAGATTTCGGCGGCGTCGGATATTTTGCCTTTGCTCGAGAAAGTGGCGCAAACTGGCAAGAAAGATCTAGTGATTATCGCGGAAGAAGTGGAAGGCGAGGCTTTGTCATTACTAGTGCTCAATAAGCTGAAGGGTGTGTTTAATTCGCTAGTGTTGAAGGCGCCTTCGTTTGGGGATAGACGTAAGGAAATAATGGAAGACATTGCGATTTTGACCGATGCGACAGTGGTGTCTGCCGATAAGGGGTTGAAGTTGGAAGAAGTGGGGCTGGAGGTGCTAGGTTCGGCTAATAAGGTGATTGCGGAGAAGGATTCGACTACGATTATCAAGGGTGCAGGTGATAAGAAGGCAGTGACGGATAGGATTGAACTGATTCATACACTAGCCGAGAATGCGAAATCGGATTACGAGCGAGAGGAATTTGAAAAGCGTGCGGCGGCTCTCTCTGGTAAGGTAGCAGTAATTAAGGTAGGTGGTGCGACAGAGACGGAGATTGATGAAAAGAAATTCCGGGTGGATGACGCAGTGGCGGCAACCAAGGCAGCGCTAGCGGAGGGTATTGTGACTGGTGGTGGGGTGACACTAGTAAATATGGCTGCGAAACTAGATAAGGATGACGCAGGTGCAAGGATTGTAAGAGAAGCCCTGAAAGCGCCGTTTGTGCATATTATGGAAAATGCGGGGCTAAATGCGCAGGCACTACTGGCTGAGGTGGAGTCGGCAAAACCCGGGTTTGGCGTAAATGTGATGACACCAGAAAAAGGCTTGGTGGATCTTAAGAAGGCGGGTGTGATTGATCCGGCGAAAGTAACGAAGGAAGCAGTCAAGAATGCGACTTCGATTGCGGGGACGGCGATTACGATGGGGGCGTTGATTTGCGAAATCCCAGAGGAGAAATCAGCGGCACCAGATATGGGCGGAATGTATTAGAGACAAAAAATAGCCCCTTAGTGGGGCTATTTTTTACATCTTGTCGATGGATTCGACGAGGTAGAGGAGGGCTTCGGCGCGCTCGGTTTCATTGGGGATTTCACGGGCGGCATGATAGGCTGATTCTAGTACGGTGTAATCCTTGAGCTCTTCGAAGATGTCGCGATAGAGGCGGAATCTTTCGGAGGCATCAATGTTGATTTTATCAAGTAGTGGGACGAGGTCGCGTAAAGCGGCGGTCTTAATCTGATGAGTGTTGAGGTTTTCTGGGATGGGCTCAGGCATAGGCTCGGCTGTGGGTGCTGGAGCAGGCTCTGGAGCAGGAGGCATTGGGATATCGGCGGGAGCAGGGACATTGAGCTCGGGAATATTAGCTGCCTCGAGAGGAGCAATGGGCTCAGGAGCTGGAGTGACCATTTCTAGCTTGGGCTCTGGGAAAGGACCAACTGGCTCGCCTAATTCGCCGGTATCACCTTCGGGAACAGAGGAAGGAGCGGCCACGGGGTCGGAAAAAACCGGGTCGATATTAGTTTTGTTAGTGATGTCGTCAATAGCCTTCTGGAGGTCGTTGTCGACAGTCGGTTGAGTTGTAGTTGCTTGATTTTGGTCCATTTTGCCCACCTTTTATATTAATACTTATGTTTATAATAGCACGGTTTGATTAAATACGCAAGAAGTTTACGATTTTATCGAGAAAATCGAGTTTGACTTCTTCCATAGGGAGATGTGCGCCGAGAATGTCGAC
This sequence comes from Candidatus Nanosyncoccus sp., assembly GCA_045544765.1. Taxonomy (GTDB): domain Bacteria; phylum Patescibacteriota; class Saccharimonadia; order Saccharimonadales; family Saccharimonadaceae; genus Nanosyncoccus. Next base: position 8,891 of record JAZPZQ010000012.1, read on the forward strand.
AATTTGTTCGCCGTTGCCTTCGGAGAAATAGACTTTGGTGCTGAGACCGAAACGCTTCTTGGGGATGAGGACGGCGGAGAAATAGCTACCTTCTTTGAGGATGCCAAAGGCTTTGTAATCTTCGTATTTGTGGAGAGTAGTGCCCTCGGTGAGACCGTCGTTATTTAGGGTGTAGTTGATTTTGCGAGGGGGACGGAAGACAGAGATAAGGATGGTAATGGCGCTTAAAATGACTAAGATAAGGAAGGTCCACCAACGGAGGAAAACGGAGAGAACAGAGAGACCGATGGTAACAATGGCGAGTCCGATGTACCACCAGGCGTTACGACCGGGGACGATGTATTCTTCGGCTTGCCAGGAGATTTCTTGTTTTTTATTTGCCATAAGGTTATTATATCACAAGTTCAAAAAAACTGGAAAATGTGCTACAATGTTTGTAATGGAGGGTTACCCAAGTGGCTGAAGGGGACGGTTTGCTAAATCGTTAGTCTGGAGTGATCTGGAGCGGGAGTTCGAATCTCCCACCCTCCGCCATATCTATGGGATGAGCGTACTCCACTTTAGTGGAGTTTTATTAAATAACCAGACGAAGAAAAGGGAAATTTATTTGCCTTTTCGAGTTCTGGTTTATTTAATAAAAACTGCGAAGCGGTACGCTCATCCCATAGATATGGGCGCTCTGAGGCGTGGTGAGATTATATATCTCCCTTTACTATCTCCCACCCTCCGCCATTGCATTTTGGGGAGAAGTGTGGTATAGTGGGGTTATGAAAAGATATTTGAGAGTGATATTACCAATAATACTAGTAATCGGGATGGTGGCTCTGGTGGCTGTGCCTTCGGTGTCGGCTTTGACTTTGCAAGAAGGGGCTGAAGCAGCTAGATGTGATGGTTGTCCGGCAGATTTGTTTGGTAACACCGGGGTGTTTAAGCAGGTGACAAATACAATTTTGTATATAGTTGGGATTATCGCGGTAGTGATGTTGATTATAGGTGGTATAAAATACCTGCTTTCTGGTGGCGATTCAAAAAAGGTGACTGATGCGAAAAACACAGTGCTTTATGCGATTATTGGTTTGGTGATTGCGTTCTTGGCATTTGCGATTGTGAATTTTGTAATTACGGCGTTGCCGTCATCGACTCAACAGGAGAGTACGTCTCTGTTAATTGATGCGACTCAGGGATAAGATTGCGAGTATGATGTTCCGAACTCCAGCTTGCTGGAGTTTTTTGATGGCGGAGCGGAGGCTGGCGCCGGTGGTCCAAACGTCGTCTAGCAAGATATAGGTAGCGGTGGGGTCGATAGTGATTTTGGGGTTGAGACAGTAAGCGGAGTTAGCTTGGGTGATGCGGGTATGGGCGTCGGCGCCGACCTGGACGGTGCTATTGGCACGAATGAGAAGTTTGGCGACGTGGTAATTAGGGTGAAGTCTGGCGAGGTGTCTCGCGACGAGGAGAGTGTGGTCGAGACCACGGGTGCGGATGTGGCGAGAGATGGTGGGGAGGGGGA
>JAZPZQ010000013.1:0-19745 GCA_045544765.1 Candidatus Nanosyncoccus sp.
TCGAGTGAATACTTGGTGTGCATTGGGATTGGGGGGTCGTATCTGGGGCATCGGGCGGTGATTGAGGCTTTGAGACCACGGTCGGAGACCAAGATTATCTATACGGGGAATTCTTTGTCGCGACGGGAGCTGGGCTGGGCGCTAGAGAAGGTGGGGGATCACGATTTTGCGGTGAATGTGATTTCTAAATCTGGAACGACACTGGAGCCAGCGGTGGCATTTGGGGCGTTTAAGCAGAAATTAATTGAGAAATACGGGGAAGAAGAGGCGTATCGGCGGATTTACGCGACGACGGATGCGAAGAAGGGGGCACTGCACGATGAGGCGGTGGCGTGTGGGTACCAGAGGTTTGTGGTGCCGGATAACATCGGTGGGCGATATTCGGTATTGACAGCGGTGGGGCTTTTGCCGATGGCAGTAGCGGGGGTGGATATTGATAAACTGCTCGAGGGGGCGTCGGATGCGGTGAGTTCGGCGGTGGAGCCGGCGGCGAAATACGCTTCGATGAGGTATGAATTAGACAGTCGGCATTATGATACAGAGATATTTGCGAGTTTTGAACCGGCGACGGCGTATTTTAATGAGTGGTTAAAGCAGTTATTTGGTGAGTCAGAAGGGAAGGAAAAACGAGGGATTTTGCCGGATTCGGTGATTTATTCGACAGATTTACATTCGCTAGGGCAGTATATTCAGGATGGGCGGAGAAATTTGTTTGAGACGATTATTGACTACCCGACAGATGAAATGAATGCGAAGGTGGTGAAGGCGGTACAGATGGCGCACGCGGAGGGAGGGATTCCGGTGCTGACGATTGGGGTGCCGTCGTATGACGAAAGAGGGTTTGGAGAGTTGATTTATTTCTTTGAACTAGCTTGTGCGTTGTCGGCAAAAATGATAGGGGTAAACCCGTTTGACCAGCCGGGGGTGGAGGCGTATAAAGCAAAGTTGCAAGAACTATTATAATACTGTCGATAGAACTATTTCGTGATGATGGTGCCGGCTTTGCCGGTGAGAGCCTCGGCGAGGTGGTCGATGTCGGTGATGATGCCGACGCGACCGGGTTTTTTGGCAAATTCGGTGGTGGCTTCGATTTTGGGAAGCATAGAGCCGGGCTTGAAATAGCCGGAATCGATTAGTTTGCTGAGCTCCTTGGTGGTGATTTTGTGGATGGGCTTGGCGTCAGGTGTGCCGTAGTTAATATAAGCATTCGGGACAGCAGTGACAGAGACGAAAATGTCGGCTTTGACTTCTTCGGCGAGGCGCTCAGCGGCGAAATCTTTGTCGATGACGGCGTCGATACCTTTGAGGCGCTTTAAGACTTTGGTGCGGTAGACGGGGATGCCGCCACCACCGGCGGCGATGACGATGACGCCATCTTTGATGAGTTCGCGGATGGTGCGTTTTTCGACAATATCAATGGGTTTAGGTGAGGCGACAACGCGGCGCCAACCACGACCGGCGTCTTCTTTGACGGTCCAGCCATTAACTTTCGCGAGGGCCTTGGCTTGTTTTTCGTTGTAGAATTGACCGATGGGTTTGGTGGGGTTCTTGAAGGCGGGGTCATTGATATCGACGACGACTTGGGAAATGATAGTAGCGACTTTGCGGTGTTGGTTTTTACGGGCGAAGGCATTGTGGATGGCTTGGGTGAGCCAGTAGCCGATTTGACCTTGGCTCATAGCGACGGCGGTTTCGAGGGGCATAGCGGGAGCTTTATTGGAGGCGGCGGACTCCTCGTGGATGAGGATATTGCCGACTTGAGGGCCGTTACCGTGAGCGACGACGATTTCATATTTGCCGGCGAGGGCGGCGACAACTGCGCCAACGACGCTCGCGACCTTTTTTTGAGCTGCGGCGGTGACTTCGCCGTTTTTTTGTAAGGCGTTACCGCCTAGAGCTAAGACTATGCGTTTTTTCATATGATAATTTTAGCACAAAATGCTTGTGCTTGGAATAGACTTAATATATAATATATGGTATGGATAAGTATACTTTAAGGCATAAGGAACCTTCGAGGAAGGATTTTCTTGATACAGCTGATTTTGATCAGTCGGAAATTGTGGATATTATTAAAGTCTCGCGGATAGTGGGGGAGTATATTAAATCTGGTGGGTATTTGAACTCTTTATATCACAAAACTCTTGCGATGCTATTTGAACAAAAATCGACGAGGACGAGGGTGTCGTTTGAGACAGCGATGGTGCAGCTGGGTGGACATGCGTTGAATTTGGCGCCGGGGGCGATACAACTAGGTGCGCACGAGACGATTGAAGATACGGCAGTGGTACTGGGGCGAATGTGTGATATGATAATGTCGCGCGTAGATAGGCATGAGTCGATTGAGGCTTTGGCAAAGTATTCCAAAGTTCCAGTGATAAATGGTATGAGTGATCGAGTACATCCGACGCAAGGGATTGGTGATATGATTACGATTTTTGACCATTGGCCGAGAGGAAAGAAACCAAATGAGATAAAAGTGATTTTTGTGGGTGATGCGACGCAAGTGTGTAATACGATTTGTGAAATTACGACGAAGCTTGGATTTAATTTTGTACATTATGGGCCGGAAAATCATAAAATTGCGGACGAATGGCTAGAAAAAGGGCGTCAAAATGCAGAAAAGTATGGCGGTTCGGCGATTTGGAGCGAAGATCCGGAAGTCTTGAAAGGCGCGGATTTTATTTATACGGATGTATGGTATGGATTGTACGACAAGGAGACGCCGAAGGAAGTGTATATGGCGGATTTTTACCCGAAGTATCAAGTGAATGATGAAATGATGATGGCAACTGGGAACCCGAATTGTAAATTTATGCATTGCTTACCGGCAAATCGAAATGAAGAAGTGACGGATTCGGTACTGGACGGGCCGAATTCGGTGGCGTGGGATGAAGCAGAAAACCGTCTGACGGCCCAAAGAGGGCTAGTACTATATTTCGGTCGAGTAGCGCAGGAAGCGCTCGATGAAATTAAATTACAAAAGGAGGCGAAAGATGCCGAAGAAGAAATATAAATTTAGGCTGTTTTCTGCAGTGCTGGCGACAGTCTGTATAATTTTGGTGGGAGATGCCGTAGCGCCGACCGCAGCCATCGGACATTCGATGTATGTGTGGTGGGCAATTATGCTGATTGGTTTCTTCGTGCCATATGCGTTAATTAGCGCAGAGCTAGGTACGCAGTATCCATCGGAAGGTGGGATGTATACCTGGATTAAAAAAGCTTTTGGCAAGAAGTGGGCTTCGAGAGTGGCTTGGTTCTACTGGGTGAATTATCCGCTTTGGATCGCATCGCTAGCTGATCTTATCACGACTTTAATTATGCAAATGTTTGGTATCGAGATGGAAATCTGGATGGTGCTTGCAATACAAATTGCTTATATTGCGTTAGTTACTATCCTGGGGATGCTTCGCATTTCGCAGTCGGACTGGGTGTCAAATATTGGTGCGGTAATTAAGATTTTGATTCTGGCGACGATTGGTTTTCTTGGGTTTTATGTGCTATTTACTAAAGGCACAGCTAACCCGGTTGAATCATGGCACGATTTTGTGCCTCTAGCATCGGCAGATGGTGGCATTGACTGGGCGGGGCTTTCGTTTGTATCGCTGATTATCTTTAATATGCTTGGGTTTGAGGTGGTTGGTACATTTTACGATGATATGGATAAACCGAAAAAACAAATTCCAAAAGCGATTATCCTGGGTGGGATTTTGATTGCGATTTTCTACATCTTGCCGTCGTTTGGTATGGGTGTAGGTACTTCATTTGAAGAAATTCAAACCAACACTGGTCTACTGGATTCTTATAATGTGTTGATGCTAAACGCTGGATTTACGGAAGCGGCGATCCAGGCAGTGACGATTGTGGTGGGTGGTCTATTTATATTAACTTTGATTTCAAATGTGTCGTCGTGGAACTTCGGTGTGTACTCAGTGATTGCGTGCGCAGCGGAGGATGGAATGTTCCCGAAGTCTTGGAAGAAGCGTAACAAGGATGGTGTGCCTTACATGGTAGGGATTTGGACCGGTATAATTGCGGCTATTTTGGCGGTAGCTGGGATTGTCTTGGCGTATTGTTTCCCAGAATGGGAAGATGGTGCCAATATGTTCTGGGCGTTCTTTGACTTGTCGCTAGTATGTCTACTATTGTCGTACATACCGATGTTTGCGGCGTTTATCAAACTTCATAAGAAAGGTCCGCAGGTTAAGAATGGTTATTGGCTGAAGATTGGACCGGTGATGAGGTGGCTGATGGGTGTGGTGCCACTGATATTACTCGGTATATCGCTACTCTTTACCTTTGTACCGGAGTTTTCATGGGAAGCGATTCAGGATAACGCAACTCTACTAATCTCCTCGGCTGTGTGTATCGTGATTGGTGAGATTATGGTGTTTAATATGGTGCAGAAAGATAAAAGGAAGAAACTGGCACGAGGTAGAAGATAGGACTTAAGAAAATAGCTTCCTGCGGGAAGCTATTTTTGTGCTATTATTAATATAGAAAAGGAGATAATACTTATGAGACTTAATTCAACACCGAAAGAAGATGGATTTTTTATGCCAAGCGAGCTGGCTCCGCATAAATGCACGTATTTGTTGTGGCCGGAGAGGCCGGATAACTGGCGGGGTGGGGCGAAACCGGCGCAGAAGGCATTTCGAGAAGTGGTAGAAAAAATTGCCAAGCATGAGCCGGTGGTGCTCGGTGTAAACCAGTCGCAATATTCGCACGTGTTGGGCATGAACATGAAAAATGTTTCGGTGGTGGAGATATCGAATAATGATTCGTGGATTCGGGATACGGGTGCAACGATGGTAGTGAATGGTCAGGGTGAAATGCGAGCAGTAGACTGGGGCTTTAACGGTTATGGTGGGCTGGTGAATGGGATTTATTTTCCTTGGGATCTTGATGATATGATTGCGTCGAAAATGGCGGCGATCGAAAAGGTGGATAGATATCGGACGGATGATTTCGTGCTTGAAGGCGGGTCGGTACATACGGATGGCGAGGGAACTTTGCTAGTGACGGAGGAGACTTTGTTAGATGAAGGGAGGAATCCTGGTAAGTCGAAAGAAGAGATTGAGAAGTATTTGCTGGATTATTGTGGAGCAGAGAAAGTGTTGTGGGTGCCGTATGGTGTTTATAAAGACGAAGACACTAATGGGCATGTAGATAATATTTGTCAGTTCGTGGCGCCAGGCAAGGTGGTGCTGGCGTGGGAAGATAATCCGGAAGATCCACAACATGAGCGTTCGGTGAATGATTTGGAATATTTGGAAAGCGTGACGGATGCGAAGGGAAGGAAGCTTGAGATCATTAAGATTCATGTGCCGAATGTGATTACGATTACGAAGGAAGAATCGGAGGGCGTGGATGTAGTGGAAGGAACTTTTCCGCGTAATGAAGGCGATAGGTTGCCGGCGTCATATATTAATTATTACAACTGCAATGGCGCGATTATTTTACCGGTATTTAACGATCCGCATGACGCAGAGGCAGCGAGGATTTTGCAAGAATGTTTCCCGGATAGGGTGATTGAAACGGTATATGCGCGCGAGATTTTGCTCGGTGGTGGAAATATCCACTGTATTACACAGCAGGTGCCGAAAGCCTAAAATAATTCTTGTGCTTATTCAGTTTTTGGTTTATAATGGTGCTATAAAAGAAGGGCATCATATATGGATTTTTACGGAAGAGATTTTCTTCGAATATTAGATTTTAGCGAAGATGAGCTTCGCTATATGTTGGCGACGGCCGCGAAATTCAAAGAATTCAAAAAAGCGGGGCGGGCGCATAAAATTTTTCCAAATAAAAACATTGCGATTTTGTTTGAAAAGACTTCGACGAGGACTAGGTGCTCGTTTGAAGTAGCGGGGTATGACCTCGGAATGGGGGTGACGTATCTCGACCCGACGGGTTCGCAGATGGGGCATAAGGAATCGATTGCGGATACGGCGCGGGTGCTGTCTAGAATATATGATGGGATTGAGTATCGAGGGTTTGACCAGAAGATTGTGGATGATCTTGCAAAGTATTCGGATGTACCGGTGTGGAATGGGCTTACCGATGAGTGCCATCCGACGCAGGCGCTAGGGGATTTCTTGACGATACAAGAGCATTTCGGCAGGTTAAAGGGGTTGACGTTGGCATTTGTGGGGGATACGCGAAATAATGTGGCGAATTCTTTGATGGCGATGAGCGCAAAGATGGGAGTAAATTTCATTGCGTGTGGGCCAAATCATTTGAGACCGTCAGATGAGATTGTGGATAAGTGCCAGCCGATTGCGGAAAAAAATGGCTCCACTATTACGATTACTTCAGATATTGCGGCTTTGAGTGGAAAAGCGGATGTGATTTATACGGATGTGTGGCTGTCGCTGGGAGAGCCGCAAGAGAAATGGGGGGAGAGAATTGAGCTTTTGAGGCCGTATCAAGTGAATAAGGCGATGATGGATAATGCTAAGGAGTCGGCAATATTCTTGCACTGTTTGCCGTCGTTTCATGACTTGAATACTTCGATTGCGCAAGATGTAAATGAGAAATTTGGGATTGCTGAGATGGAGGTGACGGACGAAGTGTTTAATTCAGAGCGGTCGCTGGTGTTTGAACAGGCGGAAAATAGGATGCACACAATTAAATCGGTCATCTTTTTAACTTTGTATAAAAAGGAGAAAAAATAATGAAAAACACGATTAACAATTTCAGTGAGATAGCGCCACTTAAGAGGGTGCTGATGCATCGGCCGGGGGATGAGTTTTTGAATTTGACACCGAATACGTTGGAGAGGTTATTATTTGACGATATCCCGTATTTGAAACTGGCGCAGCAGGAGCACGATGCGTATGCAAATGCGTTGAGAGCCGAGGGGGTGGAAGTGGTGTATTTAACTGATCTCGCGGCTGAAGCTTTGGAGGCTGGTGGGAGGACGGTACGAAGAAAATTCTTGGAGCAATTTATCGCGGAAGCGGGGGTGACTTCGCCGAAGGTAGCGAAGCACTGTTTTGACTATTTGAATTCGTTTAAGGATGCGCGAGATATGGTGAAAAAGTGTATCGCAGGGGTGGATATTTCGGAACTAAAGAAGCTCGGGAAGGTGTCGGGATTCTACGCGACGCGGGATACGGGACGGATGATTATTGATCCGATTCCGAATATAATGTTCCAGCGTGACCCGATGGCGACAATTGGGCATGGAGCGACTTTACACCGGATGTGGTCGGTGACGCGGACGCGGGAATCGATTTTTGCGGAGTATATATTCCGGTACCATCCGTTTTATGATGGAACGAAGTTGTACTATGACCGGAGCGAGCCGTACTGTATTGAAGGTGGCGATATTCAGGTACTGTCGCCTGAGGTGGTGGCGATCGGGATTTCGCAGAGGACAGAGCCGGATGCGATTGCGGATTTTGCGAGGAGACTATTTAAGGATAAGTCGAATCAGTTTAAGTACGTGCTGGCGATTGATATTCCGGATGAGCGTAGTTTCATGCATCTCGACACGGTGATGACCCAAGTGGATGTGGATAAATTTGCAGTACAAGATGCGATTATGGATATTTCGACGATTTATGAAATCACGGCGGGGCGGGGTGGTGAAATTGAAATCGTAGAGATTCATCAGAGTCTGACGAAGGTGCTGGAAAAGTATTTGCATTTGAACCATGTTGAATTGATTAAATGTGGTAATGGGCGGAGGATTGACGCGGAGCGCGAACAATGGAGTGATGGCGTGAATTTGCTTTGTATTCGTCCGGGTGTAGTGATGGCGTATGACCGAAATTTTGTGACTAATGCAGCATTGAAAAAGCATGGCGTTCACGTAATCGAGATTCCGAGTTCAGAATTGTCCCGCGGGCGGGGTGGCTCGCATTGTATGACAATGGCGATTGCCAGAGAGGAGGAATAGCGGGAGGTAGAGGTTCAAATAGTTGAGAGACAAAAATAAAATAAAATAGGAAAAATAAAATGAAAATAAATGTGAAAACTAGAACAAACATTAGCGTGAGAGAGGTGAAGACGATTGGGTTTAAGAGTATAAAGACTATTAATTTTATGGAAGTGAATAGGAAGAATTCATTGGGGGATAATATCAAAGTAAAAAGGATTTAAAATGTTTAGGAAGAAAAATCGAAGCAAAAAGCGTAGTCGAGCGATGCTTAGCGCGTACTCGATTATTATGATTTTGATTATTTTGCTTGGCATTTTGTCACACGTGTTGCCGAAAGCGAAATATGCGATGGCGCCGGTGGACAAGGGCGAATCTTCGGTAGAAGTGGGCCCAGGGGAATGGGAAGGCGAGATGCCGACTGGCGGACCGGCGGAGCTGAAGGGCGAGGGTCCGGAAGCGATGCCAGACGAAAACGAACTACCAGAAGGTGAGTCGTTTACTCCAGCGGTGGGTGATGAAGTAACGGGTGAAAATATGCCTGGCGCGCGGATGGTGACGAACGCACCGGTGGCGGATGACGAGATGTCGAACCGAAGTGGTGGTGACGTAATGCTGATTTCGGAAGAAGAAAAGACGGTGGAAGTGAACGGTGAAGAGGTGGTCGGCGAAGAGATGGTAGTAGCGCCGGTTTCGGGTGATGAAGCTGATGCGACGGGAACTGAGACTTTTGATACTTTGGAAGCCTGTGAAGAAGTGTATGGTGAGGATGGTTGTGCAATAGTGGACGGCTCTGGGGTGGAAGGGGCGCAGCTTTATCAAGTGTTGATGGCACCTATCTTAGGGTTTGAAGATGCGATTGATGTGTGTATTTTCGTGATGATACTAGGTGGGTTCCTAGCGGTAATGGCAAAGACTAAGGCGTTAGAAACCGGGATTAAGATTTTGGTTAAGAAGATGCACGGCAAAGAGTATTTGCTAATCGTAACGCTGATGCTGATTTTCTCGGTGATGGGTACTACCTATGGGTTCCTAGAGGAAAGCGTAGGGTTCTATGTACTGATTGCGGCGACGATGTTTGCGGCGGGGCTCGATCCGCTGGTAGGCGTTGCAACTATTCTCTTAGGTGCGGGCGCTGGTGTGCTGGGATCTACGATTAACCCGTTTGCGACTGGTGTAGCGGTATCAGCAATGAAGGATGCAGGGATTGAGTTTAACCAAGGTACCGTGATTTTGATTGCGGTGGTGCTGTGGCTGACGACGCTAGCGATTTCGGCGTTCTTTGTGATTCGCTATGCTAAGAAAGTGCAGCGTGATAAAGGTTCGACGTTCCTGAGCTTGCGTGAACAAGCGGCGGCAGAGAAACGCTATTCGAAGTTCTTGCAGACTAAAGACGATACTTTGAAACTGACTGGTAAGCAAATTGCTTCGCTGATTGTGTTCGCATTGACATTTGTAGTGATGATTGTCGGGTTTATCCCATGGGGTGATTTCGGGATTACCTTCTTCGATAATTGGACGGGATGGCTCACGGGTGCTCCGTTAGGCTCCTGGTGGTTCTACGAGGCGGCACTGTGGTTCTTGATTGCGTCGATTATCATTGCGATTATCAATCGCGAAGGCGAGCACGGGTTTATTGATACTTTTATCGATGGGGCGGATGATATGATTGGTGTGGTGCTAGTCATCGCGGTGGCGCGTGGCGCGTCGGTGCTGATGGCGGAGACTTCACTAGATAATTTCATCGTGATAAACGCGGCGAACTGGCTAGAAACTTTGCCGGAAATGCTATTTGTGCCTTTGAATTATCTGCTGCACGTAGTTCTATCGGTATTGGTACCGTCGTCGTCGGGGCTGGCGACACTGTCGACGCCAATTATTGCACCGGTGGCAGCGCAGCTTGGTTACAGTACCAACGTAGCAGCGATGACAATCGTAGCGGCAAATGGCTTGGTCAACTTGATTACGCCGACTTGTGGTGCGATTATGGCTGGGCTGGCACTCGCCAAGGTCGATTATTCGACTTGGTTTAAGTGGGGGATTAGAGTAGTCGCGTGTATAGCCGTAGTGAACATTATAGTGCTGTGCCTATTCTCACTATAGGTTTATAACATAATTCACCACATCTCGGGAGCTTCGCTTTGGTGTAATCAAAGATTATACACCAAAGCTTCGCCCCTACGGCGAAAAAATCTGCCTTAAAAAGCAGATTTTTTCTTTATGTCCCTCGATTGTGGCGAATTATGTTATAATAGATAGCATGGATAAACTACAGTTTGATGGGCCTGTGGTCCTTGCGATATTAGATGGGGTGGGGTTGGCGCCGGATTCGCCGGGGAATGCGGTGAGTAAGGCGCGGACAGTGTTTTTGGGCGAGGCGGCGCGGAAGTATCCGCACGTGGCACTTAACGCCTCGGGAGAATATGTGGGACTGTTGCCGGATCAAATGGGTAATTCGGAAGTGGGGCATAACACGATGGGAGCTGGAAAAGCTTTTCGGCAGGGGGTGGCACATATTGAAGAGGCGTTTAGCTCGGGAGCAGTGTTTGAATCGGATGCATGGAAGGGGGCGATAATGAGAGTTTTGAGTGAGAATCGGACCAACAGGGGTGAATTTGACAATTCTGGCAATTCGTGGTATAATGGTGAGATAGGGTCTGCGACGTTACATTTCGCAGGGATTTTCTCGGACGGTGGGGTGCATAGTCATATTTCGCATTTGGAGCAAATGATTGAGCGAGCGTACCAGGAGGGGGTGAGGCGGATGCGAGTGCATGCGATTTTTGATGGGCGGGATGTGCCACCTACGGCAGAGCCGAAGTATATTCGGCGGTTTGAGGAGTTTGCGAAGAGATTTCCGAATGCGGACATTAGAATAGCTTCGGGTGGGGGGCGAATGGTGTGTGTGGCGGATAGGTATGAGAATGATTGGAACGTAGTAGCTAGGGGATGGGATATGATGGTCAATGGCGAGGCGAACTATTTCTTCAAATCGGCGGAGGAAGCGGTGACGACTTTGCGGCGGATCGATCCAAAGGTGCAGGACCAGAATTTGCCACCGTTCGTGATTGTGGGTGAGGATGAGAAGCCGGTAGGAAAGGTTGAAAAAGGTGATGCGTTGATTTACTTTGATTTTAGGGCGGACCGGGCAATTGAGATTGCGATGGCGTTTACGTATTGGGATTTTCCGTATTTTAAGCGGGGTGATTATACGCCGGATGATGTGTATTTTGTGGGGATGACGGAGTATAATTCGGATACGCACGTGCCGGAGCATCGGTTGGTGGAGCCAGTTTACATCAGCGAAACCTTGAGTAGGTTTCTGGGCGAGAGGGGTGTGGCGCAGCTTGCGGTATCGGAAACGGTGAAATTTGGGCACGTGACATATTATTTCAATGGGAATAGTTATGAGAAAATGCCGGGAGAGGATTTTGTGGAGATTGAATCATATACCGAGCCATTTGAGACGAGGCCTTGGATGAGGAGCGCGGAGATTACGGATGCGGTGATAGAGAGGCTTAAGGATTATAGATTTGTGAGGGTGAATTTCCCGGGGGGCGATATGGTGGGGCATACTGCCGATATGGAGGCGACGATTACGGCGATGGAGGCGATTGATTTGTCGCTCAAGCGGATTTATGATGAAGTGGCGCGGCTGGGGGGGTGTATGATAGTGGTGGCGGACCACGGAAATGCGGAGGAATTATTGGACGCGGAAGGGCGACCAAAAACATCGCACACGAACAATAAAGTGCCGTGTATTATTTGTGATGATACGAAAAACCGGGGATTGTATCAGATGGCGGATTTGCGGGAGCCGGGGCTAGCGAATATTGCGGCGACGGTGGCGGAACTGTTGGGGTTTGAAGATTATCCAGAGCAATGGAGTAAGCCACTCATAGAACTTCGCTAACTGCAGACGACGTTGTTGGCGTGGAGCCAGCCTTCGACGGAGCCGCCGTCGAGGAATTTGCCTTTGGTGGTGGCGATCTTCATGATACCGCCGTTTTTGATATAGTCGTCGATGGGGTCGGTAACCATGTATTCTTGATCTTTGGGGCCGAAATCATTTTCGTTGACATATTTGACGATTTTTTGGAGTAGGTCGGGGGTGAGAATGTATTTCGAGACGTTGATGAGGTTGGACGGGGCTTCTTCTGGAGTAGGCTTTTCGACTACGCCGACGAGGTTGTCGTCTTTGGCGGAGAGAACGCCGTATTTTTCGACGTCTTCTTTGGGGATTTCAACTCCGAGAATGGCGGAATGTTTGCCGTTGCTGGCTTTGATGAGGGCTTCAGAGGCAGATTCGCCGTTTGGGTTCCAGATGAAGTCGTCGCCCATGAAGACGAGAACTGGTTCGTCGATTTTGAATTCTTCTACGGCGAGAGCAATTGGGACAGCGGTGCCGTACTTGGCGGATGGGTCTTGGGAGACATAGTGGACTTTGACATCGTCTGGGATGGTTTTGGCTTTTTCGAGTTTGTCTTCTTTGCCACGGTCGATAAGGTATTGGTTAAGGGCTAGGTTGTCCTTGTAAAACTCGCGCACTTGGCAAGGCTCGACATTGCTGATGACGAAATAGATGTCTTTGACGCCGGCCTTGATGAGCTCTTGAACGGAATAATCAACGAGTGGACGGTTGCCGACTGGCAACATGGATTTCTCGATAATTTTGGTGATTGGGAGTCTCCTGGTGCCCCATCCGGCGACAGGAATGATAGCTTTTGTGATCATATTGATTCCTTTGTTTTTATGCTATAATAATAAGTGGGGTTGACATTGTAATGAGTGTACGGTAGAATAGAATTAGTTAGGGATTATCCTGTTCGTCTGAACAGGGTAATTTTTACTTGATTAAACCAAAGATTAGATTCAAATCAAAAACCATAACCCTCCTTTCTCCCGCCTTTACTTTTAAAATTGCAACCCCACTTGGTATCAATTCTAGCATACTTGTGATATAATGATAAGCATAAGTAATTAGAAAGGATTTTGATGGAACCGAATCAGGACACAACGGGGGTGTCTGGAGCGGATACGGCTGGACAAAATGGAATCAACCAAAGCGTGACGGAGGAGTTGGTGGCAAGCGTGACTGCTGAGTCGGCGAATGGGGGGAATATGATGGCTGAAAGTGGTGAGAAGAAAAAGGGCGGGAATGGGATGCTGATAGGGTTGATTTTGTGTTTGATTTTGGCGATTGGTGGAATTGGATTTGGAATATGGGCGATGATGGATGGGAATAGTCAAGTAGCGGAGAGGGATAAGCAGATTGCGAATTTGAATCAACAGTTGGCGGAGAAAGTGCAGACGGTGGTGGATAATACGACGGTAGTGGACGCGGAGACAGGAGATGATGGTAAGAATGAAACGAGTGTTGATCCTACGGATTATATATATGTGGGGGAGTGGGGGATTAAGATAAAAAAGCCGGATAATTGGAGAGATATAATAAAGGGATATGCTTTTTACAATGATTACCCGCAGGCGGTTGATACTTTTGAAATAATGTACAGTTCGGATGGCACTGTGCCACGTGCTTTATTGTCACCGCTTAATGTAACGTGTGAAGATGCGATGTTGGGTTATGATAAGTGTTTTCAAGTGGGCGATAAGACCATTGCCGTTACACTTCCGTCCGTAGAGGTTATTGAAGTACCAGAAGCATTCAGGGCTTGGATAACTGATGTAAGTAATTATTTTGAAGAATAAGAAATAAGAAAATAAATTTGAATTAGCACTCTTGACGTGGGAGTGCTAATTTGCTACAATAGAGAAGTAAGGAAGAAATGGCCAAAAGGCCTTGAACCCCAAAGAGAGGAATGATTTTTATTATGCAGGAAGAATTTGCGGAAATTATGAATAAATTGTCTGAGAATGCAAGGTTTGCTTTGCAGAAATCGGATTATTATGCCAAAAGATATAATAATGGTTATATGGGAACGGAGCACCTGCTGCTTGGTATAATGTCAATGGATAATTCGACGGGTGCGAAAATGGTGCGTGAGGAAGGTGCGACGGTGGAGGAGGTCGAAAAGGCTTTGAATAAAGTAGCAGTGGAAGTGCCGGGGAGCGATATGGCGATGATGTCGCTCTCGGAGGCGGTGATTTTGACACTAAGGATGGCGCAGAATTATACGGTGGAGCAGGGTCTTACGGTGATTGGGACGGAGCATATATTATATGCTTTGCTTTCCCAGCCGAATTCGCGAGCGTCGCTGATACTAGAAGGGTTGAAAGTGGATTGCGAAAAATTGATGGATGATGTTGAGAAATTGGTAGAAGAGCAGACGAAGGATGAGAAGTTGAAGGCGGAGAAAGCAAAATATCTGAATAAAAAGCAATTGAAATTTTTGACACGGTATGGGAAAGATTTGACGGAAGAGGCGAAACAAGGGCATCTTGACACGGTGATTGGGCGAGAAAGTGAGATTGAACGGGTGGTGACAGTGCTGTCGCGTCGTACGAAATCGAATCCAGTGTTGATTGGTGAAGCGGGCGTAGGCAAGACGGCGATTGTGGAAGGGTTGGCGACACGGATTGCGAAAAACGAGGTACCAGGGAATTTGATTGGTAAGCATATTTATCAGGTGGATTTGTCGTCACTCGTCGCGGGGACGAAATTCCGCGGGGAGTTTGAGGAAAGGATTAAGGGGGTGATTGACGAAGCAATTGGTGATGATTCAGTGCTACTGTTTATCGACGAGATTCATTTACTTTGTGGAGCGGGGTCAGGTGAGGGGACGATGGATGCGGCGAATATTTTGAAGCCGGCTCTGGCGCGAAATTCGATTAACCTAATTGGTGCGACGACGCTAGATGAATATCGGAAGACGATTGAGAAGGATAAGGCTCTGTCGCGGCGGTTCCAGACGGTGATGGTGGAAGAGCCCTCCGCGGCGGTGACTCTGAGGATTCTGAAAGGAATAAAGGGGCACTATGAAAAACATCACGGTGTAATAATTCCTGATTCAATTCTCGAGACGGCGATTACGATGGGGCAGAGATATATTAATGATCGGTTTATGCCGGATAAGGTGATTGATATTATCGATGAGGCTTCGGCAATTGCGAAGGTGGCGGCGGATAAAAAGGGTGGCGGAAAGTATAAGAAGCTCAAAATTGAAAAATCCACGCTTGAGAATAAAATTACTGAAGCGGCGGAAGCGGAGGATTATGAAAAGGCGGCGGGATATAAGACGGAACTGGCGAAACTAGAAAAGGAGATTAAAGCTTTGGAGAAAGCAGGGGTGAAGAAAACGGAGAATCCGAAGCTCACGGAAGAGAACTTGGCGACGGCAGTATCACTCAAGACCGGGATTCCGGTGTCGAAAGTGCACGGGTCGGAAATGAAAATGCTGCTTGGTCTCGAAGATGAACTAAGGAAGTCGGTCATCGGTCAGGACGAAGCGATAAAAGCGGTGGCGAAAGCGATTCGGCGGGGACGTTCTGGTATCGCAGATGCGAGAAGGCCGATTGGTTCGTTTATCTTTATGGGCCCGACGGGTGTGGGTAAGACGGAGCTCGCGCGGGTGATTGCGCGGGAGGTGTTTGGGGGTGAAAACGCTTTAGTGAAAATCGATATGAGCGAGTTTGGTGAGAAGCATAATGTGTCGCGCCTCGTCGGTGCGCCGGCGGGATACATTGGTTATGATGATGGCGGGAAACTTACGGAAGCGGTGCGGCGTAAGCCTTACTCGGTGATTCTATTTGACGAGATCGAAAAGGCGCATCCGGATGTATTTAATTTGCTACTCCAGATTCTCGAAGATGGGGTGCTGACGGATGGGCAAGGTAATAAGATTAAGTTTAATAATACGATTGTGATTTTGACGTCTAACCTCGGCTCGGCAGATATGTATAGAGAGAGCGAGCTTGGATTTACGGCGAAGACAGCGAAGGATAAAAAAGCACTGGTGGAAGAGTATGAAGAGAATAAGTCTTATGCGATGAAGGCGCTCAAGAAAGTAATGCGGCCAGAGCTGATAAACCGATTGGATAATATTCTAGTGTTCCACGCGCTGACTAAAAAGGATGTAGAAAAGATATTTGATAATTTGATTGATGATTTGCGTAAGCGTTTGGCAACTAAGGGTATTGGGATTAAGATTGATGAGAAGGCAAAGGAGTATTTGATTCGCGAAGGTTATGACCCGAAGAATGGGGCGAGACCTTTGCGTCGGAAAATTGAAGACGAAGTAGAATCGTTATTGTCGGAAGAGATTATTAGCGAGCAGTTAAAGAAAGGCGATATCCCGACTTTGAAATTAGTAAATAAGAAATTGAAATTAGTAAAGGAGTAATATGTCAAAGAATTATTTAGTACCTACGGTAGTAGAAGAAACAAACAAGGGGGAGAGAGCTTACGATATTTATTCGCGGCTTCTTAACGACCGGATTGTATTTCTGGGTGAGGATGTGAATCCGCATACGGCAAATTTGGTGATTGCGCAATTGTTGTATTTGGCGCACGAAGACAACAAGAAGCCAATTAAACTGTATATTAATTCGCCTGGTGGGTCAGTGTATGATGGGCTCGCAATTATTGACACTATGAATTATATTGAACCGGATGTAGAGACGATTGGAATTGGGCTGCAGGCGAGCATGGGGGCGATGCTACTGTCATCTGGCGCGAAGGGCAAGAGGTACTGTCTTCCGAATGCGCGGATTATGATTCATCAGCCGTCGTCGGGCACGGAAGGTAAAATCACTGACCAGGAAATTATGCTACGAGAAGGAGTGTTTTTGAAAAAGCGCCTGGCGGAGATTTTTGCAAAAAATACTGGGAAGGATTTGAAGCAGGTAGAAAAGGATATGGACCGCGATAATTGGATGAGTGCGGAAGAGGCGAAGAAGTACGGGATTATTGACGAAATAATTGCTTAAGTGTGGTAGTGGTAGGATGGGATTATTGACGAAAACATAGCATAGGTATGATAACGACGAGGTGGGGTTATTGACGAAATAGTAGCATAAGTGTAATGAAATGATTGACGAAAAAATCGCATAAGATATAATAATATATATTATGAAGAGTAGGAGTCAGTTTGTCTGCCAACAGTGTGGGGCGGTTTATGCAAAGTGGGTGGGGCAGTGTGGTAACTGCTCGGCGTGGAATTCGCTGGTGGAGCAGGTGGTAGCTGATGGTGGAGGTGCGGGGGCGAAATCGGCGTTAGCTAAGGGTAAGACGTCGGGGAAGAAACTAGATTTTGTCAAGATTGCGACGATAACGCCGTCGGATGCGAAGGCGAGGCTAGTGACGGAATTCGAGGATTTAAATACGGTGCTGGGGGGCGGGATTTTGATGGGATCGGTGTGTTTACTGGCAGGTCAGCCGGGGATGGGGAAGTCGACGATTTTGATGCAGATTTGTGCGGAAGTGGCCGCCTCGGGACATAATGTGCTATATGTGTCGGGTGAGGAATCGGCGGGACAGGTGAAGTTACGCGCGGTGAGACTGGGGGCAGAGTCGGATAAATTGTCGTTTGCAGCGTCGACTTCGGCGAATGATATTGCAAAGACAATTGAAACGGGCGAGTTTGATCTCGTGATTGTAGATTCGATACAGACACTCACGATGGATGAGATTTCATCGGCGCCAGGGACAGTGTCGCAGGTAACGAACTGTGGGAATTTGATTATCCAGGCAGCTAAGCGTACTGATACGGCTGTGGTGATAGTGGGTCACGTGACTAAGGACGGAACTCTGGCTGGACCGAAGGTGCTAGAGCATTTGGTGGATGTGGTGTTGAATTTTGAGGGGGATAGATACGGTGGATTTAAGACGGTAAGGGCAGTGAAAAATCGGTTTGGTTCGACCAATGAAGTGGCGATATTTGAAATGCTGCAGTCGGGGCTGCGCGAGGTGAAAAATCCGTCGGCGGCACTACTGGCGGAGCGGACTAATACGGACGGGTCGGTGATTCTGGCGACTTTGGAGGGGAATCGGCCTTTGCTGGTGGAAATTCAGGCGCTCGCGACAAAGTCGAACTTTGGGTATCCGAAGCGGACGGCTTCAGGATTTGACTTGAATAGGTTGAATTTGTTGATTGCAGTGCTAGAGAGGCGAACTAAGCTGAGGCTCTCGGATAAGGATATTTTTGTGAATGTGGTAGGGGGGATGAAATTGGCGGATTCGGCGGCGGACCTCGCGGTGTGTATGGCGATTGCGTCGGCGGTGGCGGGGAGGAAACTAGGTGAAGAATATGTGGTGTTTGGCGAAGTGGGACTAGGAGGTGAGATTCGGTCGGCGTTTAGAGCAGATCAGCGGATTGCGGAAGCGAAGAAGCTTGGGTTTAGGCACGCGATTGGTCCGGCAACCATACACGACAAATTCGTAATCCCGGCTAAAGACCTTAGGGATACGCTTATAAAGTATGTTAAATGAACGATTAAAAAGGTTTTTGTCAGCTTGGACTTCTAAATTGTTAGACTTGCAACATAGGGCAAGAAAAAATGTCCTTATTCGTTCGCTTCGCTCACTGGGGGACATTTTTTCATTGCTAAGTTGCAAAACTTACAATTTAGAAATCTGGTCTAAATCTCATTATGCTGACAAAAACCTTTTTAATCGTTATATAATATATGTATGCGTATACTAGGGATTGACCCGGGAATTGGAATTTGTGGATTTGGACTAATTGAGACGACTTCGCGGGCGGGGGCGCAGGCGCTAGATTTTGGAGCGGTGACAACGGAGGTGGATGCGCTGATACCTTCGCGTTTGTTGGAATTGTATGATTCTTTGGTGCAGGTATTTGACGAGTGTAAGCCAGAAATGGTGGCGGTGGAGAAACTGTTTTTTGCTAAAAATATTACAACGGGGATTGTGGTGGCGGAGGCGAGGGGGATAGTTTTGTTAGTAGCGGAGCAGAGGGGGCTACCGGTGTATGAGTTTACGCCAAATGAGATTAAAATGTCACTGACTGGATATGGGGCGGCGACGAAGACGCAGATTGAGGAGATGGTGCGGGTGCATCTCGGGCTCGAGAAGAAGCCGAAGCCGGACGATGCGGCGGATGCGCTAGCGGTGGCGATTACCTGTGGATTTTTGTATCAAACGAAGGAGGTGGAAAAATATAAGTTTTCAAACAGTAGAAAGGAGCGGAAATGATAGCACATATTGAGGGGGTGGTGGAGGAAAAGTTTGGGGCTAATGGTATTATTGTGGATGCCATGGGGGTGGGATATGAGATGTTGGTGCCGGCGCCGGATTTTGAAAATGCGTCGCTAGGCGAGGAACGGAAGTTTTATACTTATCATCAGGTGAGAGAGAACGCGGAGGAGTTGTATGGGTTTTCGTCGCTCACGGCGAAGAAAGTTTTTGAGCTATTGATTAGCGTGCAGGGGATAGGGCCGAAGGCGGGGATTGCGATTATGTCGCTCGCGGAAGCGGAAGAAGTGCGGAATGCGATAGCGAATGGGGACACGGCGTTCGTGTCGAAAGCGTCGGGAGTGGGAAAGAAGAGCGCAGAAAGAGTGATAGTGGATTTGCGCGATAAGGTGGGGATACCTTCGCGGTATGGGGCGACGGAAGTGAGGAGTAGTGTAAAGGAGGAAGCGGAGTCGGATGAGGCGCTGGATGCATTGATTGCGCTCGGGTTTCCATTGAAAGAGGCTTCGAAGGCGCTAGAGAAAGTGCCGGCGGATTTGCCGGTGGAAGAGAGGGTGAGGTTGGCGCTGAAAGGGTAGATGTCGTTTGGATGAATAGTTTATGGGAAATTACATGAGGGAATTGCACGATTATTGTTTGTATGTGATATAATGGTAGATATGAATAAGCTTATGAATAAAGTTGCAGGGGCTTATCAATATATATATATATATATATATATATGATTCTTCATTTTGAGATTACGCC
>JAZPZQ010000014.1:0-2438 GCA_045544765.1 Candidatus Nanosyncoccus sp.
TCACCCCCATCCCCACCGTCACCAGCAGGAATACCACAAACCAAATTAAGCTTTTAACCTTATGCATAATCCTATTATATCATAAATTTATTTGAGTGAGCATTGAGCAAACCCGAGAAAGTTTTGGCAAATTTTAGGAAATTAGCTCGCGCGAACCGTGAAGACAGCCGTGAGACGCGAGTAATTTCCGTTAAGAAATTTACCAAAACTTTCCCGGCGAGAAGCGAACCGCGAACGAAAATAATTTATGATATAATAGTATTTAGGCAATATGGCCCGGTAGCTCAATGGATAGAGCAATTCCGTCCTAAGGAAGAGGTTGTGCGTTCGACTCGCACCCGGGTCACCAGGAACAATATGATAGGCAAAAAAGATTCTAAAAAAACCGAGCAAGAAAAGGTCGACGCACGCCGCGAGGAAATTTTGAGCCAGGGCCGCAAATTCAAATACCCCCTCCAATGGACCCGCCACCGCATCGTCGTCAGCACCATCTTGATTGCAATTGTGGTTTTCGCCCTTATTATTGTGGGCGGCTGGCTCGCCCTCTACCGGCTCGGTATGACTAGCGACCTTCTTTTCAAAACCACCGAGATTATTCCTGTACCTGTTGCTAGTGTCGACGGCGAAAACGCCCGCTTTTCCGACTATTTAATGTTTTACCGTAGCAGTATGACCTCCATCGAGCGCCAATCTGGCAGCCAGTTCGATGCCGAATCCCTCGAATCTCTCGAATGGGAATACAAGCGTTCCGCCCTCACCGAAGCCGAGGATTATACCTACGCCTTGAAGCTCGCCCGCGAGCTCGACATCACCGTCACCGACGAAGAAGTAAAAACCGAATTCGACCGTCATCTCAAAATCGGCGGCATTGATCGTTCCGAGGAAAGCTTCATCAAAATCGTCGAGGACAACTTCGGTCTCACCAAGTCCGAATACGAGCGGATGCTTTACCTCACCCTGATTAAAGCCAAAGTTTCCATCGCTATTGATGATACCGCCAATCAACTCGCCACCAAGGTCGAAAGCCAGCTCGCCTCTAATGGCAACGATTTTTCTGCTGTCGCCGAGTCAATGGGCGATCAAATCATCTACGAGGAGACCGGCGGTCTTGTTGACAGCAAAAATATCGATGGTGGTCGCGCCACCGAAGCTATGAAGCTAGAGCCCGGTCAAAGTAGCGGTAAATTCATTTCGATGAACGGCGATGGCTACTACTTCGTCAAACTCATCAAAAAGACCGACTCTGAGGTCAACTTCGTTTCTATCAAAGTCCCCTTCACTGAATTTGACCGTCGCCTCGCCACTCTCCGCGACGAGGGTAAAATCACCGAATATATCACCATCACTGACCCCAATCTTGTCGAAGCCGTCATCGACGAACCCGCCGAATAACAACTTGCCAAATAATTCGCCGAATAATTTACCATATTTATAATTCTTATGCTATAATAGATAGTATGAGCAAGGACCATATATTATTATTTAGTGTCGCCACCACCACACTTTTGGTTGGCGCTATTTTATTATCAACTAACGTCACTGCCGACACCGACGTCATTGATACAATGACCCTCGGCGTCCCCCAGTCTTGTACTATGAGCGGTACCGGTATGAATTCTCACACAGCTAGTGTAGAGAACGGCATCTACACGCCAGACATTGGCACTACCACCCTCCACGCTTTTTGCAATGACAATGCCGGTTTTGCCGTCTATGCTGTAGGCTACACTGATAATGAATTCGGCAAAAACGTTCTGACCGACTCCACTCTCGGTAATACTTACGATATCGCCACCGGCACTGCGACTAGTGGCAGTACATCTAACTGGGCGATGAAACTCGCTATTACCCAGGATTCTGGTGATACTACTGGCACCAATGCCTTTGCTCTAGATAACAGTTTCGGTAGTTACCAATCTGTCCCGGCCACCTACACTAAAGTCGCTCACAAGGATACCGTCACCGATATGACGGCCACCACCGGTGGCGTCAAACTCACCACCACTTACGCCGTGCTCATCTCCGCGAACCAACCCGCCGGCACCTACTTGGGACAGGTCAAATACACCCTCGTCCACCCAGCTAGCGAAGCTCCAGTCCAACCCGTAGACACTACCCCAGGATATATCGCCTACTACCCTAATGCCTCTACCGCAGTAGGGTCTATGAGCACCACCACTGGCGGTCCAGTCCAGCAACTAACGGCTAGTCAAACCTCTGCCACTCTTCTAGCTTCTAACTTCAGTCGCGCAGGTTATGGCTTTGCGGGTTGGAACGACGCATATGATTATTCAGGTAACTACTATGGTCCAAATGAAGACATTACCTTTACGGCTGGGCAATACAGCGGCGATAATAACGGTCTCAGTCTTTATGCGGTCTGGGTTAAATCAGCTGGTACTTTCCAGTCTGATGCTACTACGGTCTGTAATAGCCTC
>JAZPZQ010000015.1:0-23586 GCA_045544765.1 Candidatus Nanosyncoccus sp.
ATACCAGTGCCATCACCAGCGGGAGAGACATCTAGAACGATGGAGTTATTGGTAGTGATGGAAGCGGTATAGGCGGAGGCGGAGTCTGAATGAGAGAGCAAAAGACCACCTAATACTACTAGGCTGGCTACTGCGAAGAGTCTTGTTTTATATTTTATTCCCATTTTAAAAAAACTTTTTATGACCTTTATATACTATATATAATATAGCACTTATGGTAAAAATGCAAGAGTTTTTTGAAATATTATTAGAATTTGGAGAATAGCTTTTTGATGAAGCCGAAGGGGTTGGAATTAGAAGACTTTTTGCCGGGTTTTTTGGATTTCTTGCCTGGAGACTCTGTGAGGTCGCCAGATTCGGCGGCGATGATGGCGAGACCGACAGCGACGGCGAATTCGGGTCTAGCCACAGATTCGGCAACGCCGCCTAGCGCCACAGGGATACCGATTTTGACGGAGGCCTCGAGGGCTTGTTTCGCGAAAATGTCGATATCGCGCATTTTGGCGCCACCACCAGTGAGTATGATACCCTCTGGGAGGCGCTGGTCGTAGTGGGCGGATTTGAGCTTCTTACGGATTTCGGCGAAGATTTCATCAAGACGGGCTTTGACGACTGCTTCGACTTCTTTGCGGTCAAAGGTGCGCTCGCCGTTCTTCCCTACTTTGATAGCGATGGATTTCTCGGAATCAAAATCGCCGGTGATGAAGCGGGTCTTGATCTCTTCGGCTAAATCGGGGTCAATGGCGAGGACGATGGCAAGGTCATTGGTGATATTATTGGAACCCACTGGAATGACTCCGACATATTGGAGATCGCCTTCCTCGTAAACCGCAATACCGGTAGTGGTAGCACCAAAATCAACGACGGCGACGCCGTTTTCCTTTTGTTTCTCGTTTAGTACCGCCTTTGCGGCGGCGACGGGGCTAGGAATGAGTCTCAAAGCCTGGACGTCAGCGGCGTCGGTAGCTTTTTTCAGGTTTTCACAGTTCGGAGTGAGAGCAGAAATGACGTTGGCGCGCATTTCGAGACGGGCGCCGGACATACCGAGAGGGTTCTTGATGCCACCTTGACCGTCTAGAGCGTACTCTAGTGGTACGACATCTAGCACATCGCGATTAGCGGGGATACGACCGGAGACAGCGACGCCTTCGACACGATCTAAATCTTCGTCGTTAATCTCGTGCTCGACGGTGCCGACGGCAATCATGCCTTCGGTGTGGGTGGAAATGACAGTAGAGCCGTTGATAGAAACATAAGCACTGCGGACATCATAGCCACCCATCCGCTCGGCATCACCGAGCATTTTGTCAATCGCGCCAGCGGGACCGGCAAGATTGGCAGGTATGCCTTTTCGCATACCGGCGGATTTACCTTCATTGAAGCCGACGATGGCGATTTCGCCTGATTTATTAACGCTGGCGATGACGGCACGGACGTTCTCGGTGCCGACATCTAGGCCAGTTACGAAGTGCTTATTTTCATCCATAAGCTTATTATATCATACTCGACAAATTAAACAAAATAACTCAGTTTCGTTCGCGGTTCACTGCACGCCGGGAAAGTTTTGGCAAATTTCTTAACGGAAATTACTCGTGTCTCACGGCTGTCTTCACGGTTCGCACGAGATAATTTCCTAAAATTTGCCAAACCTTTCTCGGGTTTGTTCAATGCTCACTCAATCTGAGTTATTTTGTTTAATCTGGTAAGGTCAGAACCTCATAACCATCTTTGGTCACTAATACTGTGTGCTCGCAGTGGCAGCCGATACTGCCGTCTTTCATGCGGACGGTCCAGTTGCTGTCTTTATCAACGTAGTTAGCGGGTTTGCCGAGGCAAGACATTGGCTCGATACAAATGGTGTCGCCTTCGACGAGCTTGTAGCCGCGACCTTTCTTGCCGTAGTTGGGGACTTCTGGAAGCTCGTGCATAGATTTGCCGATGCCGTGACCAATGTAATTCTCGATGACGCCAAGGTGACCCTTGCGAAGGACTTGCTCGACGGCGTGGCTGATGTCGCCGATATGAGCGCCGGGCTTGACCTGTTCAATTCCCTCCCACATAGAGGATTCGGTGACTTGGAGCATTTTTTTCACAGCGGGGTTGGCTTTAGTGCCGACAATCATCGTGAAGGCGGAGTCAGTAAAATAACCATCATAATAAATATCTAAATCGAAAGAAACTTTATCACCTTCTTCTAGAGGTTCGTCGGTGGGGGCGCCGTGGACGAGAGCGTCGTTAACGGAAATACAGATGGCACCCGGGAATTCGTCGTCGAGCATATCGTAGGCTACTCCGGCGCCACGTTTTATGATTTCCTTGCGGACCCAGGCGTCGATTTGCTTGCCGGTCATACCGGGCTTGACGTAATCTTTCAGGTCTTTTAGGAGATTGCCGAGGATTTTGCCGCCGGCGCGCATAGCGGCGATTTTTTGGTCCACTTCAGCCCTGGAGGCGGTTTCGATATTGATGAGTTTATTCGCCATAGCTTTTTTCGATTTCTCCACCGTTTACATCTTGGGTTTGCTCGGTAGCGTCGGGGTTCATAGTCTTGACGACCTTTACGAGACGGTCGGTGACTTCTTCGATGACACCAACGCCGTCAACACGTTCAATGGGGATATTTTTAGATTCTAATAGAGGTAAAATTGAACTAATATTTTGTTCAAAAATGGCGAAGCGGCGGTCGATTGATTCCCTCTCCTTGTCGTCATCGCGACCACGGAGGGCGAGGCGCTCGTAGAGTTCGTCCTTGGGGACTTCGAGGATGATGGCGCCGTCGATTTTATCTGCCATAGTGTCCATAATGTATTTGGCTTGATGCGCGTCGCGAGGGTAGCCATCAAGAATTAGGTCGAAACCTTCGGCCTCGGCTTTTTTGATTTGCTTGTCCATTAGCTTAATCACGTCTTCATCGGGGATGAGACCGCCGTTATTAATGATGTCTTCATAGCCGCCAGTCTGACGGATGGCTTCGCCGACCGAAAGCCAGCGCCAGCCGAAAAGCTCGGATAAAGCTTTGCCTTGAGTGCCCTTGCCGGAGCCAGCTAAACCAAATAATATAATCATAAAACTCCTTTAGTGCAATTATACCATACCAGCAATATGGTTGAACCTATTATTCACCATAAAACAAAATAACTCAGTTTCGTTCGCGATTCACTGCACGCCGGGAAAGTTTTGGCAAATTTCTTAACGGAAATTACCCCAAGTCTCACGGCTGTCTTCACGGTTCGCACGAGATAATTTCCTAAAATTTGCCAAACTTTTCTCGGGTTTGTTCAATGCTCACTCAATCTGAGTTATTTTGTTTCATAGTCAAGCTTACACCTTGCGCAAAAATCCCCCGAAGGGGATTTATTATTTGAGTCCTAGCTTGATGCGCTCGGTCTTCTCGGCTTTGCGCGCTTCGCGGATGATGGCTTTGAGACGGCGCTCGCGCTTAGAAATGGGTTTACTAAAACGCATTTGCGACTTCTTCAGAGGCATCATACCACTCTGGAGGACTTTGCGGTTGAAACGACGGATGATGTTCTCGTTCGCCTCGCCCTGGTCTTTTCTTGTAACTTTAATTGCCATATTGAGGTAATTATAGCACGGGTTGACGAAATGCGCAAGATGGTATAAAATATAGGCAATGGATTCGTAGCTCAGTTGGTTAGAGCGCTGCCCTGTCACGGCAGAGGTCGCGAGTTCGAGTCTCGTCGGATCCGCCATTTTTGTTTCACAAAAACTTCAAAAAACGAGACCTTGCGAGTCTCGTTTTTTATAGTTACATTCCGGGGATTTGGAAGGCGCCGGGGTCGGAGGCCTGAGGGCGGTAGACTTGGTCTTGCATAGAAGGCTGGGGGCCAAGCGGCTCTGGGGTGGGCTCTTCAACTGGAGTAGCTGGCTCGATTGGGGTAGTGGGAAGGCTGTCGTCTGGGCTAGTCGCCGACATATCGATGGGAGGAGTGGGTGGTGGTGGCAGAATAGCTTCATCCGCTGGAGGCATAAAGTTCATCTCGGGAACACCGTTGATTTCAGGAGAGGAGGCTACTTCTGGAGCGCTAAATATGGCAGGGTTACTGCTAGGACCGTCGTCTGATGTCAGCTCGGAGATGCCAGACTCGGGAGTATCAGGCTCTGAGGCATTTGGCTCTGGGGTATTTGGCTCGGAGATACTAGGCTCCAAATCTGCTGAAGGCGAATCCTTTAGCTCGAAATCTGCTGGGGCATCGAGACGGACCGGCTGGTTAGAAGAATCGGGAGTAGTCTCGGCACCGGTTTGGGCGAGCGAGGCTTCGGCGGCTTTGAGGTCACTTAGCAAAGTAGATTCCTTTTCGGTGACGGTGCCTTCAACTTCTTTAGAATCGTCGGCTTCTTTTTCATTGCCGTGCTGAATGTTTAAATTAGTGGGGTCTTTGGGTTTGGCGGATGATTTGTCGGAGGCTGGAGCCGAAGAAAGCAATGAATATAACTCATTATCAATATCTGGCGTGATATTTTTGGCAATTAGTTGCTGGTTGGCACCAGATTTCATCAGGCGAGAGGAGAGTTGCATGGTCTCAGGGGTGGTTTGCGCATTTGAGAAACGGTTAGTGGCCGCGACAATACCAGTAAGGAAGGCAGTAGCTTCTTCTTTGCCGATTTCGACATCACTTTTGACAGAGTAAAGCAGCTTGGCAATCATCTCGGAGACGGAGCTGGACCTTTTGTCGCTCCATTCGATTTCGCCGAATTTGCCAGGATTACCGGTGGTAATATTGATGATGACGGCGTCGTGCATAATGCGGCCGTGCTCGCGGAGGGCGGAATCCAAATCGATGCCGTTGGATACGTCAAGGGCAAGGACGAGGTCGACATTGAAATCGCCATAGGAGAATTCGAGATCTTCGGCGGTAATTTTGGTGCGATAGGGCGTAATATAAATCTTGACATAGTCACCGTCGAGTTTGTAGCGGAGGTGGTCGGCCTTTTCTTTGCTGAGGGCAATCACAAAATCTTGCAAGGTGTCGGCAGTAGACTCAAAAGTCTCCTCTGGCTTAAGAAACTCGAGGGCGTTAGGCGTGGAGCCGGAATAAATAGCGGTGGCACGTTTGCCGAGTTTATCTAAATAAAGCGAAAGACCGATAGCGGCACACATTTCATCAACGGACGGATCGCTAGAAAGCGCAATGAGCACGTTATGAGATTCGGAAATCTTGCTAGCGACTTCTTGATAAATACTGGGAGCCGATTCTCTCGGTGCAGATTGCAATGAAGTATCTGGCGAGAATGGATCAACTATCGTGGGGGAAATAGGCATACCCGTATCAGGTTCGGGAGCAGAAGGCGTAGGATAATCGACCGAAGGAGTAGGCACCGGCGCATCTAATGGTGCAGACGGGATAGGGTTATTTGCCGGGTTCGCCGGGTCAGATGGCATTGCTGGATCGGATGGCCCAGCTGGATTGGATGGCACTGGGGGATCGGATGGCACTGGGGGGAGCGTCGGATTGTCCATCATCATAGATGAATCGTTTGTGGTGATTGGTGTAGTTGTCGTATTATCTTCTGGCATAATGATACCTTTCTTAATAACATATTAGCATAAGCTGGAAGAATGTGCAAGGACTTGCGTCGGGGCTTGTCGTATAATTATACGACAACTTAACCCACTCTCTCTTTACATTTTCAGGGAAATGAGGTATAATGATGAAAAGTTATTAATTTTTAAACTATATAGGAAGTTAAATGCCGATTATAAAATCCGCCAAGAAGGCTGCGAGGCAAGCAGATAAGCGAACCGCGCACAACGTAGAAATCAAGAAAGATATCAAGAGTGCTTTGAAGGCGTTTAAGGCGAATCCTACGCCAGAGACTTTGGCAAAGGCACAGTCGGAATACGACAAGGCCGTCAAGAAGGATTTGCTGAAGAAAAACACCGCTTCTCGCCGTAAGGCAAAGTTGCACGCGATTTTGAAAGCCGTAAAATAAGCTTTTAGTTTGAAGATAGACCCCGTGTTTTTGACAGTGGGGTCTATTTTTGTAGGCTAGAGAGGCGGAGGAGGAAGGATTCAATAAGGAGCCAAGGGTCAATGGGGGAAGATTTGAGCTCTTGGTCTAGTTTAGCGAGTTCTTTGATGGTTTTTCTTTCTTTGATTCCCTGCTTTTGGCTAAAGTCTTTGAGCGCTTGGGAGGCAAGTAGACCGAAGAACATAATAGGGTCTTCGTCCTGTTTGACTCTGTCTAGGAGCTTTATAGACTCAGGGCCGTTGGTCTTGGCGGTTTTGTAGATGTCGAAAACGAGACGGAAATTGGGATTTTGCGGGAGGGCGAAGTCGCGGATTTCGATTTGGTCTTTAATTTGCTTGTAGGCGGTACTGCGTTTGTCGAGCTTTAATTCTTGAATGATAATGTCGTGAGGAGTGTCGAGGTAGTGGGGGAGTTGCTCGAAGACGGGCTTGTTGGCGCCGAGGTCGCGGATGAGGATATGGCGAGTGGTAGTGAATAATGAAGCGCCTTTGAAAATGCTAGGGAGATCTTCGGGCTTCAAGTCGGTGCCTTCGATAACCTCATAATCGTCGCCGAGGAGCTTGGTGATTTCCTGCCCTGCTCTGACGCGGTCGTCGCCAGTGAATATTCTGATCATTTCCCCTCCTGGCGGGTCCTGCCGCATTTTCCTCCCCCGCTCGGCTCTCGCGAGGGACCCCCTCCAAATGCGTCACCCGCCAGTGTTTGGCAATGAGGACAGATATGAGTGCCGCGGCCGGCGACTTTGATTTTCTGGATTGGAGTCTGACAGCGGGGGCAAGGTTGGCCTTGTCTTCTGAAAACTTGGGCGAAGAGTTCAAGATAATCACCTGTAGTACCGTCGGCTTTGACGTAGGTTTTCATAGTGGAGCCGCCGGAGGCGATGGATTTGTCCATAACTTCGCGAGCGGATTCTAGGAGTGTTTTGGCTTCTTTTGCGGTGATGGTGCCGGATTTTCGCTCGGGGTGGATTTTGGAAGCAAAAAGGGCTTCGTCGGCATAGATATTACCGAGACCGCAGATGATGGTTTGGTCTAGAATGGTGGCTTTGATGCAGGAATTGGGGTGGTGCTGGAGCCTGTCGTATAATTCTGCTGGGGTCATATTCCAAGGTTCTTTGGCAAGTTTTTTGATAAAGGTATCGTTCTCTACTTCGCCGGTGGGGAGGACTTTGATAAAACCAAATTTGCGCTGGTCGTTGAAATAGAGGGTGCCGTGGGTGAGCGTAATAATGACGCGAGTCTGCTTGTTGGGAAGGTTGGCAGTGAAATTGTCGCTGGGGTGACCAGCGGCGTAGCGATCGGATTGATTATCTGGGTCATAGATGAGCTGGCCGGTCATACGCAAATGAATCATTAGTGAGATTTGGTTGTCGAGATCGATGATGAGGGCTTTGCCGTAGCGACGGAGATTGGTGACGGCGTGGTTCTCGGCTTGCTGTTTTGAGCCTTGAAAAGATTTATCACATTCTACTGTGATCTTGGTGATTTTTTGGCGCTTGATAAATTGGTCTAGACCGCGCCTAATAGTTTCTACTTCCGGCAACTCTGGCATATCTTTATTCTACCATATATATTATATATAGTGACGTGAAATTGTGGAAAAACGCTATATTTGGTGTAGAATGGGTCTTGACAGACGCTATATGTGGGGTTAGAATAGATTATAGGTAATGCTTATTAAGTAATAAAGCGAGAGAACCCTCTCTGAAAAGAGAATCCCCTTTACGGAGGAGAACCCTCTTTACAAAGTGTGATTTTGACTCTCGCTGAAAGGAACAAAATGAAGAAAATAGTATATAAAAGCCCGAATGAAGTTGCAAACTTTGACTTGAAAAGGTTTGTAAAGTCAATTTCAAGATACGCGAAGGTGTCGGAAAAGGAAGTGAAAGAAGCGTTGGCGGATTTTGACCAATATGAGACAATGCACGTGTCGTGTCTCGTGGAGGTGGGGATGAAACTGATTGGTGCGAAGGCTGGCGAAGAAGCGATGAAGGAATATTATACGGAACATTCGGAATGGTTTGAAGAAGGTAAATTTGAGAGACTGCGCCGGATCACTGGCTACCTGGTGGGTACTTTGGATCGCTGGAATGATGCGAAGAAAGCCGAGGAAAAGGCACGGGTGAAGCACTGCGTGAATTCATCTATCAACGATGCGGAGAGATTAGCGGCGCTAGAGACGCAGGCGATGGCACAAAATATTGCTTACGCACACTAGAAAAATTAGTTTGGAGGCTGGGCTAGAAGTGAATCTAGCCCAGTTTTTGTAGTCTCCGGCTTACAACTCGCCGGTATTGGGGGCTTTGGGGATGGTAATTTCCTGCTGAGGTTCGGCGGAGCCATAGCCGACGTTTAGTTGGACGGAGACTGGCTCACCGCGAACAGTGGCAGAAAGTGGGACGAGGGTAAGAGTGTTAGCCTGGGCTGGGTCGAGGTCGGTGAGAGTGATTGTGGCTTGGTCAGTAACGCCGAGAATGGCGTCATTTAGAATGACGATGGTATTAGCAGTGTCGTTTTGGAAGGAGATTTGGTATTCTGAGTCAGTGATGGATTTGATATTGGTAATTTCTAGGTGGGGAGCGTCTAGAGGGGCGGCTTGTTCCTCGACACGTGGCAGACTGTCGTAGCGCGCAATAATGGTATCAGTTAAGATACTGAGGTCATCCACGGTGGAAGCAACGGCACCATCGGTGGCTTTGGCGAGGGATTGGTAAGTTTCTAGATTTTCTGGGGTGGTGATAATATAGAAATTGACCGGGTCGATTTGTTTGCTGAGAGTTTTGACATCGTAAAAGGTAGTGCCGTCGTGGTCGGGAGAATGGTAGCCGGCGTCGGTCAAAATGACTAGCGATTTGGTGGAACCGAGTTTCCAATTGAGCGACTGCATCACTTGGATGGAAGCGGAGAGAAGCGACTCGGGGTCATCGCCACCGTTATCGGCGGTGATTTGATCGAGGCCATTTTGAAAAGTCTCGATGGTGCAAGTGTCAAAATTACACCTTTCGACTGGCTGGTAGGGGTCATTTAAGTCACGATAATCATAGAGAGCAACGCGGCCGCCGGCATTTAGGGTCTTTTCGGCAAGACGGAGAGCCTCCTGCTTGTATTTACTGATTAGGTTACTCATTGAGCCGGTGGAGTCAATCAGAATAGCAGTGTCGTGAGGAGAAGTATATGCGTTTTGAAAATTGAACTCAGTGGCGATTTTGCTAAAAATAAAACGAGAGGCATCTTCGTAGAGATTATCCGTGTCGTAGGAAGTGTGGCTAGAGATGCTGTAGTGTGAACTACAAAAGATATCAAATTTGTTACACCAAACGCCAACTTTGCCGTAATAATCCGCAGTGGAGTATGGTTCCCTGGCGCCGAGAAGACCCTTATAGGCGTAGCAATCTGGGACGTAAATACGATAGTCGGAGAGATTTTCGCCTTTACAGGCCGCGGGGATGGCGCCGGCACCCTCGGGAAGATAGATCTTCGGATCGCCAAAGGTAGCGGCGTAGATAAGTTTGTTGGGGTTTAGTTTTTGCAGGGCGCCAGAAATCACCATCGCGCCTTGAGAGTAGCCAGCGATAACGTACTTGGTGTTTTTGCAGGTGCTATCGTTTACTTGGCTGGCGATGGCTTTAATACCCTGCTTGACGCTGTCGCCAAATTGATAGGATTCGCCACCGCTAATGAACGCGCCAAGAGCGACTGAAAGATTGTCAGCGGTGATACCAATAGCGGGGTAATCTAGGTCATCTATTTCGTAGATAAGAGTGGAAGTGTTTAGTTTTGATTCCAAGGCCGATTTGAAGGTTTGATAGTCGTTATTATTATAGCGTTCCGCACCAGAGCCGCGCGCGTAGATGACCTTGAGGTCGGAGCAAGAGACGGCGTGGGTACTACTTATATTTGGTCTTAGCAGTGGCTGAGTGGCTAAAGTGATTGCTGCTGCTAGATAAATTAGTGTTGGTATAGTGCGAGGTTTGGGCTGATGAGCCCGATGTATGACACTTTTGACTTTTGATAGCATAGTGCCTCCTTTTATTTGATTGGCACTATCTAACCACGCTTGGCGCGCGAAATCAACCTCGCAAAGTGGATTTTTGGAGCATAAGTGCAACGAAAATACACATAAGCGTGACGAAAATATGCATAAGGATGATGAAAATACACATGAGCGTGTTGAGGGTGAAGATTATAGCTTGGTGATTCTGGGAAATTTAGAGCTCGCCCCAGCTGTGGCCGGTGGTGACTTCGACGGCGAGTTTGATTTTAAGTTCAGGAGCGACGGACTCCATTTTGGACTTTAGGACTT
This sequence comes from Candidatus Nanosyncoccus sp., assembly GCA_045544765.1. Taxonomy (GTDB): domain Bacteria; phylum Patescibacteriota; class Saccharimonadia; order Saccharimonadales; family Saccharimonadaceae; genus Nanosyncoccus. The sequence goes on from JAZPZQ010000015.1 coordinate 10,297, forward strand.
CCGCAACTTTATCCTTGTCGGATTCGTCACATTCGACGATGAGAGAGTCGTGGACTTGCATAATGAGATCAGCGTTCTTTGGTAAAGCCTGGTTTACAACAATCATAGCGCGTTTCATCAGGTCGGCTTCGGTGCCTTGGATGGGCATATTCTGGGCGGCGCGCTCAGCGGCTTGCCTTATAACAAAATTGGATGATTTGACATCGGGAGTGGGGCGGCGACGACCATAGTAGGTTTCGACAAAACCCTGTTCCCTGGCCTGCTGCAATATTTCGTCAAGTTTATGCTTGATGGGGGCGCGAAGTTTGAAATAATTATCGATGAAACGCTTAGCTTCGTCAATCGGCATATGGGCGGCGTCGGCGAGGCCTTTGACACTCATACCGTAGAGGATGCCGAAATTGATAACCTTGGCGGCACGACGCTGATCTTTAGTAACCTCGTTCATAGGAACGCCAAAAGCTTCAGAGGCGGTCTTGGTGTGGATATCGATATCGTGATTGAAATCGTCGATGAGATTTTGATCATTTGATAAAATTGCGGCGAGGCGAAGTTCAAATTGGGAGTAATCAGCAGAGACAAGTATTTTGCCCTGCGGGGCGATGAAGCCTTGGCGGATACGTTTACCTTCGTCGGTGCGGACGGGAATGTTTTGGAGATTGGGGTCTTTGGAGCTGAGGCGACCGGTAGCGGTGACATTTTGGGTAAAGGTAGTATGGATGCGATCGTGCTGGTCGGCTAGGTCGGGCATCGGAATGATGTAGGTATTAAGAAGCTTGGTGGCTTCACGGTATTCGATAATTTTGGGAATAATGGGGTGGGCGTCTTTTAATTTGTCGAGTTCTTTGGCGCCGGTGGAATAGCCGCGAGTGGTTTTCTTGATGCCTTTTGTTGGGAGCTGTAATTTGGTAAAGAGAATTTCGGAAAGTTGGACGGGAGAGTTGGGGTTAAAATCGGTGCCGGCGAGGTCTTGGACTGCGCGCTCCAGGCGGGCGACCTCGGCGGTGTATTCGGCCTCTAGGGTTTTAAAATAGGCGCGGTCGATAAGCATACCCTTCTTTTCCATTTGGTAGAGGATGGGGATAAGGGGGAGGTCGAAATCTGTATATATATTATATAGTGCTGGGTAATTTTGGAATTCGGCGTATTGATGCTGGTATTCTTCTTCGGGGACGGAAAGGCGAGAGAGGTCCCTGGCGAGAGGGTTTAAGAGAAAGGCGGCCTGACCGAGGTCCCAAAATGATTCGCCTTTCAAAATCTGATTCGCAATTTCTTCGTTATTGTGCATTAAGGATTTGATGTCCCAATCGATAATATCGGCCGGAGAACTCGAAACACTCGCTTCTCGACGCGCTTGCGCCCGCCCGTCGTTACGGGGGGCGCTGCGCTCCATTCGCTCCCGTTGTCGCTCAAGGGTCTCGAATCGAGCGTTTTCGAGTTCTTTAACATCGCTACCCCCACCAAACTTGCGGATAAGGGAGTTAAATTCAAGCTTCTTGAGACCGGAGATGACACGAGGTTCATTGAATTCGAAGTCGGGTAAGTCGTCGAGTTTCACTGGGGCGTCGAACATGATTTTGGCTAGTTGTTTAGACATATAGGCGGAGTCGCGGCCGGCTTCGAGTTTATCTTTGACGGAGCCTTTGATTTCGTCGATATGAGCGTAGACGCCATCGAGGTCGCCGTATTGTTGTAGTAATTTGGCGGCGGTTTTTTCGCCGATGCCGGGGACACCAGGAATATTGTCGGAGGAGTCGCCTTTCAAGGCTTTTAGGTCGAGAAACTGAGATTTTTTAATGCCGTATTTAGCTTCAAGTTCCGGGACGTTGATTTCTTCGATATTAGTGAAGCCTTTTAAGATGCGCCACATATGAGTGTTGTCGTCGACAATCTGGAGCATATCAAGATCGGAGGAAATAATATAGGTTTCGTAGTCGCCGGCATCATCGGCTTGTTTGCTCAAGGTACCGATAATGTCGTCGGCTTCGTAATTATCAATTTCGACGAAGTTCCAGCCGAGATCGTGGATAAGTTCTTTTAGTAATGGAATTTGGGTATAAAAATCTTCGCCGGGTTTAACACGACCGGCTTTGTAATCTTCATAAATCGCGCGGCGTTTAGAGGTGGAAGATTTGGAATCCCAGGCGACGACGACTTTGGTGGGGTCGAGTTTTTTGACGATTTCCATGGCAATCGCAGCGAAACCGTAGACCCCGCCGGTCGGGGTGCCGTCCGGTAAAGATAAGTTGCCCATGGCATAATACCCACGGTAGAAAACAGATTTCCCGTCGATCAGGACTAGGCGTTTCAAAATTCAATCTCCTTTAAGATTTCGTCTACGCGATGGTGAACATCTTCTATAGTGCCATTATTTAGAACATAATAGTCGGCGGCGGCGATGGGGCCACCTTTTTCGAGGTTCTCGATCTCACTGCGGTCGCGCTCACGAATGGCTTTGGCGTCGAAGGCGCGGTCGGGGCGCTTGGCGACGCGCTCGTAGCGAAGGTGTTTATCTACAACTATGGCGATGAAGGTGAGGCAAGTGGGAAATGCGTGCTTCAAGGCTTTGTATTCGGTCCAAGAATAGACGCCATCTAAGACAATACGCTTTTGGCCGGCGTTAATGAGGTCTTTAGCTTCGGCGATGACTTGGTTTACGACCCAGTCTTTGCCTTCGGTTTCGCGAATTTCTTCGCGGAATTTCTTTTCCGATTCGCCGTCTGCGGTGCGCTCAATACCGCGCTTTTCCATTTCTTTATAAATCATACCGCCGAAGTAAACTTTGGGGTAGCCCTTTCCGGTAAGGTAGTCCACGGCGACAGATTTGCCGGAGCCGCTCATACCGACGATGGCGAGAATTTTAACATTGTCCATAATAATAGTATAACATATTAATTAGGGTAAAAAAATGATATAATAGGGTATGGGTAAATTTTTTACGACATCTGACCCGCTTGACAAAATAATTGCTGAGACGATGCCAGAGAAACGGATTGAGAAGACAGAACATATTTTAACTGGGTGGACAAATATCGTGATTGAAGTGACGACCGATAAGGGTGCATATTTTTTCCGGTTCCCTAGGAATCCGTTTTGGTCGCGGATGATTGTGAAGGATGCGAAGGTGTGTAATTTCGTGGAAGGAAAAACGTCTTATTATACACCTCAGATGAAATTATGTTACGATGCTGACGGTCGGCCGTTTTCGGTGCATAAGAAGATTGAGGGGTATACACTGGGAGATAGGATTTATCATTTGTCACATACGGCGATAGCTGGGGTGGCGTATGACACGGCGAAGTTTATTAAAGAGTTATCTGGGATTGACCTACGGGGAGCGCCGAAAGAAGTAAAGTTTCCTCTAAGCGAGTTTTTGCATGAACTAGACTACGAGCATTATGATAAGCACCTTGATGCTGATCATAAATACATTAAGGCTACGGAGGGTTCTTCCCTGGTGCACGGAGATTTGAATCTCGGAAATATCTTACTTGACGAAAATGACCGGGTGATTGGCGTGATTGATTTTTGTTTTGCGGGGACTGGTAATCCGAATATGGATGTGGCACGAATGGTGTCGAGACCAGCGCCGGAGGAATTTGAAAAAGAGTTTTTGGCTTATTTTGAGAATGCTGATGAGATTTCGCGGATGAAGACGGCGTGGAAGCATATCGATAACGGCTATGCTGAGCATATCCGAGCGAAGTTCCCCGAAATTAATCTTAATCAATTGTGAGATAGTTTATTTTCGCTTCGCGGCGGGCGTCGTCGTCTTGGGCTGGCAAGTCTTCCCTGCTGGAGTAGTCTTCGAAGATGGCGAGGCTATCTTTGATGGGGCCGTCGTAGATGGGGGGCTGGTCATAGACGCTCCAGAGGATGATGCGGAGGTCGGGGGCGTGTTCGGCGTAGAAAGCGAGGGCGCGAGAAGTGGCGCGGATGAATTCTTGTTCAGTCTCCTTGGTATGGCGCCAGGCGCGACCTTGTAAAAAGTGTTCCGTGACGGCAGGAGAGGCGGCAATCATTAGAAGTAGTATTTCGTAGTGCCCCGCTTGTGTGAGTTTTAAGAGGATGGCTTCCATTTCGGGGTCTAGCAAGGTGACATCTAAAACAATGTCGTAGCCGTTTTTGATTAATTCGGAAAGAGTGAGAAAAAGCATAATAGTGGCGAATTCGTCGGTGTTTTTGCGGAGATTATCGTCGCCATAATAATCTTTGATTTCTTGATAGTGGGGGTGGTATTCAACAAAACGGCGGGCAGCCATCAAAATTGGTTCGTAGCCGTGTTTTTCGCAGTAGGCTTCAACAGCGGGGAGAATTTGGGTAGTTTTGCCGGAGCCAGAAACGCCGGCGATGCGAATGAGGCGGTGATTTTGGGTAGCGGCAAGAGTAAAATCTGCTACGACTTGCTGGAGAATGGCGGGATATTCGGCGAGACCGACTTGCCATTCGGGCTTGACTTCGGAAGGCCAGTGGGCTTTCATATATTTGATGATTTGTTCTAGTGCTCGATCACTTTCAGGCATTTTTGGCTCTTTCTGATTTCAATTTTTTTAATATTCTCAAAGGTTTGAGATTCGCCTTCGGCTTGGAGGGTGACAGTGGCGGGACAAGTGAATTCCAAAATATCACCATCAGTAGGTGAGCCAGGAATACGGCTGAAAATACTGCGGGTCATGAGTTTAGCGAGGCGATAAAAGCTGGCTAATTTGTCGGTTTCGTGACGGAAGTACACTGGATCGTGATAGTCTTCCCCGCCCTTCATAACGCGGGCCATAGAGCGGCCGTTGACGGCGGCGTAGTCGGTGGTTTTGATGGATTGGAGCTCACCGTTTAAGGAAAACTCGGGGATGAATTGGTGCTTACGACGACGTTTGAAATACCAGCTGGCGAGGTCGGTGTAGGAGCTGATTTTGCGGCCGAATTTGGTTTTTAATTTGGCGCGCATTTTGGGGGAGTCGTAAATGTGGACAGCTTCGGCGGTCATACCGATGGTAACGTAGCAAGTGGCGTAGCGGAAGAACTTGCCGTCCACGAGAATCTCTAGGGGATAGAAATCGCGGGGGCCCCGAACATCTCTGTCGATAATATCCTCTAGGGTCTTGGTGCCGAGTGTGCGGGCGAGGTCGTTGAAGTTGCCATAGGGGAGGGCGGAGAGGACGGCAGATTTGCCGGATTTCAGGATGGCGTTTGATGCGATGATGCCGGTGGCGTCGCCACCAGCGGAGATGACGAGGTCGCCATCTTTTAAGAGCTTAGAAAGCTTGTCGATGTTGTCGTCTAGATTGGTGGGGGCGACTTCGTATCTACCGGCAAGACAGCCTTTGAAACTTTGGATTCTATCTAGCACTTCAGCGCGAACGTCGGAGGCACGAGAGGAGCGAGGGTTGTAGATAATTAGGATACGTTTCATTTGGTCTGATTAAGGTTATCATTGTCACTTGGCTTTTGAACTTGAGTATTCTGCTGTGTTTGCGTGGTTATAGAAGTACCGTTGAAGCCTGGGAGGAGGAATTTGAGGGCGGCATATAGAATAACATAAGCGACTAGACCAATGATGATTTCGAACATTCGGCGTTTAGCTTTTTTGGTCTTTTCTTCGTTACCACCGGCAGTGAGATACTGAATCCCCACGATGGTGACACCAATAAGCCCCAAAATACCGATTCCGATAGTCATGATATCGACTACCAAATTTAGAATGCTCAGGACGCTGGAGCCTTTGCCGTCATCACAGACACAACCGCCACCGATGATTGTTGTGGACACGCCACTGCCATTTGGACAGTCGCACTCTCCTGCGGCCGAAACTGGTGCAAAAAAGAGGGTCAGGCTAGTGAAAATTGTCGCCAAACAGAGTAGTATCTTCTTCATAAACCTCCTATCTTAAATATTCGTGTAATTTTTTGGTGTCTTTGTTTTTGCGGAGCTTACTGAGGGCTTTAGCCTCAATCTGGCGGATACGTTCGCGGGTGACGTCGAATTCGTTACCGACTTCTTCTAGGGTGTGGGGGCGGCCGCCACCGATGCCGAAGCGGAGACGGATGATTTTCTGCTCCCTGTCGGTAAGGGTGGCGATAATTTCGGAGAGTTGCTCCTTCAAGATTTGATTAGAAGCGGCTTCCTCGGGGGAGTCGCGCTCTTCGTCTTCGACAAAATCGCCTAATACAGAATCCTCGTCGTCACCATCACGACCGACGGAAGCATCGAGCGAGGCGATGTCTTGCTTAATGCGCATTACATAGTCGACCTTCTCGGGTTCCATATCGAGGGCTTTGGCGATTTCTTCGTTAGTGGGTTCGCGGTTGAGCTCGGTGGTAAGTTTGCGGGTGGTGCGGAGGACTTTGTTGATAGTCTCAACCATATGGACCGGAATACGAATAGTACGAGCTTGATCGGCGATGGCGCGAGTGATGGCTTGGCGCACCCACCAGGTAGCATAAGTGGAAAACTTGAAACCTTTGGCAGGGTCAAATTTGTCAACGGCGCGAAGAAGACCAGTGTTCCCTTCCTGAATTAAATCGAGAAAATCAAGACCACGACCACCATAACGCTTGGCAATGGAAACTACAAGGCGCATATTAGATTCAACCATTTTGTCTTTGGCTTTTTTATCGCCTTTGACGATGCGCTGAGCGAGGTCGGCCTCTTCCTCTGCGGTAAGCAAAGGGATTTTGCCAATTTCGCGGAGATACATACGGACAGAATCGTCGGCGAAGGCATCGACATTCTCGGCGGTGATGGCGAGCTCTTCGTCGGAAAACTCTTCTTCGTTCTCTAAATCACGAGACTCTGGCTCGTCAAAATCTAAACTCAAATCTTTTGCGTTCAAAATATCGTCATTTTGCAAGTTCATTACGATAAATTATAGTCTACTTTTGAGTTTTTTGCAAATGGTTTATTTCGCTTAAAATTTCGAGATATTCATCGGAATCTTCGTTTAGCTCGGCGAGTTTGGTGTTTAACTCGGCGATTTTTTGTTTTTTGGTTTCCCTTTCGTAGAGAGCGAGGAGGTCGGAGGCTTCGCGGTCGTAATCGGTGGCACTGGAGAGCTCGTGTTCGGAATTAAAGATTAGCTCGAGCTCGGCGAGTTTAGCTTCGTCTTCTGGAATCTTGAGAGGGATTTTGACTTTGGTGACGCCACCGTAGACTTTAAGGGCGAGGAGGGAGTTTTCGAGTTTTTTTAGCTTATTAGATTTCGCGGTGGTTTGGGGCTTTTTGAGGAATTTCTTGGGGGCGTGAGTGAGAGCATCATTTAGACGCTCGCCTTTAGCGCGGAGGGTGGCGACGCCGATGTGGAGTTTTTTGGCAATCTTCTCCTCGTAGGAGGCGCGTTCGACTTCGTCTTTGACGTAATTTAACAAAGTGAGAGCGACGTCGGAATATTTGCGCTTGGCGGGAGCGGAGGTGAGGTCGAGATTCTCCTCGTATTTAGACAGGAGCCAGTCGACGGCGGGAACGCTGTGGTTTACGGCGGATTGCCAGAGCTTCGGGTCTTTTTGGATGAGCTCGTCGGGGTCTTTGGCGCCGTGATAATCGGAGATGACGGTGAGGTCGATGCCAAGGTCGCCGGCGAGCATAATGGCGCGCTCGGTGGCTTTGATGCCGGCTGCGTCGCCATCGTAGGCGAGACGAATGTCGCTGGTGAGTTTGGACAAAGCCTTCAAATGATGCTCGGTCATAGCGGTGCCAGAAGTGGCGACGGCTTCCTTCACGCCGGCTTGATGAGACGAAATAACATCCATATTCCCTTCCACGATGACAACGAAGCCGCTGCGACGGATGGCTTCTTTGGCTTGAAAGAGGCCAAAGATGAAGTTGGATTTGTTGAACAAAATGGTTTCGGGAGTGTTCAAATATTTGGGTTCGGCTTTTTTCAGGATGCGGGCGGTAAAACCAATGACGTTGCCACTGGTGTCGATGAAGGGGACGGTCATACGGTCGCGGAAGAGGTCGGAATTGAAACGATTGAGGAGACCGGCATCGTTTAGCTCTGACTCGGTGAAACCGCGTTTTTTTAGAACAGTGGTGAGGGCTTTGCCAGAGGCGGGAGCGTAGCCAATTTGGAACTCGGCGACAGTTTGGCGGTTGAGGTTACGTTTGTAAAAAACGTATTCGCAGACGGATTTGCTGCGCATAAGGCAGGCTTGGTAGTATTTGGCGGCGAGCTTCAACGCCTCTTTGGCGCGAAGCTTTTTGCGACTGACGGCGGGGTCGCCACCGCGGTATTTGGTAGTGTCTACGCCGGCGCGAGAGGCAAGTTTCTCGAGAGCTTCTTTGAAGGTAATGCCTTCGACTTCCATAATGAAGGTGAAGATGTCGCCACCTTTGTTGGCAGAAAAATCGTGCCAGATGCCTTTTTCGGGGGAAACCATAAAACTGGGAGTTTTGTCGACACCCCAAGGTGAGCGGCCTTTGAGATTACGTCCGGCCCGCTTTAATTCTACGTATTGACCCACCACATCTTCCACGGATAAGCGTGATTTTATTTCCTCCTTTAGGTCATACATATAATATATATTATAGCATCTGAATGGCTAATTTGTTTAGATGCTGATGGGGTTTTGTTTTGAATTGTGCTATAATGATGATATGGATAAGCAAGAATACTTGAATCAGATTTCGGCTACGAACCGCCCCGTGAAGTCGGGGGGTGGGTTATCTAAGATATTGTCTTCGAAGTTGTTTTTGCTTGGCGTGGGGGCGGTGGTGTTGTTTATTATAATTGCGATTGTGGGGGCGGTGATCAGTGGCTCTAAAGGGAGCGTGAAGGCGGAGTCTTACGCGCTGAAGATGCGAATTGATAATACGATGGGGACGATAGGCTCTTACCAGAAATTGGTCAAGTCGTCGGATTTGCGTTCAGATAGTGCATCGCTAAATAGCGTGCTTTCTAATACAAGTCGAGATTTGGATAGCTATCTCACGGAAAAGTACGCGGTGAAAAGTGGTGACGTCGCCAAGACGATTGGCGAGAAGTTAGTAGAGGAAATCAATTTGGAGAAAGATGGGCTGAAGGCGGATTTGTTTGAAGCAAAAATCAATGGGAATTTGGACAGAATTTATGCCCACAAGATGGCCTACGAAATATCAGTGATAATGAGTAGCGAGTCGCAGATATATAATGCTAGTGGTGACGATACGTTAAAGGGTATCCTCGCCACCTCTTACAGTAGTCTGGAAAATTTATACAATAAAATAAGTAATTTTTCGGAAGCCAAATAATTATAAGGAAGGAGTGTTATGGCTAAATCAGAAGAAGCCGCTAAGCTAGCGGAAAAACAAGGTTTGAAGGAGGAATTCATTGAGTTTATCAATCGTGGTTCGATGATTGATCTCGCAGTAGGTGTGGCGGTAGGCGGGGCGTTCACGGCGATTGTGAATTCCCTGGTGAATGATATCGTGATGCCAATCGTGGGTTTACTACTCGGTGGCGTAGATTTCACGGGGCTTGCGATTCGGATTCCGAATTTCTTCGGCACAGGCGACGAGGCAGTGATTGCTTATGGTAATTTTATCCAAAATGTAGTGCAGTTCCTCGTGATTGCGTGGGTAATCTTTATGGTAATCAAAGCTATGAACAGAATGAATCGCCGACGCGATGCGCGGAAAGCTAAGAAAGAAGCTGAAAAAGCTGAGAAAAGTGGCAAGACCGAAAAGAAATAGTTATTGCGTGATATTATAACTAAGCCGGATTAAATCCTCAATTTCTTGGGGATTTAATTGTCCGGCGAGGACGATTTCGATGCCGCCTTTGCCGTAGTAGCGAGATTCCATAACAGATTCGTACTTGGCTTTAAGATTCTCACTGAGACGCTGGTCGCAACGGACTTCGATAGTATTGCGGTGTTGGACGAGAAAGGCGAGTTGACCGCGAAAATAAAGGACGCGGTCTTTTTCTTGCTTTTCTGTATATTCGCCAATGCCGGTTATTTTAGAAACGTCAAGTACCATTTTAGCTCCTCGATTGAACCATTAATATCGTCCAAGGCGCGGTGGTTCTCCGGCTTGGTAAATTTCTTGTGCAGGGCATTTTCAAAATAAATCTTCCAGGCGGAGACATCAAGCATACGGTAGTGAAGATGCTTGTTGAGCTCGGGCATTTCGTTTTCGATAAATTTGCGATCTTGGTGGATGGAGTTGCCGGCAAGGTAGATGGGGTGCTTGGTGTTAAAATATTGCTTAATGAAGTCTAGGAGTTCCCTTTCGACTGACTTGATCGGCTTGCCCTGTGCGTTTTGAGCGATGAGGGCGTCGCGAGTTTTGGCGTGCTTGTCCCAGAATTCGCCGACCATACGGTCCTGCATTAATTTGTCGTCTACTTTAATGATGGCTTCGTAGGTGGCGATTTCGTTTAACTGTATATCGGTGGCGATGGCGGCAACTTCGAGAATTTCGTCTTTCGCTGGGTCGAGGCCGGTCATCTCGAGATCTACCCATAGTAGTGTAGCTTTTTTCATAGCACGCCTTCTCTCGGCGGGTCCTGTCGCCGCCTCCTCCCCCAAAAATGGCTGCATTTTTGGGGGTCCCCCTCCGGCGACACCACCCGCCGATGTAAGATTATATTAAACATCACATTTCCTCCGGAATATTAATACCTAAAATACTAAGGCCGTGGGTCATCGTTTTCACATAGGCCTCCACTATTTTGATGCGTTTGGATTCGTTTTCACTGCCAATCACTGGGCAATTCTCGTAAAATTTGGAAAACGCTTGGGCGAGTTCGTATAAATAATTCGCCAATTTGTGCGGAGCCATTTCGGCGACTGCCTCGTCTAGCACTGCGCGGTATTCAAGAAGCTTTTTGATTAAGTTGCGTTCAGGAGAATTCAATACCTCTGCCCCGGGGTCGCGTCCGTCCGGCCCGTCGCCACGGGCGGACGGCGCTAAACCTCGCGCTGCCGCGCTCCGGAATACCCCTTGCGCAGAGGTATTGAATTCTCTTGACGCCTTATCGAGAATCTTCTTGGCGCGGACGCAGGAGTAAAGGAGGTAGGGGCCGGAGTTGCCGGTCATTTTGACGGATTCCTGCGGATCGAAGATAATATTGCCACCCATTTTGTATTTCAGAAAGGCATATTTAGTGGCGGCGAGGGAGACGGTTTCGTCGGTGGAGTTATATTCAGATTTTAAAGCGTCGCGGACGAGATCTAAGACATCGACGGCTTTTAGGAAGTTGCCCTTGCGAGAGGACATTTTGACATTGCCAGGGAGTTTGACGAGGCCGTGGGTTAGGTGGGTGGTGCGTTCGACAAGCTCGGGAGCGTATTGCTCGACGGACTTCAAAACTACTTTCATATATTCGAGCTGCTCGGAGCCGGTGATGACGACGGATTTGTCAAAATGATAATCTTGCCACTTGGTGAAAATGAGGCCGACGTCTTTGGTTTCGTAGGTGGGGACGCCTTCTTTGTTAATGAAGACGCGGGTGTGGAGACCGTATTTATCGCCGTCGAAGATGACGGCGCCGTCGGAATATTCGTAGACGCCTTTTTCTAGCTGCTCCTTGACTTTGGCGAGGCCGAGGGCGGCGACGGTGGACTCGGGATAGTATTTGTCGAAATGAACGCCGATGGAAGCGTAGAACTCATTAAAGTAGTCATAAGATAGTTCCCTGCCCTTCCAATAAAGCTCCGCGAGGTTGCTACTCCGGGCGGGTCCTGCCGAGCATTCTCCCTCCCCAAAATTTTTGCTTCGCAAAACATTTTGGGGTCCCCTTCCATGCTCGTCACCCGCCCGTGTGAAGTCTTCGGGCGCAATAGGACCGGCGGCGTTGATTTGATAGATTTCTTTGTTGAGTTTCGTGATTTCTTCGTGGGCGGTTTCGTCGTCTTCGTAGAGGGCGGTACCTTCGACGTAACATTTGGCGATGTCGTCGATGGTGAGGTCATTTGGATTCTTCTCGCGGAGGACGTACATGGTCTTTGCGACGTGGAGGCCGACATCGCCGCCGAAATTGGCGCGGATGACCCTGGCGCCGGCGTATTCAAAGAGACGTGCGATGGAGTCGCCGATAATACTAGTGTAGAGATGGCCGACGTGGAGGACTTTAAAAGGATTGGGGTCGCTAAATTCGCAGACGATCGTCTGGCCTTTATATGCGTCTGATTCGTAGTTGCCGTCTAGGTCGTCAAGGGCGGTTTGCAGATATTCGTCTGGCAACGTAAAGTTCAAAAACCCTGGGGCAGAAACGCTAGTTCGAAACTCTTTCGACCCCGTTCGTTCGCGCCCGTCTTCACGGGGCTCACTCTCTTCGCTCGGGCAGCCGCCCTCGCGGGACACGGTCTCTAGAGTTCCGAACCTAGCGTTGATGTCACTAGCGATTTGCATGGGGGATTGATGGAGAGATTTGGCGAGCTTTAAAGGAGCGTTTGATGAGTAATCGGCGTCAATGTTATCAGGAGATGGAGTTATGTCGGGATCAAAGTTAAGACCATAAAGGTCGTGAATAACTTTTTTAAGCTCTGATTTGATATCCTGCATAAATAAATTATACCATAATTTATAGAGATGTGATATAATAGAGGCGTCGCGGGTATCGTATAGCGGCTATTATGCATCCTTCCCAAGGATGAGATCAGGGTCCGACTCCCTGTACCCGCACCACCATTCAAATTAAAAACCGCTATTAGCGGCTTTTTTCTTGCCTCGCTCGTCCAATAGACGCGCTTTAGACTACGGGGTGATGGAGGGGTTGATTTTGGGGCATTTGAGGGGGCTGTAGGCTCTAGGCGCTAGGAACCGCTGACGCACCTAATACTGAGGCCGTAGTACTTATTGAAGCTAACCGTACCTGGGTAGACATTCGAGCTAAGCAGGCTCAGGCTGTACGAAATGTTGTAACTGCCCGCAGTAGACGACCAATAGCGGCCGTAGCTGCCCCTATTGCTAGCAGACGACGTAAGGAAGTAGCCAGAGTAGAGGAAGTTATTGGGGAATTTCCTAAAGGCTTTAGTGGCAGTGTCACCGTTAGAATTGGTCGTGTTGCTGGAATAATAAGCGTTACCACTATTGGGAGTATCCTCGTAAGCCGTAGTAGTGCTACCCATAACATCGTAACCTAGATTATAGAATTCACGAAAGGTGGATGGGGAGCCAGTTACATTTACGCCACTAGTATTACCAGAGGCATAAGCCATACCACCAGTAGGCAAATGCCAACCAGCTGGGCAGAGTGAAGTGCCGGTAGTGGATTGGTTGCTAGTGCCATTATAGTTAGTATTAGCAATAGCAGCTGCCCAGGTGTAGTAGTTACCATAAGAGTAGATATTAGCGTTTGCGGTAGTAGAGTAT
>JAZPZQ010000016.1:0-8730 GCA_045544765.1 Candidatus Nanosyncoccus sp.
TTCCTCACGCGCTTCTACACCTACTGGTAATGGTGTAGCAATGTACAGTTATGGCAACTATTACACTTGGGCAGCTGCTATCGCAGACACCGCATTTTATAACACAAACAACCAAAGTATCACTAGTACCTCACTTTGCCCAACTGGTTGGCGACTACCTCAAGGTGGTAATAAAACCAGAATTACTTCCAACGATGATAATGACTTCTGGAATCTAACTGTAGATGCATTAAATGGTGGTACCAATCCAGCTAACTATGGTAGTAGTACAACTCCATACTATACTGGTACCGATGAAGCTACTCCAGTAGCTAATAAACTCCGGGCTTTCCCGAACAACTTCCTCTACTCTGGCGTCTTCGATACGTCGTCTGCTTACAATAGGGGCAGCTTCGGCGTCTATTGGTCGTCTACTGCGTACAATAGCAACAGTTCGTACTACCTGAACCTGTATAGCTCGGCTGTCTTCCCAGGTACGAATAACTACGATAAGTACTACGGCTACAGTATTAGGTGCGTCAGCGGTTCTTAGCGCTGACTAGCGTGAGCCTTAGACCCTAGCCCGCTCAGTCGCTACTACTCCATTTATAGCCTTCGCAACCGTGTGCGCTGTACTTTACCATAAGCGTGTTTCATCAGTTGAATTAGTCTCCCATCTATGGTATGCTTCTTGATATGAAAATTAAAGAGTTACAACTTGTGCCGAAAACCAAAATTGGAAAATACCACAAAAACGGAACCAAACCTGAACCGCACGAAGAGGATACAGCCAGATTATTGACATCGTATGGTTTTAACATAGAAATGATTAAACCGACGAATACGCCGAGGACTAAAAACCCTGACTTTTTGATAAACGGTTCGATTTGGGAAACGAAATCACCCACCACATCGAATCTAAAAACCATCAAGAAACGTATGCACGAAGCTTCCGAACAAGCTAGGTACATCATCGTAGATTTACGAAGGGTAAAAAACAATTATAACAAGGTAGAAAAAGATATAATAAAGCGGTTTTGTAATAAAAGCTCTTTCAGGACTATGATTTTGGTTACCAGAGACGGTAAAGCATTCGAATATCGTAAATAAAAAAGAGAGCTTGGCCCCGCGGACTTAACCACCAGGTCGCTCTCAATATACTCATTATAGCACAGGTTAGAAAAAATGACAAGAGCAAGGTACTAGAATTTATAAAATAGATGTGCTCGTATAATAAAATTAATGGGGGCGACCTGTACTTAATTGAGCGGGGTCAAGCCCTCATCCTTGTATAACCTCAGTATGGCTATTTTTTGTCGCAATGGCAGATTGGCGCTGTCTTTCTTTGCCGACTACCTCATTAATAATCTTCGCCACTTCATTTATCTGCGCTTCATCGTTTGCTTCGCCTAAAGTCAAACGCAAAGACCCCGCTATTTGCGAATCTGACAGTCCAATCGCCGATAGCACGTGCGAGCGCACACCTTTGCTCGCTGCGCACGCCGCCCCCGTCGCCACATATACCCCCTTTTCCTCCAGTAAAAACACCAACCTTTCCGCATCAATCCCGTCATAACACACCACCACAAAACTATCTAGGCAGTGTTTTTTATTGATTAATTCATACCCCTCCAGCTCATCTAATAAAATCTTCCGCCACTCGGCATACTTTTTGCGGTTACCATTTAGATGCTCGTGCGCTAGCTCCACCGCGCGGGCGAACCCAATTACTCCAGGCACATTTTCGGTGCCAGAACGTAGTCCATTCTCTTGCCCACCCCCTACAGTCAAGGGCGATAACCTCGCCTCGTGTGATACATATAACGCTCCCACCCCCTTCGGTCCATAAATCTTCGCAGCATTCAAAGTTAATAAATCCACGCCCAGTCGCGCCACATTTATATCAAGTAGATTCAAAGCCTGCGAAGCATCTGAATGTAGCAATAACTGCTTTTTTACCCCCCGTTTCATCCTATCGAGCTTCACCTCGCGGATAACCTGAGCCACCTCCGACAAAGGCTGAATCGTCCCCAGCTCATTATTGACGAGCGCCACCGACACTAGCTCCGTCTCATCTGTAATCTTACTGCGTAAATCTTTGAGGTCAATCAGCCCATTTGCCAGCACCTTCACCGCCTGCCCCCCGCATCTCTCCGCCACCCGCCTAACCGAATCGTGCTCGGTTACAAGATACAATACTCTGGCGCGGGTGGCTGAAAACTGTTTTTTCGGATGCATCTCCTGATTTGAATTTCCAACACGTATATTCCTGACGGCGCCGAGAGAACTGTCCTTTAGGGCAGTTTCTCCCGGACGCCCAGCGTATGACGTGCTTGGAAATTCCAGTCCCGCATCCGAAAAAATAGGTTCAGCCAGGCCCTGCGCCAGCGTACTTACGCTTGTAAACGCCAAATTATTCGCTTCAGTTGCGCCGGCGGTAATGACGAGGTCAGACGCTTTGGCTCCAATCGCGTGCGCAATGGTCGCCTTGGCGGCTTCGTAATCGCTAGAGACCTTCTTCGCCGGCAAATACGCCGCGCTCGGATTAAAAAACTCCGTTGTAAAATACGGCTCCATCGCCTCCAGCACTCGTTTATCAACCGGCGTCGCCGCCGCGTGGTCCAAGTAAATCATAGCCATATTATAACATATTATTCGCTGTCAGTAAAATCACCAACCAACACCGTTTCCTTATCCCCGTCCTTCAGAACCAGCGCCCCTTCGCCACGCCGAATCTCGTAGTCAAACTCATTCTCAAGATCATACAACCATTTTGTCTCAATTTTTAACTTCCCATCTTCAATCGCCCAGATAAAATCATAATCGTTAATATGCCCATTCGTGGTCAATGTCCCCTTCCCCACTTCGGTAAATTTCCAAATTACGCTCGGCGTACTAGCGCAGTTCGCCTCCCCCGCACCATCGACCGCCGTCTTTATTTCTTCGCTTGTGCCCACCACCCCATCAGCGTCACTAGCTCCGTTCTCAATCTCTAAATCAGCCGTAGCGCAATTTGTCCCGTCACTCAGCACCCACTGCTTAGCCGACATCAAATACTCCCCATCCGTCACCACTGGTCCGCGCGTCAAATCCAGAACCAGCAAAACCACCCCCACAATCAACATAATCACCCCAACCACCACCATAATGATTGATAACAAAAGCATCGGCGATTTTTTGCCGTCTTTAGATTTTGTTGATTTTTCCTTGTTTTCGGGAGCCGGCTCTTCTGCGACCTCTTCAGCCACAAACGCCTGCGCCAAATCCTGCTCAGTTACTTCTTTTTTATCCATAACTCTATTTTAGCAATAGAGTTTTGATTTGACAAGGTCGAGATAAGACTTTGCCGCCCTACGGAAGTTATTGAGCTCCTCCCCCTCAATCCGCCGATAACCCCCATCTGCCACCTTTTTGTACACCCCAGCTGGGCGTACCTCATAGCGAATCGTCATTTCCTGCGCCGCGCCAGCCCCGTCCAAATAGCTCTCGTGCCAAATCCACACATTTTTCTTCGCCTCAAAAAACTCCCGCTGATGCCCCAGCGGGATCGGTCCAAACAGAGTCCGTCCCAGCTCCGACTCGGCATTAATCAGGTCATCATAAGTCAATTTGTTCGAATAATTACTACCGCTATCTTTTAGAAACGGCAATTTCGGCAATTCTGGCAACTTTAGCAATTCCTTAAGCGACATTTCTCAATCTCCTCCGCAATCGCGTTCAGCTCCTCATATACCGCATAGCTATCCGTCGTCACCTCATCAAAATGATAAGCCTCTTTGCGGGCAAATGACGGTATCTGATAAGTCCCTTGTACATTATCCACATCTAAATTATAGCACAAAACTCCCAAGAAGTCAAACCTAACAGTGGTACATCACAAACCAAATAGCGCCGAAGTATTCTCCGTAGTCACCTTCGCCACCTCTGTAGGCGAAATATCTAGCTTCCCTGCCAGCCATTTCGCTACCTCAGCCACATAAGCTGGCTCATTTTGCTCACCCCTGTGCGGCACCGGTGCTAGAAACGGCGCATCGGTCTCTAGCAGTATCCTCTCTAGCGGTGGCAAAGGTAAAGTCGTATAAGTCGCGAGACCATTCACCCCGATATAAAACGGCGTTTCGGAGAGAATCCGCTTGAGCACCTTCTTGCTATCGGTAAATGAATGCACCACCCCGCGGACTTTTGGGAAATTCGCCATCACCGGGAAGAAATCAGAAAACGCTTCACGCACGTGAAACGACACCGGCAAATCATTATCCACCGCGAGCTGCAGCATCTGCTCAAATAGCTTTATTTGCGCCCCGCGATCATAACCCGCATAGTGGTAGTCTAAGCCAACTTCTCCGATAGCAACGGGACGGGTGGTTGAAACCTGTTTTTTCGGATGTATAAAATGATTTGAATTTTCAACACGTATATTCCTGCTGGCGCCGAGAAACCGGCCCTTTAGGGCACTCTTCCCCGGACGCCCTGCGTATGACGTGCTTGAAAATCCATGTCCCACATCGGAAAAAATAGGTTCAGTCAGGCCCCCTCCCGTCACCTCGGGGTGGATGCCATATGTCCAATATACAATTTTATGCCAGGCCGCAAATTCTGCTGCCGCGAGCGAATCCTCGTGCGACGTCCCGATACAGATAATCTTTTCCACCCCCGCTTCCCGTGCCCGCTCCAAACATCCCTCGGCTTTGCCCTCAGTGAAAAACTCCCTATCGTGCAAATGACAATGCGAATCAATTAACACGGTTTTCTCTTTTACGTTTAATCGGGTCGAGCTGTCGTTTGCGGAGACGCAAAGATTTCGGCGTCACTTCGAGTAATTCATCATCTAATAAGAAGTCCAAACACTGTTCCAAGGATAACTGTGTATACGGCGTGAGTTGAATCGCGCCATCTGACGCGTGCGTCCGCATATTGGTGAGCTGCTTCTCCCGGCAGACATTGATATCGAGGTCATCCTTTTTATTCGATAGCCCCACAATCATCCCTTGATATACTGGTACCTGTGGCGGTATGTATAATGTACCTCGCGCCTGCGCCGCATCTAAAGCATAAGCAGTAGAGACACCGGTCTCAAATGACACCAAGGCTCCATTTCGCTCTGGCTTATACTTACCTTCGACCCGGCGATAGCCAGATGGTATCGAAGACATAATCACGGTGCCTTTAGTAGCAGTTAGCAGATTATTCCTCAGCCCAATCAGCGCCGCTGTCGAAATCTCATATACAAATCTAGTTGCACCAGATGAAGTTATCTCCTGAGTCTTGAGCTCGGCTTTACGTATTCCGAGCTCTTGACTTACTGCCCCCACAAACTCTGGCTCCACTTCAATCGTCAAATCCTCAATCGGCTCTTGCTTCACGCCGTCAATCTCGCGGTAAACCACCTCAGGGCGCCCCGCTTCCAGCTCATAGCCCTCGCGTCGCATCGTCTCAATTAGCACTGACAAATGCAACTCGCCCCGCCCCGACACTTTATAGCCCAGCCCATCGGGCTGGATCTTAAGCGCAATGTTAGTTTCTAGCTCCCGCTCTAGCCTCTCCGCAATTTGCCGTGAAGTCGTAAATTCGCCTTCACGCCCCTTAAGTGGCGAGGTATTTGGCCCGATATAGATAGACAAGGTCGGCGCCTCGAGTTCAATCGTCGGCAAAGCCTCCGGGTTATCACCTGTCGCAATCGTATCACCGATGTTAGCTTCCGACACGCCCGTAACCGCTACGATATCCCCCGCAATCGCCTCCGGCACCTCTTCCTTCCCAAGTCCTTTATAGATAAACAAATTATCAATTTTGCTATTTTTTACTTCACCATTATGTAAAATCTTAACCGACTGATTCTTCTTCAGCTTCCCGCGGAAAATCTTCCCAATACAGTATTTTCCTAAGTAATTATCGCCCGCAAGCGCTGCCACGAGTAGCTGCGCCGAGTCGGAATCCGCATCCACTGAAGGCGCCGGAATATCGTTAATAATCGACTCAAAAATCACATGCAAATCATCATCTAGCTCGGTAGTCTTTCCCGCTCTTCCCTCACGCGCAATCGCGTAATACACCGGGTAGAATAACTGCGATTCGTCCGTCGCGAGCTCCAAGAACAGCGATTCCACCTCAGACAACACTTCATCAATTCTCGCGGCCGGCTTATCGATTTTATTGATCACCACCACCGGCTTCAAGCCAAGCGACAAAGCCTTGCTCAAAACGAATTTCGTCTGCGGCATCGGTCCTTCCTGCGCGTCCACAATCAAAATCACCCCATCCGCCATATTCAGCGTTCGCTCCACCTCGCCCGAAAAATCCGCGTGCCCCGGCGTGTCTATGATATTTATCTTGTACCCATCATAATACACACAAGTCTGCTTCGCGGTAATCGTAATCCCCCGCTCGTGCTCCTGATCCATCGAATCCATAATCAGCGTCTGCGACATCTCCGCCTGATTATCTCGAAAAGTATGCGACTGCTTAAGCAGCCCATCGACGAGAGTGGTCTTTCCGTGGTCCACGTGCGCGATAATCGCCACATTGCGTATCATATCTTTGTTCAAAGTCATAAGAGTAATTTTAGCATAATTTGCTTAAATAATCAATATGTTGTATAATATAAATATGGCTAATCGACATAAACATCTAAACCCAAGCCAAGCCTACCAGCCCGAGCGCTGCTGGGTAGGTGATACTCATAAAATCTGCTATGCCTCTAAAGAAGAAGCCGAGCTCGCCGCGCGGGTCGCTCAGTATGACCACGGCTCGCCCGAGCTCTCCGTCTACAAATGTGAATACGGCGACCACTGGCACCTCAGCTCGAAATAGCCCATCATCAAGCTCAAGACGACCGGACCTAAGCTCCAAGTAGCTCACTACCAAACTTTAATGCACGGAATCAGTCGGGAAATTTATATAAAATAACACCTATTCCAGCCAAAACACCTGAAACATTTTCACCGGAATCTTTACATTTTGTTTCAGGTATGATATAATACGCTTATGAATGAAAATGTATTAAATCTCATTAATCAAAGAGCCCTTCTGGAGAAGTCTCTCTCGGAACTTGTTTATGGTGCCACCGAAATTCGCCAAGAAGGTTCCAAGAAATATCTCTATGTACACTATCGCCTTTCCGGCAAGCCCGTCACCTCTTTCGTAGGCGAATATTCACCTGAGCTTCTTAGTACTATTACCTCTAATAACGAAAAGGCTAAGCCCATCAAGCAAAAGCTTCGCCAAATTGACCACGAGCTTCACGCGCTCGGCTATGAGACTAAACCCATCCCCGAGAAAATCCATCGTAATCTAGATTTTGCCAGGCGTAATCTTGCTCTCACTATTCATTCGCAGGCAATTCTGGAAGGGGTGGCGACCACTTTTGCCAGCACCGAGGATATTATTGAGGGCGCCAGAGTCTCCAACATGAGCCCCCAGGATATTGCCAAAATCGTCAATATGAAACACGCCTGGGAATTTATCCTAGATGACGACGTAATAATGTCTGAACCAAACCTAACTCTCCTGATGCAAATCAATAAACTAATCGAGGAGGGCTTCTATTATAATGCCGGTAAGCTTCGCGATGTCCCAGTTCGCATTGGTGGCACCAAATGGTCGCCAGAATTACCGCTCGAATCCGTAATCAAAGAACAGCTAGAAGAAATTCTGTCGTCAAATCAGTCAAACATTGACAAGGCTATCGACCTCGTTTTATATATTCAAAAAGCTCAAATTTTCCTTGATGGCAATAAACGCACCGCCGTGATTTTTGCCAATCATTTCCTCATCCAAAAAGGCCTCGGCCTACTCTATATCCCAGCTGAGCTTGTCGAGGAATATAAGCGCCTCCTGGTAGAATACTATGAAACCAACCACAAATCGGCCATCTCAGCTTTCCTTAAAGATAACTGTCTCCTCAAAATCTAAAACTGCGTTTTAGAATACGGCGATCACTGGCACCTCAGCTCCAAATAATCCCATTACCAAGTTCAAAGTAACCGGACTTAAGCTCCAAGTAGCTCGCCACCGAGCCGCGAACTGCCCGCCCTGGGTTTCTTTTTCCCAGAGCTGTACAACCGTAAACGGCAAGCTAACAGGGGTAGAGGCTAGGCTCTAGGTGCTAGGAACCGCTGACGCACCTAATACTGAGGCCGTTGTACTTATAGTTGCGATTCGTACCTGGGAAGACAGCCGAGCTATACAGGTACAGGCTGTACGAAGTGTTGCTATCGAGCGCAGTAGACGACCAATAGTAGCCGTTGCTGCCCCTATTGATAGCAGACGACGTAGCGAAGTTACCAGAGTAGAGGAAGTTGTTCGGGAAAGCCCGGAGTTTGTTAGCTACTGGAGTAGCTTCATCTGTACCATTATAGTATGGATATGTACTGCTACCATAGTTAGCTGGATTGTTGCCACCATTTAGAGCGTCTACAGTGAGATTCCAGAAGTCGTTATCATCGTCAGAAGTAATTCTAGTCTTATTACCGCCTTGAGGGAGTCTCCAGCCGGTTGGGCAGAGTGAGGTGTTAGTGATACTTTGGTTGTTTGTACGGTAAAATGCGGTGTCTGCGATAGCAGCAGCCCAAGTGTAGTAGTTACCATAACTATATATTGCCGCACTGTTATCAGTAGGTGTAGAAGCGCGTGAGGAAGTATTGGTATTATTGTAACGTGGGAAGGAATAGCCAGAGTAATCGGTACTATTGTAAGTGTGATCTGAGGCTGAAATAATGATTTCTGCACCACTACCGTCTGCTCCATAGTAGG
>JAZPZQ010000017.1:0-3951 GCA_045544765.1 Candidatus Nanosyncoccus sp.
TGATAGTGGCGTGGATGTACCCGATACCATCATAGATGCTCCACAAGATATCTGCCCAGCTAACTGGAGAATGCCTACAAGTGGAAATACTGGTGAATACCTAGCATTAGCACAAAAATACGGTACCGCTGCTACAGAAACCAATAGCTTACAATACAACCTGTCTACGCCCCTGTCTGGCTACTACTACGGTAGTTCTGCGAGCGATCAGGGTAGCTACGGCTACTGGTGGTCGTCTACTTACAGCAATAGCTACAACATGTACGATCTGTACGTGTACCCGACGTACGTGTACCCGAGCCTCTACAGCAGTCGCAACTACGGTCAATCTATGCGTTGTTTGATATCTGAGTAGCTGTGCTGTTTTGGCGGGGCCTCTGGTGGGGCTTCTATAGATTCCTAGTGTTCCGGTGGTGCTTTGTTGGTGATTGCTAGTGCGTGTCGGCGGCTGTGTGTGGTCGTCGCCCCCCGACGTCTTCTTTGGTAGGTCAAAATTCTAGAGGGGTAGATAAAAGAACCGGCCCGTGTGGGCTGGTTCTTTTGGTTTAGTTTTTGGTAGTGAGGTTATTTATCGACGACTTCGCCCTCGACGGCGTCGTCTGATTTTTTATTTTCAGATTTTGAGTCGTCTTTTGAGGCTTCTTGGTAGAGCTTGGCACCGATAGGCATAATGCGCTCATTTAAGTTTTTGGTGGCTTCCTCGAAAGCATCTTTGTCGGCTTTGTCGTCACTCAAGACCTTTTTAGCTTCTTCGACGGCTTTCTTGATGGTTTCTTTATCGTCGTCGCTGATTTTGTCCTTGTATTCGGTAGGCATTTTTTCAGCTTGATAAATCGTGTTTTCTAGGTGGTTCTTGGCGTCAATACTGTCCTTTTTCTTCTTGTCTTCGTCGGCGTGAGCTTCGGCTTCCTTGCGAGCTTTCTCGATATCGTCTTTACTCATATTGCCGGAGTTTTGGATGGTGATGGACTGCTCTTTGCCGGTGCCCTTGTCCTTGGCGGTGACATTTAAGATGCCGTTCGCGTCGAGGTTGAAGGTGACTTCGATTTGTGGGACACCGCGAGGAGCGGGGGCGATACCATCGAGGATGAAGCGGCCGAGGGATTTGTTGTCGGCGGCAAATTCACGTTCGCCTTGGAGGACGTGGATTTCGACCTGGGGTTGATTGTCGGAAGCAGTGCTAAATACCTCAGATTTGGATGTTGGGATGGTGGTGTTGCGGTCGATTAGGGGAGTGCGAACACCACCCATAGTCTCGATACCGAGGGTAAGCGGGGTGACATCGAGAAGGAGGATATCCTTGACGTCGCCTTGGAGGACGCCGCCTTGGATAGCGGCACCGACGGCTACGACTTCGTCAGGGTTGACACCTTGCATTGGGTCCTTACCGAAGATGGATTTGACCTTTTCGACGACGGCGGGCATACGAGTCATACCGCCTACCATCACGATTTCGTCGATGTCTTTGGTGGTGAGCTTGGCGTCTTTCAGGGCCTTTTCGACTGGGCCGGCGAGGCGGTCGAGGAGGTCACTGACTAATTCTTCAAGCTTGGCGCGGGTCAAAGTGTATTCGAAGTGCTTGGGACCTTCGGCGTCAGCTGACAAGAATGGGAGATTGATATCAGTGGATGTACTGGATGATAGTTCCTTCTTGGCTTTCTCGGCTTCGTCTTTGACGCGTTGCATCGCGGCGGCGTCGTTTTTAATATCAATGCCGGATTCTTTCTTGAACTCGTCGACGAGGAAATTCACAATGACATTATCGAAATCTTCACCACCGAGGTGAGTGTCACCGTTGGTCGACATTACTTCGAAGACACCATCGCCGAGTTCGAGGATGGAGACATCGAAAGTACCACCACCGAGGTCGAAGACCACGATTTTTTCGTCTTTTTTGGACTCGAGGCCGTAAGCCAAGGCAGCGGCGGTAGGCTCGTTGATAATTCTTTTTACTTCGAGGCCAGCGATTTTACCGGCGTCTTTGGTGGCTTGGCGTTGAGAATCGTCGAAGTAGGCAGGGACGGTGATAATAGCTTCGGTGACTGGTTCGCCAAGGAAGGCTTCCGCGTCGGCTTTGATTTTAGACAAGACCATAGCGGAGATTTCCTCTGGAGTGTATTCTTTGCCATCCATCTCGACGGCGACACCATTGCCTTTCTTGACAATCTTGTACGGGCTGATGTCGAGGTCGTGTTGGACTTCTTTGTCGGTGAATTTGCGGCCGATGAGGCGCTTGATGCCATAAATAGTATTCTTGGGGTTGGTAACGCGCTGACGTTGAGCGACTTTACCGACCAATCTTTCGCCTTTCTTGGTGACGGCTACTACACTAGGCGTCGTGCGGTCGCCTTCGGCGTTGGTGATAACTTCCGGTTTGCCGGCAACCATATACGCGAAGGCGCTATTAGTGGTACCGAGATCAATTCCGATTATTTTACTCATTTTTCCTCACTTTCTTTTACGTTTCGTTGGCACTCGTACTATGTGAGTGCTAATTATCTCTATTGTAGCACGTTGGCAGTGTGGCGTCAAGAGTGCTAATACAGAGGTAGTTGGATTTTTATTGCGATATGATATAATACAGATATGGCAATTGAGAGGTTAGTAGAGCCAAGGATGGCTCAGGGAGATGCGGAAGAGGAGCGGATGGAGATTTCGCTCCGGCCGGTGAGTTTTGACGAGTATATTGGGCAGGAGCATCTCAAAAATAATTTGAAATTAGCGATTGATGCAGTGAAGAAGCGAAACGATGGTTCGACGCTTGACCACGTATTATTATATGGTCCGCCGGGGCTGGGGAAGACGACGATGGCGGGGGTGATTGCGCATGAACTGGGCGCGTCACTTCGGGTGACGAGCGGACCGGCGATTGAGCGAGCGGGGGATTTGGCGTCGATTTTGACGAATTTGAAGGATGGGGATGTGCTGTTTATCGATGAGATTCATCGGTTGAGACGCGCGGTGGAGGAAGTGCTGTATTCGGCGATGGAAGATTATAAGCTGGATATTGTGATTGGGAAAGGGCCGGCAGCAAGGTCGGTGCGGCTGGATTTGCCGCATTTTACAGTGATAGGGGCGACGACGCGGACAGGGTCGCTAGCGGGACCTCTAAGGGATAGATTTGGAATCATTCATAGGTTGGAATACTATAAGGAGCCGGAGATTGAGCAGATAATTCGGCGGACGGCGGGGATTTTGAAGACTAGGATTGAACCGGAGGCGACAGAGCTACTGGCGACGCGGTCGCGTCTCACGCCGAGGATTGCGAACCGGATTTTTAAGCGGGTGAGAGACTATGCGGATGTGAATGGGGATGGAATCATTGATACGGCGGTGGCGCAGGATGCTTTGAAGCTGATGGAAATTGATTATTTGGGGTTGGACCCGGCGGATAGAAATATGCTGAAGCTAATGGTAGATAATTACGGGGAGCGGCCGGTGGGACTCGCGACGATTGCAGCGCTGACGGGTGATGAAACGGCGACGATTGAGGATTTTTATGAGCCGTATTTGATGCAAATGGGGCTTTTGATGCGGACACCGAAGGGGCGGGTGGTGACAGAAAAGGGGAGGAGGCATTTGCAAGACTCCGGAAAATAAGTTATAATAGAGAAAAGGAGCCATTATGGATGAATCTTTGGTCAAAATTCGGCACGATAGGAGCGTAAAGGATTTTCCGGGTTTGAAATTGGAAGAAGATGAATATGTGGAGTTCTTTTTCCGGCGGGCAAAGGTGTGCCTGATGATGATTTGGGGTGGGGTGTTTGCTGGGCTGGTTGTTATTTTGCTAGCGTTTTTGTTGGTGTGGAGGGGGCAGTCGATGCTGGATGAAATGGGTAAAAATTTCTTGTTTATCATTTTGTTTACTTTGCTGGCGGCGACGTTTGTGATTTTGCTTTTAGCATTGAAAATGTATCAGGGAAATAAGCTCTATATTACGAATAAGCGGGT
>JAZPZQ010000018.1:0-9876 GCA_045544765.1 Candidatus Nanosyncoccus sp.
ACTGCAGCCGTAGCAGAATCCGCATAGGTAGCACTATCCCCTGACATTAAAAAAGCACCGGTCAGTATAGTTAATCCTACCACACCACCCAGTGCTAATAGTTCATAATTGATTCTCTTATGAGAGAGAGAGAGAGAGAGACGATTTTTTCAAGCTTGCCAAGAAGCCTCTCACATTCCCTAGCTTCGTCTTACTACTTATGCTATTCATAATTTTATTATAGCATAGTTGTTTGAAATCAAGAAATGTTATATTTGCACTTCATTATACAGACAAATGCACACCCCCGACTTTCTACTGTGTAAATGCACACCCGGTGTGCAAATACACGAGAAACAAAGCTTAAACATAGCTCTCCAAATTATCTATCAATCACACTGAAATTAACCCCCCCCACGGGGCTCATTTTTATTCCAACCTACTTCGGCAACAACAGAAAAGCCACCGTTCCCGCCGCCGCACCTAAAATGATTGTAATAATAATGGTTACCACCAAGCTAACTTTTCGATCTTTCTCTGGTTTCGTAATAATAGCAACTGGACCAGAAGGCTTTTCTGTAGGGGCTTCAACCGTTTTCTGATAAACATTCTTTGATAATGGACGCTTTATCACCTTCTCCTGATTGATGAACGGGTTCTTCGGCATTTTATAGGTCATTTTCCTTGTCTCATTTACCTCAGCTTTCTCGGAGTTTTCCACAGGCTCATTCCCGGTTTTCTTCACTCTCCTCCCCAATAGCTTCCTCGACTTTATCTCTTTAACCTCTTCTTTTTGTGCAGAACGATTCCCCCCAAGCGGTCTCTTTTCAATTTCACTACTCACAAATCTTGTGCCCAAATCTTCAATTACCCCAAGCTCTAAACCATCGTCCTCTCTTAATCCTCTCTTCGTTTTACGCGACTCCGTTCGCGGTGTCTCTGGCATCGATCGATAAGCCACTCCGGTTTTCTTAGTATGCGTAGTTGCACTGACGCGGTTAGTTACAACCCTCCTAGCAATAGTCCTTTCCGTCTTAACACCACTTACCCTAGCATCACTAACCTTAGCAGTTTTCGCCTTAGCATTATTACTCTCAGCGCCCTTTGTTGGCACGAAATCTATATATCTTTTGTTCATGACCTCACTCTTTTAGCTATCTCAATTATATCAGTAAACTCGTGCAAAATCAAACTCGCTCCGCCAATCAGCAGTCCATTCACCCCCGGAACGGTTAAATACGCCCCCGCATTCGATGGATTCACACTCCCGCCAAATAGCACCGGCACTTTCTCCGCCAAATCTTTCCCATACGTATCAGCTATCACTTTCCGAATCAGCTCTACTACCTCGCTAATCTCATCCGGCGTCGCAATTCTCGCACCCTTCCCCGACGAAATTGCCCACACCGGCTCGTAAGCAATCACTACCTTTTCCAGATCATCATCCGCTACCTCTGATAACCCCCCTAATAACTGGTCTCGAATCACATCCGCCGTCTCGCCAAACGCCCTTTCACCTTCCGTCTCTCCAATACACAAAATCGGCGTAATCTTATTCCGCAGCGCCGCCGCCACTTTCTTTGCCACCATCTTATCGTCTTCATGCAAAATATACCTTCGCTCCGAATGACCGATAATCGCATAATCCACTAGCCCGCGTAGCTGCGAAAATGACACCTCCCCCGTAAAAGCCCCATAATCCCGATAAAATCCATTTTGCGAGGCCAGTTTCATCTTATGGCGGTCAATCTGTAGCGATAAAGGTTGTAACGCTATAAGAGACGGCGCTACTACCACCTCCACATCGCGATAATTTGGTAGGTGTTTTAGTAGTTTATGAAGATAAATGGAAGACTCCCCTACCGTGAAGTTTAATTTCCAATTGCCCACAATATAAGTTTTCATATTCCCATTATAACATGGTATAATAAAAATATTATGAAAAAAGTACTAGCATTTGACATAGACCAAACTTTAAACGTCGCTAAGACCCCTATCACTGACGACATCGCCGAGCTGCTGACAAAGTGCCTCGACCATTTCGAAATTTGCCCCATCTCTGGGCAAAAATTCGATCAATTCCTCATCCAAATCGTCGGTCGCCTCCCCCATCCCACCGAGGAGCAATTGTCCCACCTTCATCTGTTTGTCGCCCAGGGCACCCAGTACTACCGCTACGAAAACGGCGAATGGAAACAAGTCTATAACTATCCTCTCACTGACGAACAGGTCACAAAAATCAGCCAAACCATTGAAAAAGCTGCCCGCGAGCTCGGCTTCTGGGAAGAAGACAAACTAAAGCCCGGCGACGAAATCATCGAAAACCGCCTCTCCCAAGTCACTTTCTCTGCCCTCGGACAAAAGGCCGGCACCGAGGAGAAATACGCCTGGGACCCCGATTGCAAGAAGCGCGAGCAAATCGTCGCCCTTTGCAAAAAATACAGCCCCGAATTTGACTACGAAATCGGTGGCACCACCTCTATTAATGCCATCACCCCTGGTATGAACAAAGTTTTCGGTATGACCCACCTTCTAGAAGAATTAAATGTCAAAAAAGAAGACATCCTCTACTTCGGTGATATGACCCAGCCCGGCGGCAACGATTACCCAGTCGTCCAAATGGGCATCGACACCATCACTGTCAGGAATCACGAAGACACCGCCTACGCCTTGCGCGGCATCCTCGGCGTGATATAATATACTTATGAATATTCTAATCGTGGGCAACGTTATTAACGACGTTTATCTTAATCTAGATAATAGAACAGAAAAACTTGAAACCGACAAACACGGCACCAAATGGCTCGACCTTAGTTTCGACGCCAGCATCCACCATTTTTTCAACCAAAACACCAGCCTCGGTGGCGCCGCTGTCACTTTTGAAGTACTCTCCAAGCTAGGTCTCACTACTTCCCTCAATAATTCCGATTTGAAACCATCCCCCGACGGCCTCGCCACTACCACCCCTGTTGAGACTAGTCGCTACATCCTCATTTCTGATGGTGGCATCAGCTATCTCGCTCCCTCCGCTTTCAAGCAAACTCATTTTGCCACCCCTACCGAATCCTACGATTACCTCTATATCGACCGCTCCGCAGAACTGAATCGCTCTATCGCCAACGAAATCCAAGCCTACCTCGATATCTCGCAAAACACCAAACTCGTCCTTTATCTTCACGACACTAACAATCCTCACCTCAATTCCCTAATCCACCGTGCCTCTCTCGTCTTTGTGGAAAACTTTTCGGAGATTTCCACCGCGCCTGCATTCGCGTCTACCCCTGTTGCTAACCTCGACCCAGCCAAAATCATCGACATTTCCGAATCTCACCTTTCCTATCAGGGTATCACCGAGTCCATCTCTATCCACCGCGTCGATATGCTCACTCACCTCTCCGCCTATTCCATCACTTCCGCCACCGTTCTTGGCACTTTCATCCTAGGTTATTCCGTCGAAGACAGCCTCAAAATGGCTCGCGCCAACGTCGAAAACTCCAAGCTAAACTCCACCCTTACCCTTGACGAACTCACCGAGCTCTCTGCCAATCTCGCCCCCACCGACAACCTTGAGCTCATTGCCAAGAACCTCGTACTCCATCCCAAAGGCATCCTCGCCGCCGACGAATCTGGCGGCAGCATCCACAAAAAATTCGACCAGCTCCAAATTCCCGACACCTACGACAATCGTCGCGATTATCGCAACCTTTTCTTCACCACCCCCGACCTCGAAAACCACGTCAACGGTGTCATTCTCTTCGATGAAACCGCTCGCCAACAAGCCGACAACGGCCAAAATTTCGTCGATTTCCTCACCGCGAAGCGCATCATTCCAGGCATCAAAGTCGATCAAGGCCTCGAAAAATTCTCCGATTCTGCCCCTCTAAACTATGATTCCGAGCACCCCGCCCACCCCGAGGAAACTTGGACCAAAGGCTTAAGCGGTCTAGCCGATCGCCTCCACGAATACTACCAAATGGGCCTCCGTTTCGCCAAATGGCGCGCCGCCTTTGAAATTCGCCTCGACAACCAAGGTAACCTCCTCACCCCCACCGATACCGCCATCGCCACCAACTGTCACATCCTCGCTGAATATGCTTATGAGTGCCAAAAAGCCGGCATCGTCCCCATCGTCGAGCCCGAACTCGTCTACGACGGCGACTACACCATCGACCAATCTGCCTTAGCCACCAGCAAAATCCTCGATTGCCTCTTCCAAGAACTCGCCGATAATAAAGTTAATCTCCGCGCTTGTATCCTCAAGGTCAATATGGTCCTCGCCGGCAAACAGCAAGAAGCTCAATCTACCCCTGCAGAAGTCGGAGCCAAAACCGCCGAAGTCCTTAAAGCCCACGTCCCAAATGACCTCGCCGGCGTCGTCTTCCTTTCTGGTGGTCAAACCGTCGAACAAGCCACCGACAACCTCGCCGAGATTATCAAAAACGGCCCCTTCCCCTGGTCCGTCACCTTCAGCTTCGCCCGAGCCCTCCAAGACCCTGCCCTCTATGCCTGGAAAGGCGACAATGCCAATGCCGACCAGGCTCGCGCAGCCTTCCGCGCCCGCCTCATCGCCAACACCGATGCCCTCAAATAAAAATGGGCGCTCCTACGAGCGCCCTCCGGTAATTCTTGTCAAGCAATCTGAGCAATATAATTGATCACAACCCCAAGCCTGTTCAGCCAACGACAAAAGCTCTTCTGCCGTTTCTGCCCACTGCATTAAACATCCTGGATTTTGACAATGACCGAGACCAAACAGTTCACCCAAACCCCTGTAAAACTGTGCCCTTATTGCCAGAGCTTTTTTTACATAAGGCATATCGTGAAACCTAAACAAGCTTCTGACCGTAGCTTGACCAAACGTCCAGCCCAGCCTGTAGTCAAAATAGTCTCCACCATCATGCTCAACCTCCGCCGTCAAATCAGATGAGGTGAATAATATCTGAAGCTTCACTTCATCTTCTTTTTTCATTTCCTTCCACGGGGTCCTATTCATACATCTTGTTAAGCTAGGAGCCATCACCTGGCGCCCATATTTTTCTCTTATCAAGATTCCGGACTGCTTTACGTAATAATCCGCATCAGAATATTCACTCCCACTTATAAAAGGTTCGCTCCCCTTATTGATAAAATCAAATTCAGGAAAAATAGTCTTTGCTATCTCGACCTCACTTTTTATTGCCAATTCTTCCTCAGACGACAAGCTTGAGTCATATATTACCATTATCGTAAACCTCATCATCATCCCTCCTTTTTAAATTACTAGGTTCATTCTAATAATTATACAACAGTTCACCCTAATTGTCAAATAAATCCCTCCCATAACTCCAAAAAATACCCCCGCGTGCACTTGTGGGAGTATTCTTGTTTTATTATCTTACTCAGCTTTTTCGCCTTCAGCTTCTTCTGGCTTAGCCTCGCCCTCAGCCGCTTCACCAGCTTCCTCTGGCTCCTCAGCCTCAGCTTCACGCTTCTCCGCTTCTGCCGCTGGGTCATACAAAGATGCCACTACTTGTTCAGGATCAAGTTCCTTATCAGCTAGTACCACACCCTCTGGCAGCTTAATATCTGCAATTGTCAATTTGTCATCCACTTCCTTCATCTGAGAAGCGTCAATCTCAAGCTCCTTTGGCAAATCCGCTGGCTTCGCCTTCACATCCAATTCTTCAATTGACTGAGTCATCGCGAAGTGATAAATCTTCGAAGCTTCTGATTCCTCGAAATTCACAATCACCACTGGCGTAGTCGCCTCCACTACGGCTCTAGCCGAAATCGCCTGGAATTCAATGTTGATAATCCTGCGTGATACTGGGTCAATATGCACATCTTTCACAATCGCAAGCTGCTTCTTACCAGCCATATCTAGATCAATCGGTGAGTGATAACCCGCCTGAGCTAGCACCTTCTCCGTCGCCACATATTCCGACGACAACAACACCGGTTCCTTGCCACCATAAACCACCGAAGGAATCAACCCTTCAGCTCTTAAAGCTTTCAACTTCTTGCCTGTAATCTCGCGCTTCTCAAGCGCCAACTTATAATCAGCCATTAAATAATTCCTTTCTCTTTCGTCTAATTATACCACTTCTCTGTTATTTTTCAAGGCTCTAAACTTTGCGGACCTTCACCATAGCAGGACGTAAAACCTCACCCTCATAATAATACCCCGGGCGAAGCACCTCACCAATCTCTTCTTTCTCTCCATCCCCCTCTGCCATTACTGCCTCGTGCAAATCTGGATTAAACTCTACCCCTGTACTCGCCTCAATCTTCGCAAGCCCCAATTCCTTCAAAGTTTTCCCAAGCGACTTTTCCAGAGGTTTCAACTCCTCATATGTCGCAATCGCCCTATCCAAATCGTCTAACAAAGGTAATACCTTATAAACCGTCGCTAGTCTTACCGTTTTTCGCTCATTTTCCTTCTGCAATTCCACTTGCTTACGAAAATTCTCAAAATCCGCCCGCGTTCTCTGCAAATCACCTGTTAGTTCCGCAATTTTTGCAGCATTTTCGTCGATTTTTACCCCATTTCGATCGTTTTTCACCCCATTTTCGGAGTTTTGCATCGCGCTTTCATTCTCGCGCATATTACCTTCTTTTACTTTGCCCCCGTTATCTTCTTTTTTCATAAAATTTCCTCCAACATATTACCAGTGTAACGCACGAGTGACATTACTCGCGAATAATTTTGCCGTGTCGGTCCCAGCACCCCTATATAACTCTTATCCGAAAACGGCGACCGAAACTTCGATATAATCAGTGACACTTCCGAATTCCTCCCAATCGGGTTTTCTTGCCCAATAAAAATATTCAAAGGTTCCCCTGGCGCCGCTTCTCTTAGCCACGGCTCCAAATTATCCAAAAGCTTCGCTACCGACTGCACTCTTCTCGTATCCATAAACTCCGGCTGCGTAAATAGCTGTGAAATCCCAGACAAATACAATTGCCCGCCAATCGTCGCAAGCCCCAAATTACCAGTCAGCTCCACCAAAGAATCCACTGCTCGTCTAATTGCCGCATCCGCCTGCGACTGCGATGTCACTCTCACCTCTATCGCGTGTGTCCCCCGCTCCAAGGATTTTCGCGACATCTCCGATTCATCAAACGTATTGCCACCCTCCAGACTATTCACATAATACCGGTACCCCGCATCCGTTGGCACCCGTCCCGCCGAGGTATGCGGCTGTGCAATCAATCCCAAAGCCTCCAACCGTGCCATTTCCGCCCGAATCGTCGCCGGCGACACCTGAAAAAGCTTCGCCATCGTCACGCTCCCCACCGGTGATGCCGTCTCCGCATATTCCTCTATAATTTGACTTAGAATCTGTTTTTGTCGCTCAGTCATTTCCATACCTCTATTATATAAAATTAGCACTAAAATGTAAAGAGTGCCAGCTACCTCCCCTCACCTCTGTCCGCCTCTATCCACTACCATCCACTTCCTGCCACCTCCAACTGCTACCACCTCCAACCACCGCCATTTCGACTTTACAAGTTACCACCGCTATGCTAAAATATAAGAAGTACCTTATCGGTAGCCGACCGTTTTCGGCTAGTATTTTTCCAAGGAGGATGTGTTTTATGTCAACACAAAAGAAATTTGAGCACAAAGGAAAAACCTATTATGCCAATCAGAAAGGTGACAAAATCAGTATCACAACTGAAAAAACCGCAACTGGGCAAATTATTCATCTCGGTTGTTACTACACCAATACCAATTCGTGGCAATACAACACTCGCAACAATATTATCCCCAATATCGTTAAACGCGGAGTTGAACTTGCCTTTGGCACAACTGATACCTAACCCCACCTCTTAATGGGGTTGCTCATATAATCTCTGTCCCCTTTTTTACCCCAGCATTTCAACTGCTGGGGTTTTCCATTCGGTCATTTATATGCTATTATTATCTTATGGAGACTACAACAATGGAAGACAAAATCACCGCCATCAAAACATGGCTCGGTACCGGCAGTATCAATATCTTCGGACTCCCAATGTCCGGCAAAGACACCCAAGGCATCAAGCTCGCCGAAACTCTCGATGCCAAATTCCTTTCTTCTGGCATCATCATCCGCGCTATGGAGCAACAATACAAAAAGAACTACTCCGAAAACGGCGCCCTCATTCCCACCAACATTTTCTACGAATGGGTTTTGCCATATTTTGAACGACACGACCTCTTTAACTACCCCTTAGTTCTCTCGTCCATCGGCCGCTGGCAAGGTGAAGAAGACCAAGTTATGTCTGTCGCCTCTGGCTCCGGTCACGAAATCAAAGCCGTCATCATCCTTAATATTAGCGAAGCCGATGTTGAGAAACGCTTCAACGCCGCCAAAATCCTCAACGACCGTGGCGATCGCGCCGATGACAAAGACCTTCAGACCTTCCATACTCGCCTTCAGGAATTCCGCGAGAAGACTCTACCTGTCCTCCAGCACTACAAGACTCTTGGTCTTCTCGTCGAAGTCAATGGCGACCAGTCCCGCGAAGCCGTCTTCCAAGAAATCATTGACAAACTCTACCACAGGGCCACCGAATCCACCGCCTAGTCTACCATCTTATTTTATCCGCAATACCTTCTTCAGCCCCCTACCGATTTCTCGCCTAAATTCATACCCGAGATATATCAACCCCACCCCCACCACACCTAGCACCGCATATAGCGCCACGAACGACGATTTTTCCTCATAACTTTCCGGCTTTAATTCATAACTCGCCCCCATGTTTTCTACTATTTTCCGGCATCTCCCCGTTTCCGCGTTTAAATAATACCCTTCTTTACAAGTTTTTTCCGTCGTCGTAGTATATTTCTTGCATCGCCCCGTCAAAATGTTCAAATACTGACCCTCGGGGCACACCTTTTCTGTCACCATCGCCACTTTCACACAATTCCCCGTCGCCTCATTAATCACCTTCCCTACCTCGCAAGTTTTAAACTCCTGATAGTTATTCGGCACCCCCGGCGTCGGTGCATACGTTACCTTCCAAATCTCCTCACCACCAGCATCATACCCTATAAAAGCATACGCCGTTCCTTTCTT
Source organism: Candidatus Nanosyncoccus sp. (assembly GCA_045544765.1). Taxonomy (GTDB): domain Bacteria; phylum Patescibacteriota; class Saccharimonadia; order Saccharimonadales; family Saccharimonadaceae; genus Nanosyncoccus. Next base: position 9,021 of record JAZPZQ010000018.1, read on the forward strand.
TTGCCCATTCGGGTACATTAATTCATCCAACACCACACCATCCTCATCTATCAATTCCAACAAATTACCATTCGTCGGATTTTTAGTTAAACTAAACTCCGTCGGATAATACGCAAAGTAACTATCAGCCAATAAAACACCGCTCAAAGCATATTTTTTATTCTTATACCGTATCACGCATCCATCCATCCGCACTTGCTCCGATGTTCCATTATGTATCTCAATAAATTGCTCCTCCCGTGACGTTTCATAGTAGCTCAAAATCTCCGAAAACTCTAACCCCCGACAATGCCCATCCACCTTTTCATCACTACCATATCCTCCATCATCAACCACCAGATACTCCCCACTACCATACCGCACCTCATACTCAGTCAAATGTTCAAATTCCCCCGTCTCCATATTCCGCACCAAGGTCGTCGGTGATGCCGATTTAAAATCCTTATAGCACCCCTCTTTCCCCGTCCAGCAAACCCTATCCAAAATCTCTTCTCCCCGCCGAATATCCAACCCTCCCTTAAACGCCAATGTTTTAGTATAGGTCAGGTCAGCCAGTTCACTCGATGGTGAACTGGCCAATTGGAGGAAAATAGACTCGCCAGTCATCCAACTGTTCTCGGGAAATTCGACCAATATCGAATAATTCCCGCTCGAATTAGTATAGCCGACAGTGGCCCCAGCGAGCGAAATCGTATCGTCGGGGCTGTTTTTACCTATCTCAATCATCTCCCCGACATTGCCCACTCCATCCACGGTATAACCAGGACTAATTGCTCTAATGTAAATCTCCGGCAACCCTCCACTCACCTCACCGGCTCCACCCTCCCCCTCGGCATAAGCCACACCCACACTCCAT
>JAZPZQ010000019.1:0-2070 GCA_045544765.1 Candidatus Nanosyncoccus sp.
CGCTTGGCCTCCGACTTGGAGATAAGCAGTGAGACCAAAAGCGGTTGTGTTAATGACGGGGTGATGATTGGCGGTGGGTGTGCGAGGTATGAGATTGGAACGAATTACCGATGTGACAAGGCGGTGGTGGAGACGGCGCGAAAATTTATGCTGAAAGCGATGGGGGAGAAGGGGAATTTTAGGGCGTTTAGTCGGAAGTATGGCAAGGTGGTGGTGATGAATCCGCGGGAAACGGAGGTGGGATACGCGCTAGTGCCGTATGATTTGAGGGTGAGTGTGGAGGATAGGATAATTCGGGAGGCGGTGATGCGGATGGGTAAGGTGGTGAAGGGGCAGAAGATGGTGAGGTACCTAAAAACCGTGATAAATGTAGTGCGGGCGAATGTGGAGGCGGGGGAGATTTTGCTTTTACATCGAAATAATGAGATGAATCTGGGTGGAGTGAGTCTCGTGGGATTTGGCGAGGGGTTGAAGTGGGGGCTAGATAGATTAGGGGTGCTTTCGGAGGTTGAGTTTGATGATAAAGTGAAACTGATGACGATGCATAAGTCAAAGGGGTTGGAAGCGGAGGTGGTGGTGATACTCGAAGCAGATGAGGGGGTGATACCGAAGACGCACCCGGATACTATATTATATGGGCTATTTGGTGAGACTTCAAAAGTGGCGCTGGATGACCAGAAGCGGTTATTTTACGTGGCGATGACAAGGGCGAAGAAACGACTATATATAATATCGGAGGGTGGGGGATTTGTGAAGTATTTGGGGAGAGGGGTGAGAGGGATATAGATACGGGGAAGTTTGATTATAAGAAGTTTATTGAGGAGAATAGCGAGACTAGGTCGCCCGAGAAAGTGAATTCATTGAAGTTGTTTGAAGACAAGTTGGTGCGGTCGGTGTGGGACGAGAAGGAGGAAAAGTAGTGGTTCGCGGTGGTGGATGTGGTGGGAATATTAAGTGGGAGTGATAATCCAAGACGATATTGGAGTGATTTGAAACGTAAAATTAAAGATGAAGGTAGCCAGTTGTACGATAAAATCGTACAACTGAAAGTAGAATCTAGTGATGGGAAAAAATATAATACAGATGTGGCGGATAAGGAACAGCTACTGAGGATTATCCAATCTATTCCGTCGAAGAAGGCGGAGCCGTTTAAGCAGTGGCTAGCTAAAGTGGGTTCGGAGCGGATTGACCAAATGGTGGATCCAGAATTGTCGGTGGAACAGGCCCTTAGGGATTATAAGAGATTGGGATATTAGGAACTATCTACTACGAGCATTACGAAAGCGCGGAACCCGCAAGGGTTAACGGAGAATGCGGATTGTGCGGTGGCAGGTGGCGATGTGGCGAGGGTAGCGCGAGAAAAATTAGAGATGGAAACTGGGCGCAAGGTGGTGACGCCAATTTCGGCGAAAAAGTATTTGAATAAACGGGTGAAGTGAGCTTAGCTTTATGTGGGTGGGAAATCACAGTGAGTGGAAAATCACTAGCATTATGTGAAAAGGTGTGATATACTGGGGGTAGTTAAAGGAAAAGGATTAAAAAGATGCGGCGAAAGAAAAGAATAAATGAGATAAAAAAGATGGGTAGCAGGGCAGCCAGACCGGGTTGCGAAAGCTTAGCATCCGGTAAAAATCCTCTCTCTCTCTCTCTCTCTCTCTCTCTCTCTCTCTCTTAGATAATAAGTCTAAACAAGGTCGTACAATTATGCCAAAATTAAAACCAGCTACTATTACGATACTAACTCTTGTTAGTGTTACTGCGCTTTCTGGGGCAGTGCTAGCTAGTTCTTTTGTTTCTGCCGATGACTCCGTAGTAGACCAGATTAATATTACAGTACCGGTATCCTGCACAATGAGCGGCACTGGAATGAATACCCACAATGCGGAAATCCAGAATGGTACTTATACACCAAATATTGGTACGACTACGCTTCACGCCTTTTGCAATGATGCAGAAGGATTCGCGATATATGCTACGGGATATACTGGAAATGAAATAGGTGGAACGAACAGCAATAAGTTGGTAGGATCATCTGCTTCGTCTAATGCTACCATTGATACTGGTCTTGCT
>JAZPZQ010000020.1:0-4297 GCA_045544765.1 Candidatus Nanosyncoccus sp.
GCGTCACTAAGATTGTTTACTGCGTCCGAGATGATAGCAATAGAGTTTGACAAAAAGCCTACTGCCGCCTTGAAACCTACAAGTACTAGGTTGGCACAGATGCTGATGATGCTAGTTTTGACTACTGTTCTTTCGCGGTTATTACTCATAAAATAGTGTTTGATTATATTAGGTATTTGACGGCTTCGGTGGCAGCGATGGCGCCATCGGAGGTGGCGGTGACTAGTTGGCGGACGTCTTTTGCGCGATTGTCGCCAGCGACGAAGATGCCGGGGGCGCTGGTGTGACAGTCTTCATCGGCAATGATGTAACCAGATTTATCTAGTTTGACTACGTCCTTGAAGGTGGCGGTGGCGGGGGTTCTGCCGATGGCGACGAAGAGGCCGTCTACTGCGATGGTTTTTGTGTTGCCGTTTGTGTTGGTTATTTCGATGCTGTCTAACTTTTGGTCGGCATTTAGTTTCGTGATGGTGCTACTTAAAATAAATTCGACATTGTCTTTGGTTTTTAGACGCTCGACTAGGAGTTTGTCACCTCGGAATTCGTCGCGGCGGTGGATGAGGTAGACTTTATCTGCGATATCGCTTAAGTATAAAGCATCTTCTAGCGCAGTGTTGCCGCCGCCGTTGACTGCGACGGTTTTACCTTTGTAAAAGGCGCCGTCACAGGTGGCGCAGTAGGAAAGGCCTTTGCCGATGAGTTCGTCTTCGTTTGATAGACCGAGCTTGCGGTCTTCGGAGCCGGTGGCGATGATGATGGCTTTGGCCTCGTAAGTGTTCTCGTCGGTGGTGACGGATTTTTTGTCACCTTGGTCCTGGATTTTGATGACTGGCTCGAAAGCGAACTCGGCGCCGAGGTTTTTGGCTTGGTTGTACATTTTGGTCGCGAGGTCGAAACCGGAGATGTTTTCTTCGGCGGGATAGTTTTCGATATCTAGAGTGTTAATGATTTGACCGCCGTAGGCCTTGGCCTCTAAGACTAGTGTTTTCTTGGAAGCTCTTCTAGCGTAGATGGCGGCGGTGAGTCCGGCTGGGCCGGCGCCGATGATGATAATGTCGTACATGTTAGGCTCCTAGCATCTTTTCGAGTTCTTTTTTGGAGACGAGGCCAACGTTTCGTTTGATTTCCTCGCCGTTTTTAAATAAGACTAAACAGGGAATTGAGGAAACTGCGTATTTTTCGGCGAGTTCGTCTTCGGTGTCGATATTGACTGAAGCGATTTTGGCGCTCGTGGTGTTTTCTGCGACTTCTGCTAGAATTGGCTTTAGCATTTGGCAGGGACCACACCAATCTGCGTAAAAATCTACTAAAACTAAGCCGTCGTGCTTAGTTACTTCGTTTTCAAAGTTGTCTTTAGTTAATTCGGTGATTGCCATTTTGCTCCTTTTTTATGCATTTAATAATTTGACGATTTCGTCTTCCATTTCGCTGGGGTCGAAAGTTGGGTCGTAGCGTCGCACGGCGTCGCCGTTTTTATCTACTAGAAACTTGGTGAAGTTCCAGACGATATCGCTTTTTTGCTGGTAGGTCGGGCTGATTTTGGCGATGGCCTTGAGGGACATTTTGTTTTTGAGACCTTTTGGCTCTTCAGTAGGCTGTTGGGATTTGAGGATTTTGTAGACTTCGCTTGCGTTGTCGCCGTTGACTTCGATTTTGGCGAATTGGTCGAACTGGGTTTGGTACTTGGCGGTGCAAAAAGCGTGGATTTCGTCGTCGCTGCCGGGGGCTTGGTGACCGAATTGGTTGCAAGGGAAGTCGAGGACTTCAAAGCCTTGGTCGTGGTATTTTTCGTACAATTTCTCGATGGCTTCGTATTGCGGGGTAAAACCGCAACCGGTAGCGGTGTTGACAACTAGCGAAACTTTGCCTTTTAACGTAGAAAGGTCAAAATCGTCGCCTTTGCGGGTTTTAACTTTGAGGTCGTAAATGTTCATATTAGTCTCCGTGTTATTAGTTTTATTTTATCAGAAATGGTTGGTGAAGGCAAATGGGGTGGGGCGAGGAGTGGAAGTAGAGTATTGGTGAGAAGCGTTGTGGGGTTGTAGGGGAATTTGTAGGAGGAAATTAGAGTTTTTGAGTAGGATTTGATATGATAGTAATAAGAAAAAGGAGAATTGAAGATGGCAAAGGTTTATTATTCAAAAGAGATTAGCCCCGAGGCGTTGATGCGGGTGTATGAGGCGTTGGGAGTTAAGCTGACTGGCAAGGTGGGGGTGAAAGTGTCGACAGGGGAGCGTGGAGCGAAGGGATACCTCAAGGCGGATTTGATTGGGCCGTTTGTGAAGTCGCTTAAGGGGACGATTGTGGAATGTAATACGGCGTACCCGGGGGCAAGGAATGAGGCTGATGAGCATATGAAGGTGGCGGAAGAGCATGGGTTTACTTCGTTTGCCGAGGTGGATATTATGGATGCGGAGGGGGAGATGCGGATTCCGTTTGAGAAGGGGAAGCATTTGAAGTATGACCTCGTGGGGTCGCATTTTGATGATTATGATGCGTTTGTAAATCTGGCGCATGGGAAGGGGCATATGATGGGGGGATTTGGGGCGAACCTCAAGAATCAGTCGATTGGCTTTGCTTCGAGGGATGGGAAGGCGTATATTCATTCGTGCGGAAAGACGGAGGACCCGGAGGAGTGCTGGAAGTCAGAGCACGAGCAGATTGATTTTATTGAGTCAATGGCGGAAGCAGCGACGGCGGTGGCAGATTATCTTCGCGAGAAGCGGCGACCGATTGTATATATTACGGTGATGAATGCGTTGTCGACATCGTGTGATTGCGATGCGAATCAAGATGATCCGGTGATGGAAGATCTCGGCATTGTGGCGTCGCTCGATCCGGTGGCGAATGACCAAGCGTTTGTCGATATGATTTGGGCGTCTAAGGATCCAGGAGCTGTAAAATTAAAGGAGCGGATTGACTCGAGGCTGGGGCGAGAGATTTTACCGTATGCGGAGAAGCTGGGGCTCGGGAGCAGGGAATACGAGTTGGTGGAAGTATCTGATTGAATTGTAAACAGTTGTGGTTAGTTAAGGCGGAGGGTCGACCTGTTAATTGGCGAGTATGCAACGGATAGGTAGACCGATGAAGCGAGTAGTGGCGGCACTATTTGCGCTCGTCGGGAATACATTCAAGCTACTCATATTGTTACTATTGTCATAAGTTGATGACCAGAATATGGCACCAGTACCAAAACTACCCGTGGAGCTATCGTAGTAGACGCCAGATAGAGGTGTAGATAAGTTATACTGGAGACTATTGGTTTCTGTGGCAGTGGTGCCGTATTTTTGTGCTAAAGCTAGATATTCACCAGTAGAGCCACCTGTAGGCGTTCTCCAGTTAGCTGGGCAGATGTCTTGCGGAGCGTCAATAATGGTATCTGGCACGTCTACACCTTGTCCACCTGCGTAGCAGTAAGCACTAGCCGTCGCGGCACAATAGTTGTAATAGATACCTACTTTGGCTTGGCCGTTAGTAGCTGCCGGACCATAGGATGTTACGAGAGTGTCTTTACTAGCATTGTTAATACGGGGAGTAGTGTAACCACCTACGTAAGAATTGGCAGAATCATAGAAATCCGTGTCTACATCGGTTACCGCCACGCTACTCCAGCCAGTCGTACTACTGCCACCATTCAGGAGGTTTGCGATAGCTTCGGTCGTAGCATTAGTATTAGATGCGTTCATATTCGCCGCCGTAGCAGAATCAGTTGGGTCTAGGGCTAGGTTATCTAACATCCAGCAATTATCATCAGCAAGTTTAGCAATATGGTAGATATTGTTATCGCGTACATCAATCACTTCTGCCATACCATCGCCACTGTATTGATTTACATTGCTGCAGATAGTTGAATTCATATCCTGTATCTTGTAGTAACCATTATACTTTTGTTTACCAGCTCTAGAATATGCAGATTCTATTGTTATGGGTACTATAGGGGCATCTGCAGTAGATGGGTGGACTAGTGTGTATTTCACTTGCCCGGAATAAGTATCTGCTGGTTGAGTTTTACTGATATAGGCAGCATAGGTAGTAGTGAGCTTTACCCCACCAGTACTAGCCGTCATATCAGTACCCGAGTTCTTATGGGCGACTTTGGTGTATTCGTTAGGGACTACGTGATAATCTGAAAATGATGCATCCGCCCCACCGGATGCATTTGGTGCAGAGTCAATCGTGAATGGGCTAGTTGTGGTATCGCCACTATCCTGAGTCATCGTCAGCTTCATCGCCCAATTTGATACATCGGGACTCCCAGCCGACGTAGCAAGACCAGTATCAATGGTAGCATTAGACG
>JAZPZQ010000021.1:0-11323 GCA_045544765.1 Candidatus Nanosyncoccus sp.
CCTCCGCCATTACCACGCAAATCCAAGATGACCTTCTTCACCCCCTTGTCACTAAACTCTTTTGCAAACCCTTGTACCATCGTCCCCGTATCGTTATCAAATCGCGTCACCGTTACAATCGCCGTCGATCCGTCATACTCCACATATGCCGACACGTTATTTATCGCCTCGCGTTTCATCGTAAAGTCTAGTTCCTTACCATCACGCACTACCGTTACCGTCACTTCCGTACCAGTTTCACCCCGCACCCGCTTCGATATCTCATCCGTCGACAGCGCATACACTTCCTCGCCGTCCACCTTATAAATAATATCACCAGCCAAAACCCCCGCCTTCCGCGCCGGATTATCCGGCAAAGTCCGGAGCACCCTTACATAGCCATCGCGAAGTCCCATTTCTACACCAATCCCACTCCCCACATTACCGTGTAAATCATCATAAAAATCCGCAGCATCCTCCGAGCCCATATACACAGTATAGACATCCCCTAGCGACTCCACTAATCCTGTTTTCGCACCTTCCACAGCCGCTTCTACCGAAACCTCACCATTATAAGTACCATTCAACTTATTGTAAACTTCATCTAATGCCGACCAATCCACCCCTGAGCTTTTTCCGGACAACCCTAAATATGGCGCAAATCCGCCAAAAAGATTATTCCAATTCGCCCCCACAATCACGCCCAGCACCAAGGCAACCACCGAAATAATTATCGCATTACCAAGACTGGTCTTTTTTTCTTTCCATTCCACTTTTTCACTCATATACACAATTATAACATAAAAATATAATTCTTAAGTAAAATCCGCTAGATTGGTATTTTCTCCGTGCGAAGTGCTATTATTGATAGAGCGAGCACGGGAAAATGCCGAGATAGCGGATTATACTAAGAATTATAAATGGATGAAATTATATTGCCATATTTCATTTGCACCGATCGTGCGTGCGCCAAAATCACCATAGTGCATGCTACCAGAGTACAAATACGTCGCGTAGGCATTGTTATATTCTGTCACATTAATCGAACCATCCGAGTTCACACTCTCCACCCAGAATACGTGCCCATATGGATACCCATCCACTTGACCAATCGTATTAGCAGAAGGACTGTGATCCACTCGATAACCTGCCGCTCTCGCACCATCATCCCACGAATAAGCATTTCCCCAGCCGATTGACACCCCAGCAAATTCATATGCTTTCCAGCCCGCATAACTCACACATTCACATACATAACCACCAATCTTATGCCAACCATAGGCATCTTCCCAATAGGTCAAATAATCATCCTGCCGCCCCGGACAATCACCCTGCCACGGGTAAGTATTCGCTCCAGTATATGCCGACCCCCGATAAAGCTCCGGGTGAGCCTCCTGTTCTGCCTTTTCAGCCTCCCGTTGTGCTAACTGCGCCGCTTTCGCCTGCTCCGCATAAGCCTCCGCATCATTCTCAAACTTAGCAACCAAATTCTGTTGCTCATTTCGTTTTGTTACCAAAGATTCCTTCGCCGACTTTTGCTGAGCCAACAGTTCCTCCACTTCCGCCTTATCTGCTTCCAGCTCTTCCTTTGCTTGTTTCACCGCCGCCGCCGACACGCTAATTTGATTCTTTACCACCTCGTTCCGAGCCGCCTTTTCCGCGAGGTCCGAAATCGAACTCGCTCCCGCTAGCACCTTAATCGGCTCTGCATCGGACTCAAAGTGCATATTAACCAACAGCTCCGCCAAAGCCTCCTGCTCTTCCATCAACTTCGCCTCCGTAATTTCAATCTGTTTCTTTAGCTCCTTAATCTCCACCTCAGTCTGTACAATCTCTGCCTCCTTACCCGCAATTTCCGCTGTCAACTCATTCACTCGCGCCTGATAAGCATTAGCCGAGCTTGCCGCCGCTGCCGCATTCTTCGTTGCCTCTTTCTCCTTCTCAACCGCCTCACGACACGCCGCCGAATTCTGACACGCCTTCGAAATCGCCCCGGCATCACCATAAACCGGCACCAAGCCCACCGTTAAGCAAATAACTACAATTATTGATATTATTTTTTTATTTCTAAGTATTACCATAACCTCATTATATCATAATTCAAGCCTTATTCAAGTACTTTGAAACAGCTAATCGTGCCGAAACTCTACCGATGATAATCCCTAGCGCCACAAACACGAGATACACCAAAATCAGCTTGTTCGACTCCAACACATCCGTAATCACCGACACATCAATCCCATATCCAGCCAGTTTTGGCGCCATAAACATAAACCCAAAATACGACACCGTTCCCGCTACCACCCCAGCGATAATTCCACAAATCTCCGCTTCAATCAAAAACGGCCCACGGATAAAATTCTTCTCCGCCCCCACCAATTTCATCATATAAATCTCTTCTCGGCGCGAGAAAATCGCCATCCGAATCGTAGAAAAGATAATCAGTACCGAAATCACCAAAAACACTATTGCCATCACAACCCCGCCCGTCCGCGCGATTCTCGCCCAAGACGTAATCGTGGCAATCTCCACCTGATTTACGTCATATGTTGGCGCCTTTTCTTTATCTACATAATACTTAAACGTCTCATCCTCTTCCACAATCTTTTTAATACTCGTAAGATCATCTACATTGTAAACCTTAATCCGCATCGTCCCCTGCATTTTATCAACCATCAGCTTTTTCATTTCGTCATCCAAAATGCTAATCACTTCATCACTACCTTCATTTTCCACCAAAAACTTCTCATATTCCTCTTCCGAGCTTGATACTTCCACGCTTTTTACATTCGTGTCCGAAGCCATAATATCCTTCAGCTCGCTCAATTGTTCACTGGTCGCCCCCGGCTTCAAATAAATCGTAATGTCAATTTTATCCTTCATCATCTCCGCCGTGCTAGTCAAAATCACACTCGCTACTACAGTCACAAATAGAATAATCAAAGTAATCGCCATCACTACCGTCGCCGCCGTAGATAGCCAAATATTCCGTCCAAACCCCTTTGCACCATACTTTGCAATTCGCGCCTGCGTCCTCAGGGGATGTTTTTTACGCGTCTTCTGCATCGTACGCAAACTTTTTTTCGCCACTTTCTTGAGCTTCTTATCTCGCACTTTTTTCTTCTCTTCCGCCATTTTATATCACCTTCTTTTTCTGTGTTTTGTTTGTAGCAGGCGCCTGACCCAGTACTTGCCCACCCACTGGTCTAGCTGGACTAGTCACCCCAGCGACTGGTCTCCTCAAAGCGTGCCCAGGTGTCTGTACCGTCCGCACTGGCGCTTTCGGTACCGGCGTCTCGTCTAGCTTATAAATACCATTATTCTTCTGGTCGTTCACAATTTTGCCATTCTTCAAAGTAATTACCCGCTTCTGTAAAGTATTCACAATATTCTCATTATGCGTCGTCACTAATATTGTCGTCCCAAAATCGTTAATCTTCTTCAGAAGTTGCATTATTTCTTCTGTAGTCAGCTTATCCAAATTCGCCGTCGGCTCATCCGCAATCAAAATCTTCGGCTGCCTCGCTACCGAACGCGCAATTGATACCCTCTGCTGTTGTCCACCCGACAACTGATGCGGGAATTTCTTCGCCTGGTCCAACAAATCTACTAACTCCAGCACCTTCGGCACTGTCTTACGAATCTCTTTACCACTCATACCGGCAATTTCCAGCGCAAAAGCCACATTCTCATACACCGTCCGTCTCGGAAGCAACTTAAAATCCTGGAACACTACCCCAAGTCTTCGCCGATATCCAGGAATATGCCGCTTTTTCACATAATCAAGGTCAATCCCACCAATGATAATCTTGCCCGAATCCGGGTTTTCCTCCTTCGTAATCATCTTCATCAAAGTCGATTTCCCCGCTCCCGACTTGCCTACTAGAAACACAAATTCATTCGGCTCAATATGAAGCGACACCGAATCAAGCGCCGGCTCCGTATCCCCTGGGTATTGCTTAGTTACCGAATCGAGTAATATCATAAACTTATTTTAGCATAAGTTTATTCAAAGTACAAATTATTTCAAAGTTTCAATTCTAAACGTGATATTCTTACTCGTCTGCCCCACTGCTTGATAAATCCCTAATGGCGAAATCGTCGCTTCCGGATACTTTGCTTTCAACTCTTTCAAAACTTCCGCATAGGTTTTATCCGTCGTTACCGTCAAATCTTCCCGCTTCACCTCGCCAAATTTTATCTGCTTTTTTTGCGACATATGTCGCATCATTATTTCCAAATCCATCTCAAAACCAGCAAGATAAGGCGCCAATTTAAACTCATTTCTTACCGAATTCTTAAATTCCCCTACCACACCGATACATTCCTCGTCCACCCAAATCTCCGCCGCTCTTTTTGGCTCGAATGGGAGCGAAGTCGCACTTTTACTCTTTAACGGTACAAAATCCAAAGAGATATTCATCTCTCTACCTAATTTTTCCGCGTACATTTTTGCCTTATAAAATGCCGTGCCCTTGCCCTTTCGCTCTGCCAACACAAATCCAATTCGCATCTTCTCTACCGGCACCTTTTCATCATCCAACCCCCATTCCTTTTTCTGATACACTTTGTTCATTTCAAAAATCGCAAATTTATCCACCGGCAACTTCTGATTTACATAGGCTTTTTCCAACAAACTCGGCACGATAGATTGCCTTACATATTGTAAATCCGGCGAAATCGAATTCACGATTTTATACGAATTCGCCACATCTAACCCCGCCTTCTTTAAAAGCCTCTCACTCACAAAACTATAAGTCAGCACTTCATTTGCCCCAAACTTCGCCATCAACTCCCGCACCCGCTTTTTAAGCTCAAACATCTTATTACTATCCGCCGTCGCGTGTAACGGCAAAGTCGGTTCAATATTATCATATCCGAGCAACCTACCCACCTCTTCGATAATATCTTCTTTAATATGAATATCTGTCCGCCACAAAGGCGCCACAATCTCAAGCTCACTCCTCTTCCCCTTAACTTGAAACCCTACGTTCTCAAGCGTCTTTATAATCAATTCATCACTATAATCCGTCCCCAGCAAACTATTTATCTCATCTGTTGTAATTTTTACAACAATCTCTTTTTCTGGGCGTGGGTATTCATCACCCATCGCCACGACCTTAAAACCTTCCGCAAGCATTTCAACACACGCCTCCGCTACCGCCATTGTCTGATACGGTGGCTGTCCCTTGGTAAACCGCGTAATCGCCTCCGAGAAAATCCCGTGTGCCATCTGAGTTTTTCGTAAATTATACAAACTAAACGTCGCTGACTCGATAATAATATTCCGCGTCGATTCATCAATCATCGTAGATTTACCACCCATTGCCCCCGCCAGTGCCACCGGCACGTCACCACTACAAATCACAATATCATTTTCATTTAGTTCCACTTCCGTATCATCAAGTAGCACCAACTTCTCGCCACTTCGCGCTAGTCGCACTTTAATCTCCGGCTCGTCCGTCCCACCTACCGCTACAAACTTATCATAATCAAATGCATGTAACGGTTGCCCTGTGAGTAGCATCAAATAGTTCGTCGCATCCACAATCGGGCTAATTGGCTTCATCCCTGCCTTCGACAAAAGCGTATCTACTAACGTCAAATACTTCTTCTGCAACTCCCCGTGCTTTTCCATCACCACCGCCGAATACCTCTGGCAGATATTCGAGTCATCAATAGTGATATTCGGAGCGAAGGTATTCGTTCCTGATTTTTCAAGTCCCGCTGAAGAAAGAATAGGATTTACAAATTCCAGACCGAGTATCCCTGCTACTTCTCTCGCAAATCCAATCATTCCAAAGCAATCCGGCCTGTGCGTAAGGGACTTATTTTCAATTTCCAGGATCAAATCGTTTAGCTCAAACACATCTGAGAGCAAATCTCCCGGCTGCGCCATCCCCGGCTCAATCTCCACAATCCCACTATGATCATCGCCAAAATCTAGTTCATCCGCCCCCGCCAGCATCCCACACGACTCATACCCCCGCATCTTGCGCTTACCAATCACAAATGGCGCATCCTCATTTACCGATGCTGGTACAATTGCACCAGGCGCAATCCATACCGCGAGCATCCCTTCACGCACATTCGGCGCCCCACATACCACTTGGACCAATTCCGGACCACCGTTATTAATCTGGCACAAAGTCAAATGCGTCTCCGGAATTTTCTCCGCTTTCTCTACGCGCACTATATATATATTGTCATACTTATGCGTTTCATCAATCACCCCCTCCACTTCCACCAGCCTCGCTCCGATCAACCGAATCAAATCCGCATCCGTCACCGACTCCGGGACCTTCACATATTTTTTTAGCCAATTCAAACTAATCTTCATCTCACTCCTTCCTAATTAAACTCTCTTAGGAAATTTAAGTTCCCGCTCTCAAACATCCTCACGTCGCTAAGACCATAGCGAAGCATCACCAACCTATCAATCCCTCCGCCCCACGCAAAACCGTGATATTTACTAGAGTCAATTCCTGCCATCTTTAGCACATTCGGATGAATCATCCCGCAGCCAAGCATTTCCAGATAATCGCCCTTCTTCCCGCCTAGACCCTGTGGCTTCTCAATCATAAATTCGAGCGACGGCTCTGTAAATGGAAAATACCCTGGCTGTGTCCGAATATTCAATTTCTGCTCATAATACTTTTCAAAAAACTCCCTGAGAATCCCCAACATCTGCCCCATATTACAATCATCCGACACATACACCCCCTCACATTGATAAAAAGTGTGCTCGTGCGTCGCATCCACATCTTCATTTCGGAACACCCTCCCCGGCACCACTACCGCAATTGCCCGCCCCTCGCCCAGCCGCGATTTAAACTGTTTCAACACTCGGTGTTGCATCGTCGAAGTATGAGCCGGCGGTATCAGACCCTCCTCCGTGCGGAAAGTATCATAACCATCTCGCGCCGGATGTTCTTTCGGAAAATTCAAAGTATCAAACATATGATATTCATCGTCCAGCTGCCTCGCCTCTACCACGTCAAACCCCATCATTTGATAAATCTCACAAACTCGGTCTAGTTCCGTCATCAAAGGATGCGATGATCCCATCTTCGCCGGATAAAACTCTGGTAAGGGCTCATTCACACCCGACCAAGCCGTTACGTCAATCGGCTCCGCTTCTACATCCATTAAAGCCTTCTCCGCCTCCGCAATTTGCGCCAGTACTGCCGCCCGCCTCTCATTTAAAGCCTTACCAAATTCTGCCCGCTTCTCTACTGGCAAATCCCGAATCCCCGCCGCTTCCGCATTTATCTTTTTTAGTTCCTGTTTTAACTCAGCTATTTTATCCATACTATATATTATACCCCTAAATCCGATTTTTGTCGAAACACCCCACGCCAATTTCTAACTAAATAAATATAATTGAAATCAACGACAAAATCGCCAAAACGATTAAAACCACCCACACCCAACCAAACTTACCAGTCTTCTTCAAATCCTTCAGATATTCCGCGTCTTCCGCGAGGTCCGGATCTTCTCCTCCCAAACCATATTCTCCAGCAGATTCTACCGCCCTTTCTCTCAAGTCCGCCGTAATCCTCCGCGACAATTCATCATTTTGCTCATTTTGTTTATTTACTATTACACCCATAATTTTTCCTAAATAAATTAATAACTTTCTCATTATAACACGAAAATGTGATATAATGGGTCTAAATATTATTAAAGGAGGAATAATGGCGACCAAAAAGTCGAAAGCGTCGAACAAGTCCAACAAGGCTAAATCGACCAAACCAAAAACTGCCGAAAAGTCTGTCGAGAAGTCAGAGCTTGAGGCTCCTAAAATCAAATCCGAAAAGACCACTCGCGAGGAAGTAGTCTCTTCTGGCAAGAGCAAATCTTGCTTCTCTGGATTCTTCGCCCGCAAGTACGAAGAGAAAGAAAGCATCTTAACCGTTTTCAAGAGCCACAAATTCTATGGCGCATTGCTCGGTGAAGTAATCGGCACCCTGCTCCTAGCATTGCTGTTCTTTTCACTATCATTGATGGGGCTACATTCCATTGCTACCTACGCCTTTGCTGTAATTGCGGTGCTAATTGCAATTTACGCATTTTCTGGCGCTTGTCTCAATCCGCTTATTACCGTCGGTATGATGGCCAGCCGCCGGATGTCTGTCATCCGTGGTATTATGTACATCATAGCCGAAGTACTCGGTGCTTGGCTCGGTTGGCTTATCTTTAACGCTTTCCACCTCACCGGTGGCGAGACCGCTTATGATATCCCGACTATGTCTGCTATCGCCGAAAACGGTATGTGGATTGTCACTATGGTCGAATTAGTCGGCGCTATCATCATCGCCTTCTTCTTCGCTCGCGCACTCAAATACAAGCGGAGTGTATTCACTTTCGCAGCAGTCGTAGCCGGTGGTTTGATCCTAGCAGTTGTCTTGGGTTACGTTGTTTCCGCAGCCTTCCTAAGCCTCAACAATAACTTCATCTTCAACCCAGCTCTCGCGATGATGTACCAAATCTTTCCCACTGCTGGCGAAAACTTTGGCGAGATTCTCGGCGGCATTTGCCAAGCCTTGTCTATCTATGCCATCTTCCCGATGATTGGTGGCGTAGTTGGTTTCTATCTAGCCGACTTCACCAGCAAGCTTTCTGGCGAAGAATAAAAGCAAACAAAAAGAACTGGGCTTAAACCCAGTTCTTTTTTAGTGTTTTGGAAAAAGAGGAGTACTAGGTGGCTCAATCATTCCAGTAAATACATCCACAATCTTCGAAGTTGCACCCGGCAAAAACGGCATCAACTCATAATTCGCCTGTAACAAATCAGTAATCAAGCTACCTAGGCAAGCTTCCAATTCTTTAGTCTCCCCATTCTTCGCTAGACTCCACGGCTTTTCTTCGTCAATTCTTTTATTCAAGCCTTGAATTTTATCCCACACATAGTCAAACGCCTTGGAAAACTCAAATTTTTCCATCAACCCCACATATTCATCAGAGAAAGATGCGACAGATGTCTCATTTGCGATTTTAATACCATTTTTATACGCTAACGTTGCCAACCTTTGCACCAAATTCCCCAAGTCATTCGCTAGCTCATTATTATAAGCCGCATCATACTTCTCCCAAGTGAAATCCGCATCCGCAAAAGTATCCACGTGTCGCAAGAAATAATACCGAAAAGCGTCTAACCCATATTTATCTAATACTTCCACTGGATCCACTACGTTGCCGATGGTTTTCGACATCTTCTGTCCATTAGCCAGTATCATCCCGTGCGACACTATAGTTTGCGGCAAAGGTAGTCCCAACCCCATTAGCATCGCCGGCCAAATAATAGCGTGAAACCTCAGAATGTCTTTACCCACAAACTGCGCTCTCGCTGGCCACCACTCACCGAAATCTAGTGCCTCCGGAAATCCTAGCACCGTAATATAATTAGACAACGCATCAATCCACACATACATTACTTGCGAATCATCACCCGGCACTGGTATCCCCCACTTGAGCTGCGAGGTCGGGCGCGAAATCGACACATCCGGAGAATCATCTAATAGCTTCAATATTTCCTTCTTCCGAAACTCCGGCAACACCAACATCTCATCCGACTCAATTGCTTCCCGAATCTGCTCCTTGAAATCACTAATTCTAAGATAATAGTTTTCTTCCTTCAATTTTTCGTACGGCTTCAAATGATCAGGGCAAACCCCATCATTTTCTTCACATTCCTTGTCTGTAACATATCGTTCACAACCGGTACAATACCACCCTTCATATTCCGCCTTATATATATGGTCAGATAACCTCTTCCAAATCTCTTGCGCACGCTTCTCGTGCTCCAAATCCGTAGTTCTCACAAAATCCGTGTATTCTACGCCCAGTTTCTTGATAAAACTCTGGAACTTTTCCGCATTTTCCTTCACATATTTTTCAACTGGCACGCCTAATTCTGTCGCCTTCTGATAGATTTTATTACCGTGTTCATCCGTACCAGCCTGAAACCGCACTTCATCACCCCGCGCTCTACAATATCTCGCATAAGTATCCGCAAGGCAATAATCCACCGCGTGACCGATATGTGGATTACCATTCATATATGGTATTGCAGTAGTGATATATGTCTTTTCCATAGGATAATTCTACAATATATCAACGCCTACGTCAACTGGTTTACTCAGCTGGCAAAGTTTCCGTTGGCGCAACATCAGAAGTACCAGAAGCAGAATTAGTGTCAACCGTATCTGTTTCAACGGTAGTAGTTTCCACGGTACCAGGCGTCACCGTCTCAGTACCAGTTACAGTTTCATCTTGCACGGTATTGTTTGGCGTCACAGTTTCAGTCTCTTCTTCTACAACAGTATCATTTACTGTCGGCGTGGTCGGCGTCACAGTGTTACTACTGCTGTTACTATTACTATTACTGCCACCACCGGAAGAAGGCTGTTCGCCAAGGATCTGCATCATTAAAACCGCCACCAGCCCGATTACTATCATTACAGCTACTACAATTAAAGCAATCAGAGTAGTTCTGCTAGTTTTTTTCTTTTGGAGGGACGGTTGATTATTCATCTGGTTAGCCTCTGGTTGGGTAGCAGGATCCGTAAAAGCCACGCTCGGTGTAGGCTGTGCAAAAGGATTTGCAGCCGATTCCACCGGACCACCATCCGAGGGACCCGATACTGCCGAACCTATCGAGCCAGGCACTGGACCCACTGCCTTCATTGGAGCCTTCAGCTCTTCTTCAATTGGATCTGGCGCCTTCGGCTGTTCTGGCATCATGATTGGATCTGTGGCCGCAACACCTAAGTTCTTTGGCTGGAATACTGGGTTCGCCGGCGTAGAAGCACTTGGGGTCACTATTGGATTCACTGGAGCAACAGGAGCAACAGGAGTAGCTGGAGCAACAGGAGTAGCTGGAGCAACAATAGTCTCTGGGGCAACCGAAACGGGAGCAGACTCAACCGGGGTTGATTCAACCGGCGCTGTCACCGGAGCCACTACGGGCTCAGACATCGGTGCTGACACCGCAGGTTCCGGCGTCGAAACCGGAGCTGGGACCGGATTATCTGTTGGTGTAGGTGTTGGGTTATTCATTGGATCCATTTCAATTTTCCTTCAAAATTAAAATTAATATTGCTTATGTAAGTAATATACCACAATAACTTTTTTATTGCAACGCGACAAAAAGCCATGATCAAAAACTGACTTGGAATTCACTTCCAAGTCAGTTTTCAAACTGGTTTCTTTTGCTGGACTTTTCTTTGTCCAAAGAAAAGTCCAAACCCTTATCGTCCCCCGCATCCCCCCCCCCCCCCCCCCCCCCCCCAGGATCCCCCCCCCCCCCCCCCCCCACACCCCCGCCGTGGGCCCCCCCCCC
>JAZPZQ010000022.1:0-85283 GCA_045544765.1 Candidatus Nanosyncoccus sp.
ATCCCCCCACGCACATCTCCAGCTTCTCAAGGAACTTATTTTTAATCACAATCTCATTAGAATCCTTCACTTTGAAACTCCGCTTCAAATGACTCTCAAACAAATCCCCCATCAGCGCCAAAGGTCCACACAGTAAATACATCCAATCCGTCGCAAACGCTCCAGCGCAGCTCATTTTAATCGCCACCATACAGACCGCCATCGAAAGCCCCAGAATCGTCCCCTCCCAAGTCTTGTTTTTAGAAATATGTGGAAATGGTCGCGATTTCTTAAATACCTTCCCACCAAACAATTTACCAAACAAATATGCAAAAATATCATACCCAGGTACCCCCAGAATAATATACCAAAAATGGTCCACGTTAATCCGCGCCACGAATATCGTCCCGCACACTAGAAATACCAATTCCAAAACGGCTAGCACTACATTGTACGCGCTGAACTTCCGTTTAAAGAAACTTAGGAGCTCCACCGCCGACATCAACGCAAATAGTCCAAACAAAACCTTAAACGGTATACTATCAAAAGTATATAGAGCGAGCAAAGCCACCAAGAATATACCTACTCCAACGATTACCCGTACCCGGAAATTCTTATCCATAGCCTAATTATATCACTAAATCACAAAACAATGTGCTAAAATAGATTTATGCCTTTAGAATATGTCTACAGTAAACTCAAAAAATTGCTACGCAACCTCGATATGAAGCTTGATAAGGCCAAATATAATTATATCGACAAGAAACCTTTCAAGCTAGAGTATCCCGCCGGCGGGCTTTATGACGCAGTTTACGACGCAGCCTGTAAGTATCCCAAGAACGTCGCTTTGGATTATTTTGACACCCAAATTACCTATAAAGAGCTAATCAAAAAAATCAACAAAGTCGCAGCCGCCCTCAAAGAAATCGGTGCCGAAAAAGGCGAGAATATCACGATTTGTATGCCAAACACTCCGGAAAGCATCTACGCTTTTTACGCGGTTAACGAAATCGGCGCAGTCGCCAATATGGTCCATCCCCTGTCGAGCGAAAAAGAAATCGAAGAGTATCTGAACGAAGCAAAATCCAAAATTATGCTTTGTGTCGACATTTCTTACCCCAGGGTCGAAGCCATTATTAAAAACACCGACGTTGAACAACTTATTGTCGTCTCCGCTACGCGCTCGATGGACATTTTGGTGCGCGCAGTTTACAAATTAACCAAGGGTCGCAAAAACCATATCAAAAAGTCCCAGCGAGTGATGACTTGGGATCGATTCTTACTGAGGGCCAATCGTTACGTTGGCAACCCCCACGCTAGAGTTAATGCCGATGACGCAGCGGTCATTATGTATTCCGGCGGTACGACTGGTAAACCAAAAGGCGTAATTTTATCGAACCTCAACTTCAACGCACAAGCGCTTGGCGCCAAATGTCTTGTGCCAGAGCTAATTAAACCCGAACATTCGTTTTTGACCTTTTTGCCCAATTTTCACGCTTTTGGATTAGGCGTCTGTATCCACCTCCCACTTTCATTTGGCTCAAGAATTGTCCTAATTCCTCAATTCAACGCCAAAAAATTTCGCAAGTATATGAAAAAATACAAAATCAACATTCTGGTCGGTGTCCCTACGGTATTCGAATATCTCACCAAGCTTAAACTCGGCAAAAAAGAACTAAAAAACATCAAAGGCGTGGTTTCGGGCGGAGATATGATTCCGATGTCCTCCAAAGATCGCATTAATGAATTCCTAGAATCGCATGGCTCAAAGGCCTTAATCGAAAATGGCTATGGTCTAACCGAAGCTTCGGGCGGTTTTATCTTTTCGCCGCGCAATGTCGCCGAGGAAATCGACACCATCGGCTACCCGATTCCCGATAATGACGTGCGTATTATCGATATCAAGACCGGTAAAGAAGCTCCGCTTGGCGAAGACGGCGAAATTGTTGTGAATGGTCTTTCTGTAATGAAGGGCTATCTTAATAAACCAAAAGAAACCGAAGCAGCCTTCATTAAGCTTAATGGCAAAAAATTCCTAAAGACTGGCGATATTGGCTATATTGACGAACGTGGTGTAGTGCATTTCCGCTCACGGCTAAAACGCCTCATCATCAGCAATGGTTATAATATCTATCCAGCCAATATCGAAGACGTTACATTAAAATGTAAACTCGTCAAAGCTTGCGCCGCCGTCGGGCGTGAAGACAAAGTGCGTGGTGAAAAGGTCGTGGTGTTCGTAGTCCCTGTCGAAAATGCCTCCGAGCGTGCCATCAAAAAAGAGCTTTCCGGCATTTACAAGAAGCACCTCGCCAAATACGAAATCCCCCGCGAAATCCGCTTCCTCCCCGAGCTCCCCAAGACCAAGCTCGCCAAAGTCGACTTCAAAGCATTGGAGCAACTGTAATCTAATAAAACTCTATTTGAGTGAGCATTGAACGAGCCAAAGAAAGTTTTTTAAATTTTTAGGAAATTATCTCGTGCGAGCCCTGAAGAGAGCCGCGAGACACGAGTAATTTCCGTTAAAAAAATTTCAAAAATTTTCCTTGCGCGAAGTGAACCGCGAACGAAAAAGAGTTTTGTTAGATTACAACCTAGTCCTATTCTCTAAAGCCGCACTTAACGTAATTTGGTCCGCATAGGAGAGATCGACGCCAAGCGGCAATCCGCGTGCGAGCCGCGTTAATTTTAGCTCAGGATTCTGCTCATGAAGCAGTTTCTCAAGATATAATGCCGTCGATTCTCCCTCTACAGACGGATTCGTCGCGATAATGATTTCTTTCACATTATCATTATTCGCCCGTTTGATGAGCTCTCCGATATGTAATTGCTCTGGCGTCACCCCATCAATCGGCGAAATCGCCCCACCCAGCACGTGATAGGTGCCCTTAAACGCGTGCGTGGCTTCTAGCGCATAAATATCCAAAGGCTCCTCCACTACCATTACGGTAGTCTTATCTCGCTCAGGGTCACTATATAATGGCGACACCTCTTCATCCACGTCAATCAACGCAAAAGTCACCGGACAAGATTTTACTCCAGAATGTAAATGCTCCAAAGCTTCCGCAATATTCTCCGACACTTTGGAATTAGACTTGAACAAATAATAAGCATACCGCTCTGCCGTACGCGGTCCTACGCCAGGTAAAGAGCCTAGCGCATCAATCACATTAGTCAAAGCCTTCGGCAACATCACGCACCTATCCTACACTAATTACATTCCGAGACCGAGACCAGACAACCCGCCCATCAGAGGCTTCATTTTGTCAGTGGCAATCTCCTGCGCTTTGGCAAATCCATCACGCATACAGTTCTCAATCCAACGCTCCAGTTCGTGGATATCATCCAAGTCAACCTTCTCTGGATCAATCTTCACCTTCTTTACTTTAAGCTCCCCGTTGATTTGTACCACTACGGCACCATCGCCGGCTTCTACTTCTACGATTTCGTTCTTTAGCTCTTTTTGCGCTTTGCGAAGTTGATTTAATAATTTCATTTGGTCTAATTTTTGGCCCATGCTATTCTCCTTTTTCAGTATATGTATATAGATATATTATATCAGAATTATCCCTTCTCGGCGAGGTAATTATGCGAGAAAGTGCGTAACTCTCCGGCTTACTCTCAGGGCTATTTAAGACTGCCACCACGGGAGCCTGTTCAGCAATTTCATTTACGACTTTCAAATCAGTTTTATCCTCCAGAATCTTATAGAAATCATAATTATCTTTTACTAGTAACACCTCGTCCGACAAATTCTCGTGTATCACTTCAAGATCATCACTAAACCCATCCGCTACATTAGGATTATAGTGGTACCCATAGATATACTGTAGCAAACTGGGAATAATAATAATTGCGAACAAAACCGTGAGTGGCACCAAAGCCGAAATCCTAGCGTATGGATTCTCCGGAAATAGACCGTACCATTTTTCCAGCAAATACTTCACGCCGTGTGCAATTAAAATTGAAAACGGCAGAATAAAGAACACCACTGCATCGGGATTAAAACCAGTAATGATTATACAAAACACAATCAAAATCGAAGCAATCGAATTGCGCGAAGCAAAAAACCCTTTCGTGGTCGAAAACAGCCCAATCAGAGCCAGTGCGAAAGTCGGTAGGCTAATCAGTGGCGATAGGAAATTCCCTTCCACGCTATTATGCCAAGAAAACACTGGTGTAAATCCAGTCGCAATATTCCCGAAGATATGCTGAATCTCAAACCCTTGCGAGAATAATAGCGCCATAATCGTATCTGGATGCCGCACTATGTTTACAATCAGCGCCGCCACCCCAGAAATAATAATTAGCCCCACCAGTATTAGAGGCAACTTAGGTAAGTTTTTGACGATAAAACGAAGGTGCGGCTGGAATAGTACAAATAACACACAAAATACCGCAAAATACAACATATACGGTGTAAAGATCGCCCCAAGCAGTGCCACCGCAAACATAAAGCTATATAATGGTTTCGGACGTTTCTCACCTTGAATCTTAGACCCTAGCCACAGCAGTAAGGTCGGCCAGAATACCAACATAATCAGTGGCGTACCTGAACCCGCCAAGAACAAAAACGGCGTCGACAGCACCACAAGGCACGACGCTAAAAGTGAGACGTTGTTTTTGAACCATCGGTTTAGTAGCAAAATTAACAAAAACCCAAGAGCCAGCCCCACCAATATACTCGGCAATTTAATCGCATAAGCTGTCAGACCAAATAGCGAAATCGAAAGCTTCTGTAGTATTCTGTATGGCAAATCCACCAAATCTCCGTTCAAAATCCCATCTCTACCCAGATAATAAGAGCTCGAAGCAGAATCAATCTCCGCCTGCGACAGACCTTTTTGGGCAAATAGTGGTAACGTGAACAACAATATCACAAAGGCTAGCCCCAAAAGCACGTAGCCAATGATGAATCGGTATCGGTACAAAAAAAGTTTCGTAATCGGTTTTTTCTTCACATAAGTATTATATCACTATTCGTGTGTAGTGTCGAGTGACATAAAACGCAGTAGTTCCGGATGGAAGTACAGCTCGATTTTGCCCACTGCACCGTGACGGTGCTTCGCTACCAAGAGTTCCGTAATATGGGTCTCTTCGTAATTATCATCATTTTGTTTGTAATAATCAGGGCGGTGCAAAAACATCACCAGGTCCGCATCCTGCTCAATCGAACCCGATTCACGTAAATCCGACAATACCGGTCTCGGGTCGTCGCGCCCAGTTACATTACGCGAAAGCTGAGCTAGTGCCACTACTGGAATCTCTAGTTCCCTGGCGAGGATTTTCAGCCCGCGCGAAATCTCTGTCACCTCCTGCACGCGGTTGCCCTTGTATCTATCCGACCCCTGAATCAACTGCAAATAGTCCACCACCACCACTCCGATATCGTGGTCGTGCATTGCCCGCCTAGCTTTGTTACGAAGCTCCACAATCGTCATCGAGCTGGTATCGTCAATATAAATCGGCAAACCATCCATTTCATCCATCGCGTCGCCAATTTTCTGAAACTCCTCATCCGACAAATTACCAGTCCGCATCTTCCAGTTATCTACCCCGGAAACATCCGAAATCATTCTGTCTACAATTTCATTCGCCGCCATCTCCATCGAGAAAAACAGCACACCCTTTTTATTGATTGTCGCGATGTTATAAGTTAAATTTTGCGCAAAAGTTGTCTTACCCATTGCCGGACGTGCCCCGATGATAATTAAATCCCCCTTCTGGAACCCGGCTGTTTTCTTATCCAAATCCCGAAATCCAGTTTTGAGCCCCCTGAGCGCCCCTTTATTACGATGCAATTCATCAATTCTGTCGAATGCATCCGCCAACAAATCATCGATCGCCACGTAATCGCTCTTCACGATTTTGTCCGAAACTTCAAATAACTCCCGTTCCGCATCGCCAATCAAATTATCAGCATCCGCATCATCCGCGTAAGCCTTTTCAGCTATCTGTGTACCAGCGCTAATGAGCCTGCGCCTCACCGAAGCTTTTTCCACGATATCCGCATACGCCTTAGCGTGCGAAGCCGCTGGCACGAAATTCGAGAGCTCCGCCAGATAAGAAGCCTTACCGATGGTATTAAGTTGTTTTTTAGATTTCAGTTCAGCTGTAAGAGTAAGAAGGTCTACCGGCTTGTGCTGGTCATACAAATCCACAATTGCCTGGAAAATCGTTTGGTGTCTCGGCTCATAAAAATCTCGCGGTCGCACGATTGTCAAAACTTCAGGCAAAATATCATTATTAATAATAATCGCACCAATTAGCGACTTCTCCGCCACTTCATCGTGCGGCATCATACGCCCACCAGATTCTTTAGAACGGACTTCCTCCTCCATAATTCATTACCTCCCCTCCCATTATAGCAGAAATATTAGCCAAAGTGTCATCCGTTTGCCCCTCAACTGGGGTTTCATTTTCTTCGCAAATTGTAATTTTTACATTCGCCCCCACCGCATCAAACAAAATTTTCTTATTATTTTCTTTCGTCAGGATAGTTCGTACGATTTTCCTAGGGGGATAAATAAACAGCGTCGTACCGTCAAACTTATGCTTAGTCTTAACGAGCTGTGAATAAACCGCGTCACTTAGACCCTGCACTCTATTGATAAAATCATCCCAGTTAAACTCGGCACTTGGTATCTGAGTGGAGGCGGCTGGAACCTGTTGTTTCGGATGCATCTCCTGATTTGAATTTTCAACACGTATATTCCTGACGCGCCCGAGAGGTTCGTCCCGAAGGGACGGTTCTCCCGGCGCGCCAGCGTATGACGTGCTTGGAAATTCAAGTCCCGCACCCGAAACAATAGGTTTAGCCGCCCGCGCACCCGAAACAATAGGTTTTTCCGGCACCCACGCCAATGCTACCAGTAGCTTCGCCTCGGCGTAAGGCGCTTTGATATCAGGTAGTTTGGTCAGCAACGGCAATAACTCTGGCTTCGGATTCGCTACGATAGACGCAATCATTTCTTCAGCTAACGTTTCCGCTTTCACGCCAGAACATAGTAATTCTTTAAGCAGATCACTAATTTTGCTTAAATCGCGTGTTGAATATAATGATAACAATTCAGCAATCTTCTCGTCTTGTGGCAAACCCATCGCCGAGACCACCATCTCTTTCGTGATTTCTTTATCCGACAAAGCCGAAATCTGGTCAAGCAAACTCAAGGAATCCCGAAAAGACCCTCCGCCCCTTCTCACAATCACTGATAAAGCGTCATCGCTAATCTTGATTTTTTCCTTCTCAACTATGGACTTTAGAAAGTCAAGCATCACTTTCTCATCTGCCAATTTAAACGTATAAGTCTGCGCTCTGGAGGTAATCGTGACCGGCACTTTATACGCATCCGTCGTTGCCATAATAAATATCGCGTGTGCCGGCGGCTCCTCCAGGGTTTTCAGTAGCGCATTAAAGGCTTCTTTCGTCAGCATATGCACTTCATCGATTATATATACTTTATATTTGCCCGAAGTTGGTGCAATAGCTACCTTCTCACGTAATTCACGAATATTATCAATGCCGCGGTTGCTCGCTCCATCAATTTCAATAATATCTACATAATCATCCTCGATTTCATATTTAAAGCCATTCACTTCGTGCGCCAAAATCCGCGCTACGCTCGTCTTCCCACACCCCCTCGGCCCCACAAAAAGATACGCATGGCTAATTTTACCAGCCTCAAGAGCCTTCATCAAAGGCTCTGTCACCTGTGGCTGACCAACCACCTCACTCAACTTAGTCGGCCGATATTTCCGATACAAACTCTTCATAAAAATATTATACTCTACTTAGGCATAAATTCATAACTAAAATCCGTCAGATTGGTGGTTTCTTTGTGTGAAGTGCTATTTCTATAGAGCGAGCACAAAAAACCGCCGAGATGGCGGATTTTAGTATGAATTTACAGGGCGGCTTCTACGGCTGCCCAGGT
Source organism: Candidatus Nanosyncoccus sp. (assembly GCA_045544765.1). Lineage (GTDB taxonomy): Bacteria > Patescibacteriota > Saccharimonadia > Saccharimonadales > Saccharimonadaceae > Nanosyncoccus. The sequence continues at coordinate 7,911 of JAZPZQ010000022.1, forward strand.
CGCCTCTTCGTTATTGGCCGGTATGACAACCGACACCTGCGAACCCTCGCGTAAATGGAAATAAGTCACCGAGGCATATAAAATCTGATATTCTTTACCTGCCACTTCCACGAAATACTTATCATCGTGATGCGTCAGAGTCCCAATCATCGTCTTACGCTCCACTGGCCCAATTTGCTTATACAAGAATCTGCCGTCTTCAGTAATGGTCAGCTTCATAATGTCCCCTTCGACCAACTTCGACTTCGAAGCGTAGTTCGCTGGCACTGGGTAGTTCTTGCCATCTGGTCCAATCATAATCTGACCATCAAAAATCCCCTCAATCACTTTACCTTCAGGTGTAGATACCACTGAATCCCTAGGTGCTGCAATCGTCTCTCCATCACCCAAAATAGAAATCAATAATTCTTTCGCTGCCGACAAATTAGTCTCTGCTTCGCTAAGTAGACCACGTAATCTCTTTATTTGTTTTTCTGGTATTTCAGACATCACCTCGCATTCCTGTCTAAATATAGTATTAATATTATAATATACCCACTCCCCGTCAAAGTCAAGTACTTTTTGACAAAAGTTTTCCACGAGCAAAACACCGGTCCAACGTAAAATGTTGTAAAAATTACATATAAACTTTAGCGTTATTCAGCTTTCCACAAGCCAGTGTGCTTTTTCCCGTCAATTAACATCGTGGGGATACCACGCACCTTTAACTGATTTTCCACAATGTCTTTATTCTGGTTCATTTTATCAGTGATTTCCGGGTAACCCACGATTGTGCGAATTTCGGCAATACCAGACTCGTCTAAGCCATCCGCTTTGAGCCAAGCTTCAATTTTCGCTACCGCCTCCTCATACGAATAGTCCTCATTAAACTTATTCTGGTAGGATATACCTTCGCTGTTTTTGCCAGTGAAGATTCTATCGATAATCCCAAGTGACACCCCCGAACGAATCTGCTCGGCGGCAAACATATATTTCACGATAATTTCGGAATTAGCAAACTTATAGTTCCCATCTGCATCCTGAATCGCAAATGGCACCAATCTGACATTATAGCTATCAAAGAAGCCAGCGTCTTTCTGGTTACGATATGAGACCATACACACCGAGCAACCCGGGTCAAAGATATCTACCGCAATCGGTAAATCACTTACCTCTCCCCCGCTCATTTCGATATAGTTAAAAGTATAGTCTTCAGCATTGTAGGTCTTAAACTTGTCTGGTATCGCTACGAAGATTTCGCCCCATTCCGTAAACCATCGTCCTGTCGCTTCAAATACGTTGGTGGGCTCTGACTCGTCAATCGAACAAACCTCCGCCCCGAGCGAACACGCCGACGGCTTGGTTACATTGCAAGACCCTAGTGCCCAGAGCGCGAGCAGTGATTTAATTGCGGTCAAAATCGCCCACACTGCCACCACTACAATCACAATCGACAAAACCTCAATCACAATCGAAAGCGGCTTCACCCAACTAGGATGCTTGAGCATTACGCGTGAGAGTAGGGTATTTTTAACGTCATCTTTAAACCCAGTTTCACACTTCTGTAACCTTACCTTCTTCCATAAACACCCCCAAGCCTTTTTCATAGCTTTAAGATAAGCCTTGCCGATTTTTGGCTTAAATATCGAAATCAGCGCTACAAACACGCCAATCAAAGCAAGTATAATAAAAGCAGCTATACACACCATAATATATCTATTCTATCACTAGTACAGGATTTTTTCCATAACTTTTTTGACTTTTTCGATATCTTCCGCACGATTGTGCAGCCCAAGTGAAAATCTAATAAGTGGCGGTAAGCCTAGTACATGATCAAGATAATAATGTACACAAAAATATCCCGTTCGTGCCATAATGTTTTCGCGCGACAAAGCGTTGCCGAGCGTATGTGAATCAATACCCTCTACATAGAATGACATAGTAGGGTTAGCTTGAGCATTAACTAAATGTACTTTGCTAGAACCCGCCAAAAACTCATATAATTCCGTATAATTCTTCTCAAAATCCCGCCAATCAGATTTGGATACCTTCATTAACCACTTCAAGGCTGTACCTAGCGCCACGATTTCGCCCCAAGCCTGTAAGCCCGATTCAAACCTGGTATAGCGGTGCTCTTTCCCTTCTGCCGATAAAGTATAGGAATCTTTCTCTACGTCATCCACCATTCCACCGCCCATAAATCCTTGCACCATCTTGTCCATCAATTCATCCCGCCACACAATCACACCAAGAGATGGCGCGTATAGTTTATGCGCCGAGAAACAAATCGCATCCGGCTCCACGCCTTGTAAAATCTCACTGGAGTGTGCCATTGCCTGTGCCGCATCAATTATCACGATCCCACCCGCTTTATGCACAGTCTTAACCAGTTCTTTAATATTACCGAGTTTCCGCCCGTCAAAATTTGAGGCGCAGTTAACTACTACCACCGCACGCGTAAAATTATAATCAGCTAAATCAATCGAGCCGTCCGCCTCGCGTTTCACCACCTCGCGCGACAAACCCGTCCGCTCACTAAACGCCATCGTGGCGAGAAACGGTGAATTATGCTCAATCTCGCTAGTCATCACCTTATCAAAACATTCGGGTTTAAGCTGGGATAAAATCAGATTGATACCGTATGTTGTATTGAGCGTAAAAGAAACAGTATATTTTTTCGCCTTCAGACCCAAATATTTCAAAACCAGCTCACGCGTTTCTTCGACCTTTTCATCCGTCTCTACTCCCCATTTATACTTCACCCGCTCCCCGCACGAATTATGCTCAGTATAATATTGATTTAGCGCGTCAATCACGCATCGCGGTCTTAAACTCTGGCAAGCCGCATCGAGGTATACTTCCCCTTCACCTAAATAATCAAACTCTTTCATATATATTATTATACAACAAAAACCACCCTCCGAAAGGGTGGAATTTGCCACAACTAACTAACCTATCTAAAAAGTTTTTACGCTAATTCGACAGTAGCACCAGCTTCCTCAAGTGCCTTCTTCATCGCCTCAGCATCAGCCTTAGCAACCTTCTCCTTCACAGTAGCAGGAGCGCCATCTACGATAGCCTTAGCCTCACCAAGACCAAGACCAGTAGCTTCCTTGACAGCCTTAATAACTGCAATCTTCTGTGCGCCAGCGTCTTTCAAGACAACGTCGTATTCAGACTTTTCGTCTGCAGCGGCGGCACCGGCGTCAGCGGCTGGACCAGCAGCAACTGCCACGGCAGCAGCAGCTGGCTCAATGCCATACTCGTCCTTCAGGACGTTCTTTAGTTCATTTACTTCGAGAACGGTCAACTTGGCCAATTCCTCAGCTAACTTCTTAATATCTGTAGCCATAATTTTCTCCTTTGAAGTGGGGTAAAAACTCCCCATCATCTTACTTGGTTAATAATTAAATGTTGCTGATTTTAGGCAGCGTGGGCTTCCAGCCCAGACACGATACCAGATAAACCACCGGCGAGACCGGAAATCGAATCGGTAACCGGTGACAACAATTGCGCCACCACCTGAGCGATAAGCTCGTTTTTGCTTGGCATCGCCGCGAGCGCCTTCACGTCATCCTCGGAAAGAGCATTTCCAAGATCGTTGAAGCCACCAGCGAGACTCAGCGCATCGTGAGTCTTGGCAAAATTAGCCAAGACTTTAGCTGGAGCCACTTCGTCGTTATCAGATACTGCATACAGTAATTGACCAGTCAGACCGGTCGTATCGGTATCTTTATAAACGGCGATTTGCCCCATTGCTACGCGTACTAAGCGGTTCTTGACCACCTTAATTTTTACGCCAGCTTCACGGGCAGCTTTGCGTAGCTCTTGTAATTCAGCCACGGTCAGCCCCTGATACTTCGCGTAAACCGTAGTCTTTGCGCTAGAAAGTAGCTCTGTCAAATCAGCAACCAAAGTATTCTTTTTATCCTTCGAAATTGCCATTCTAAGTTCCTTTGGTTATTTTAATAATAGCAGGCTAGTTAGTTGTTAACAATGCGTCACCAAATAAAATTATAAGAAATTTCCTCGGCGACATAATTAAGAGTAAAACTCCGTCGCTGTCTTTGGTAACTACCCTAATTATATCACGGAACTGCTATATTTGCAACAGATTATTCTATGTGCTTGGTAGTAGCAAACTGAAAAATCCCGCCAAGTGCCGCAAAGATGATTAGCATCGGAAAATACAATATATTGAAATCCAGCACTGGGAAGATATTTAATAGCGCAACGGTCAAAGCATAGCTACCAGCAAGTGATGTCGCGATAATAATCGCCGGCTTCATCATTCTGGTGGCAAACGCCCCAGCAAAAACACCAATGATGGCACCTATTGCGAGAGTTAGAACATCCGTGCCGAAATACTGCACTACAATCATCATCACTAGGAAGAAACAAATCCCTGCCACGCAAAGTTTTTCGATCGAAAAACCAAACAAAGCCAGTAATAATCCACCTGCAATCGGCAACAAAATCTGGAAAAGTTGCGTACCAATTACCTCCGGCGAGATGCTCGTAATCCACGGCAACAAAAACATCATAATATTGTAACCGATCAAAAACCAAACGATGAAGAAGGCAATCTTTTTAATGCGATAGCCAAACAGCATCACCACTAGCCCGAGAACAGCCATTATTGTGAGTCCCACAGGACCCATCACCTCAAATTTTGCTTTAATTTGTTGTGAGTATTCCATAATAAGCTTATTGTACTAAACAAAAACCATACTTGCAAGACCCAAGGGTGACAATTATAAAGACAAATAACTAGAAAGATTAATTGTAAAGATTTTCAATCTGAATCGAAGGACCCATCGTAGTGGTAATAAACACCGACTTTACATAGGAACCCTTAAGTGAAGCCGGTTTCTGAGCCTTCAACGAGTCAAAGAACGCATTGGCATTCTCGAGCAACTTATCGGCACCAAAGGAAACTTTCCCTACGCCAATATGCACAATGGCCTGCTTGTCGACACGGTATTCAACCTTACCAGCCTTGGCTTCCTTCACCGCTTTTTCGACATCCATCGTCACGGTACCAGCCTTTGGATTTGGCATCAAACCTTTCGGACCAAGTAAGCGTGCGAATTTACCAAGCTTTGGCATATATTGCGGAGTAGAAATAAGAACATCGAAATCAATCACGCCTTTATCAAGTTTCTTCAAAAATTCTTCATCCTCAGCGATATCGGCCCCGGCTGCTGTAGCAGTCTTACAAACATCAAGCGGAGCGAATACGGCTACACGCACAGTCTTACCGTTCCCATTCGGCAATACCAAAGTAGTGCGAATGTTCTGATCGGCTTGTCTAGGATCAACTCCGAGTCGCGCGTGCACCTCTACCGAAGCGTCAAATTTGGCTGGATTAGCCTTGAGTGCTAATTCAATCGCGTCTTTTAAGCTGTAAACCTTGCCTTTCTCAACTAGCTTAGCAGCTTCTTGATATTTTTTGCCACGACGCTCAATCTTGGGGCGCGTCACAGGCTTGGCGCCTTTTGGCTTCACCATTCCCTCTTCGGCTTTGCGCTCTTCCTTGCGAGCTTGACGCTCCTCTTCGGCCTTTACTTCTTCAATATGCTTCTTGGACTTCTTGCCAGATTTCGCAAAAGTCTCCTTAGTATCCTCAACTTTTTCTTCAAGTTGTTCCTTGGCTTCTTCGACTTTTTCTCCAATTTTCTCTTTAGCTTCGGCTAATTTTTCTTTAACCTCGTCAACTTTCTCAGCGACTTCGGCTTTGATTTCTTCTAGTTTTTCGGCCTTCTCTTCTGCCATAATTATCCTTTCTGTGGTGCTAGCGGCCTCAAGCCTCCCACAATTATAAATTTTATTCTTCTACGGTAACACCCATCGAACGAGCGGTGCCGGCGACAATCTTAATCGCACCTTCAATATCAACCGCGTTGAGCTGATCCATCTTTTTCTCGGCAATCTCTTTGAGCTGGGCCTTAGTAATCTTACCAACCTTATCCACATTTGGCTTACCAGAACCCTTCTCAATCTTAATCGCTTCGCGAATCAAATCATCCACTGGCTGACCAAGTGATTTCCAGTCAAAAGTACGGTCTTCAAACACACGAATATGGACAATTACATTCTTGCCCATCAAATCTTTGGTAGCCTCATTAAATGGATTGATGAAATCCATCATATTGAGACCCCACTGACCGAGCGTCGAACCTACCGGAGGTCCCGCTGTCGCGCGTCCCGCTGGAATACGTAACTTCAAGTTACCGATAACTTTCTTTTCTGCCATAAAAAACCTTTCTAGTGCGTAACTATTATATTATATCACAATTGCTTAACTTGTAAAGCATCAAGCTCGACCGGTGTTTCACGTCCAAACATCGAAACCATCACCTTGAGCTTGCCCTTTGCCGCATCAATCTCGGAAATCGAACCATCAAAGCCCTTAAACGGCCCATCCGTAATTGAAACCACTTCACCTACTTCATACTTCACTGAGAATTTTGGATCTTCCACTCCCATCCGCTTCTTAATCTTAGCAATTTCCTTAGCGGAAACTGGAGTTGGCTGAGTGCCGGTACCAATAAAGCCAGTTACGCCTGGAGTGTTACGAATAATATACCAAGTCTCATCCGAAAGCTTCATATCCACCAACACATAGCCTTGTAAAATCTTTCTATCTACAATCTTGCGCTTACCGTTCTTAATTTCAATTTGCTTTTCTTTCGGCACGATCGCCTCAAAAATCTTATCCGCCATCTCCACTGTATTTACACGTTGGTTGATGGAATCGGCCACTTTATCTTCATAACCTGAGTAGGTCGAAATCGCATACCACGCCCGAGTGTCATCATATCTATTTACTGCCATTTATAACCCTTTCTTTATTTACTTAATATTAAACTAAACAGCCAGGTAAAGAACAAATCGAGCAATGAAATAATAATTACAAATAAAGCTGTATAAATAATCACTGCTAGTACCATTTTCCAAGTTGCTTTGCGATTCGGCCAACGAACTTGTCGTAACTCGCGCCACGAATCGCGCAAATATCTACCCAAATATACGAAAGGACGAATCAAAATAAATGGTTTCTTTTCATTTTTCTCGCCTACTAGCTTTTCCGCTTTTTTGGTTTCTTTTCGCGCTTTCTTTTCTTGCTTTTTGTCTTTGACGACAACTTTCTTGCGAGTAATTGCCGGCTCGTCCTGCTCTGTTTTCTTGGCGGGACCGTCGCTTGCTTTAATTCTAGTGATTTTAGCCATCTTACTCCTTTTTATGTATCAAAAAAGTCTGATACCAGACTATGTCAACATTTTACCTTGTTGACAAAGAATTGTCATCAGGTAAAATGTTGTCCACCGGGCGTGGCCTCGAAAAATTTCAGACGAGTTTGAGATTTTTACTCGGCTCCTACGGCGAGCAAAATATACTACTTCGGGAATAAAAAGTCAAGATAATCTTGCATCATCCGGGCGCCCGAAATCACCGGCAAAAAGGTAGCGAGCTGCCTACGCAAAATATATTCCAAATCAAAATCATTATCCCAAGCCAGAATCGCCTCTTCCATCCGTTGATACAGCATATCCAGCTCCTCATCCTCGTCTAACCCGCTAACATTTAGATATGCATTCATCGAGCCATCCGCTACCCCGCCATCGTGAGTTGAAATCAGCATATTGAGATTAGCCACGTCCTTCATCCAGGAAGTTCCGCAAGCTTCCAGCCCCACAATCGGTACATTAATCGCAACATTAGCCCCGCACGATAGCCCATAAGCTAGCTCCTCGTCATAATCGACCAGATAATGTACATGCTCGCGCAAATATTCATCGCTATCCACCAAATCAAGTAGTGCCTTCAGCTTTCCCGACATTACCGCATCACCAGCGTGTACCCGCCCCGCTAGAATATAATGCGCTCCGCGTTCTTCCAGAATATTGCGTAGCCTCACCGGATTACGAAACGGCATTTCCGGTCGTTTATAGTCTACAAACCTTCGCTTAAAGTCAAAAATAAAATCATCCTCATTAAACCGCAGGATTTTACCGTACTGATCGGGCCGGTTTTTGAGTATTTTGTTAAGAACTGCCCTGCCCTCGGACTTAAAGTCATAGATCTTGTCCGCCGTTAATTTTTCCAGGTGCTCTGTAAAATTTGGCGTCGGCAAAGTGTAACTATCCAGCACCTCACTTGACTGATAGTACTCCAAAATCGAAGGCAGCACCCAAGTTTTCATATCAATACCATTGGTAATGGCTTTGAATTTCACTTTGTTCCCCGCGAGGTCACGATAATTGGCTACGCGCGCGTGTAGTTTAGAAACTCCCGAACGTAACTCGGCAATTTCTATCGTCACCGATGATAGTTTAATACGGCTATCGGTAAATTTATCCGCCAGCCACTTTTTCACCGCTAATGACTTCAAATTCGGGAAAACAAATCTATCAAACTGTTCACGGCTAAATTCCGCTTCGGCTGCTTGGACCAAAGTATGGTTAGTATATAATGTATGTTTACGCGTATAGACCACCGCTTCGTAAAAATCCATCCCATTACTAGCTAGCTCGTCCAGTCTCGCAAGAGCCGCAAAGAAAGTCGCCACCTCATTTAACTGCATAATGGCGGGTTTTAGGCCTAACAATTTCAAAGCCGCATAACCACCAAAACCTAACGAAGCTTCCTGATACAGACGATGATCTGACCCACTCATTCCAGAATATAACTCACCAAAATTTGGCTCTGTAATAGAAATAATCCGCGTAGACTTGAATCTTTTTTCGATCACATCCAATTTACACAAAGTATTACAACATTTCACATTAACCGAATCAATATAATGAAAGCCGAATTTCTGATAGTCGACCGGTATATGCTCGTCAACTACCTTACCATCTACGACTCTTTGATGGACTTCAAAAGGATAAAATGGCGTAATCAGCGCAAACGGAATCCCCATATCTTCCGCCACGCGGCGCGTATCCGCCGCTAAAATCCCGAGACCTCCCCCGCCCCGAATCCCATTCTTCTGGTCATACAATTCTATCGTCCAATAAGTATACGGTCGTTCTGGTGAAATTGCCTTTGTGAGATGACTCCGCTCCACCGCCTCATAAAAAAGCTCTACGTCCTCAATATTTTCTAGCGGATGATAAAAATACTGCCCATCTTCTTCATTCATGCTTATGATTATAACACAAGTTTTCTAATACCAAAATTTTTTGGGCAACTTATCAGCAATCCTCTTATGAAAATCCCAATCAAAGTCTTCCAGGCGCTTTGGGTTCTTGGTCTTAAAATAATTCTTCCGAATATAATTCGCGCTCATCGTTTCACCCGGAATCAAACGATATTTTTTCCAAAAGTTTAGCCCTCGTTTATAACCCTCAGGTGGATAAACTGCCATCGGCAAAAAGTCGCAGTTCATTTCCGGGTCAGAGTATAGTTTTAATGCCAGCATCGACATCGTCGGAATTATATCTTCCTCTTTCCTGTAGACGTCCTCATTCTTAAACACCGTAGCTTGCCGCGTAGCTGATGGCGCCACGAACACCACTCCACCATCCTTCAAGCCATCGTGCGAAATACGAGTATACAGGTCGCGGAACTCGCGTTTTAACCTCGAACCCTGTTCATATAAGAAAGTACCTTCTTTTAGATTCATCTTTTTCCAAGTCGCAGGCGTAATCGTGGGGGTAATTATAATACCAAGCCTTTTAATACGGTCATAATTTGGCGCCAGTGCTTCATACCACGGCAAATTCACCGGAAAATACATTGGTTTGTCGCCCATAATATCAATCTTCATAGTCAGAATTCGTGCAATTTCACCAAGCGAAGGATGGTTGAAACCGATTACTAGACCATTTTTGCTATCTTTTGGCATCCCAGCATAAGATCCCGGAGTAAGTTTTGACAGTTTTTTGACTAATTTCTTACGCGCGGCTTGGTTATGTTTTTCTGGATCATTTTTAGGACCCGTGGTCTTAAAAAAATAGTTTATAGCAGCATTACAAATCTTGCCTACCGGCACCATTTCCTTACGTAAATCCTCCGCGCCGAGCGTCGTGAGCAAAGAATAATTCTCGTGCTGAATTTTATCAATAATTTTCTCTGCGGGAAGTTCTTTTAGTTCTTTTTTGCTAAAAATCTTTTTCTGTCTCGCCATACCGTATATTATACATGAAAAAAACCCAAATTGTAAATAATGACTCAACATCTGTACAGCGAACTTTTACTTGACAAATCCAGTCAAATAATATGTAAGCAGAAGTTAAATGTTAACCGTCTATAACGACGAAATCGCCAGTGAAAACGACACAGAATTATTATCAAAGGCTTTTCAATCTGATATAATTAAAGGAGTAAAAAATGGGAAAAATAAACGATATAGACATAACTAAATGGCAAGAGAGCGATGTCTGGACAGACAGCCTCTGGCTTATTGATGAAAGAGATAAAAGCGGAAAGCACGACGGCTTCTATCACGGTAATTTCGTTCCGCAGGTCCCAAGACAACTTATAAAGAAATACACAAAGAAAGGTGATGTTGTCCTAGACCTATTTTTAGGTAGTGGCACCACGGCCTTCGAGGCAGAAACATTAAAAAGAAATTTCATCGGTGTAGATATCGTCCCAGAAATGGTAACATATACCAAAGAGAAACTTGACGACCATAAAGATTGTTTTTATGAGGTAATTGAAGGTGATAGTTCGAGCAAAGATACAAAAGAAAAAGTCCAAGCATTAATAGAAGCCTATAATAAAAGCACTGCGCAATTAGTTATACTTCACCCACCTTATGCAAATATCATAAAGTTTAGCAACAATAAAAATGACTTGTCGAACGCAACTTGCCTAAGCGATTTTATAAAAATGTTTTCAAAAGTTCTCAAAAATGCCTCCGAATTATTGGAAAATAGTCGTTATTTAGCAATAGTTATCGGCGATATGTACAAAAACAGCGAGTGGGTGCCGCTAGGTTTTTATTGTATGAACGCCGCCCAAAAACAAGGTTTCAAATTAAAAAGTATTGTCGTCAAAAATATGTCTGGCAATAGAGGTAAACGAAATCAGGAAGGCATATGGAAATATCGCTCGCTAGCAAACGATTATTATGTTTTCAAACATGAATATGTTTTTATTTTTAAGAAAGGGTGAGTTTATTCTTCTTCAATAGTTCGGCAACACCAGCCATATTAAAACGGAACTTGAAATTATCTCGGTTGTTGTGAACCTGAAATTCGCCAATCGTCACACCGTCATATTTTACAGTAGTGCTCTCATTCCACTCTGCCACAGTGCTTTTAGTAAATGAAACTTTACTTTTACTCCAGACTGGGCTACTTGATTTTTCGAATACGACAAATTGAGGATTATTGGTTGGGTTATCGCCTCTATCTACGACATTATAAAAGTGAACCAAATAATCACAATCAAACATATTCTCCCAGTATAAAGCAAGTAATTCATCAATTCTGGTCAAAGCGATCTGCTTAAATAAGCGTGCTTTCTCCGCATAAGTCGAAGGAACGGTTTCTATTGATAATGCTTTAGCAAGATGACTATACCAAGTGCTAGATGAAGCCTGGCCAATTTTCTGTGGGGCAGCCTTTCCTAGTGCTTGCTTGTTTGTTTTTACCGATAAGGTTTTGCCACCAGAAAGATTAAAATCAACTGCGTTCTGGCCTTCAGCGATATGCTTGATTGGACTTGGGATATTATAGGAGGCAAAAATACCACCGACAATTGGCTTAATTGATTGGGTTATACTGCTAACGCCTCTTGAACGATAAGTCGGATTAATACTAACACCAAAGACATCCGCAATTGCAATTTCTGCCGAGACGCCAACTTGCTCATTATTTAACATTGAAATTGTCCTTCCTCATTAAGTACCACTTATTTTAACATATTTTTGAAAAAAGTAAATATAAGCCCAAGTACATGTAATCTGTGGTAGAATATAGATATGAACTACATTGGCAGCAAGTTATCTTTACTAGATTTTATCGAAAAGTCCGTAGATGAAGTTACTTCAGGCGATTATGCTTCTGTTTGCGATTTATTTGCTGGAACTGGAGCAGTCGGAAAACACTTCAAAAAGAAGGGCAAAAAGATTGTTTCCAATGATATACAAACATACAGTTATGTCCTAAATCGCCATTATATCGGCAATCATAAGCCTCTAGAGTTTAATGGCCTTAAGCAAGAAATTAGCGATCTAGATAAAAGCGATAATAAAATTGCTACTGTTTGCGACTATCTCACGAATATTCCTGGGGAGGATGGCTTTATTTTTACCAATTATTGCCTCGGTGGCGGTCAAGGAAGACAATATTTTTCCGATGAAAATGGGAGGAAATGTGATGCAATTAGAAATACAATCGAAACTTGGTACAAGGTCGACAAGATAAACGAAGATGAATATTACTGTCTTCTTTGCTCTCTTCTTGAGAGTATTGATAAGGTAGCAAACACAGCGAGCGTATATGGTGCATTTCTTAAGTCTCTAAAGAAGTCAGCGCAAAAGCCCCTTGAACTTATTCCAGCAGAACTAATCATAAATGAGAATGAGCATTTAGTATTTAATGACGATGCGAACAAGATAGCAAGCGAACAATATGTTGATGTCCTATATTTAGATCCACCATATAATCAACGCCAATATGCTACAAACTATCATCTGTTGGAAACTATCGCCAAAAATGATAACCCTGAAATTCATGGCAAAACTGGGCTCCGTGAATATAAGAAGCAAAAGTCATTATATTGTTCTCGCTCTCAAGTCAAAAAAGCATTTTCAGATTTAATAGCAAACGCAAAAGCAAAGTATATCTTCCTAAGCTACAACAACGAAGGGCTTCTTTCTCTAGAAGACATTGAAGAAATCATGGGCAGTCGCGGAGAATATGGCTTTTTCACAAAAGACTATCATCGATTCAAAGCAGACGCGGGCAGGGATTACTCCGCAGATAGAACAATCGAATATTTACACTATGTAAAGTGCGCTTAAATGTCTTGTTGTGCCGATAAATCTAATTACAGGAACTTCATTTTTTGACATCTTCGTATCTGTAAAAGTGGTAAAAAAGCTTCAAGATATGGCAAGAATGATGTGTCTAATTTCTTAAGGTCATTCGTCATATGTAAGCATTGTGGCAAAACTATGTCCACTAGTATCGTAGGTGGTGAAAGAAACTCATTTAGATTTAGATGTAATACAAAAAGCTGTCCAATACGGAATAAAAGCCCTGCAGGTTCATTATTGCGTGATTACGCAGTCGAATTTTTGAAAACGCAACTAAATAGACCACACGCTTCGTGAACCATTCGATAAATTGGACGATAATGGCGATAATAATACTTGGCTGGAACTTAAGTACCTTGATAGGAACCGAAGAAGAGGACAAATTCTGCATAATTAAGTCGCGAATTACGGTCCTTAAACCGCTGTTACAGAGGTGTGATGCGCAGGAGCTAAATCCATGGAATCCATGGCTCTGGCTGGAGCCGAACTACAAACGCTAGTCTTTGGCGGTTTTGGCGAAAAATAGATGCTTTTACGACCCCTGTAGGGCCGTTTTTTGACTTTATGCTCGAACCGAGTTGTGACATGAAACATGCGCCAGATGATATAATTGAAGCAAGTATGGCATTCGATTTCAAGAAAGAATATAAAGAGTTTTATATGCCGAAGAATAAACCGGCGATTATCGAAGTGCCAAAGATAAACTATATCGCCGTTAGAGGCAAAGGCAACCCCAACGAAGAAAACGGAGATTATCAGAATACTTTAGGCCTACTATATGGCATAGCTTATACGCTAAAAATGAGTTATAAGGGCGATCATAAGATAAATGGGTTCTTTAAGTACGTTGTACCACCACTAGAGGGCTTTTGGTGGCAAGATGACAAAGACGGCATAGATTACGATCATAAAGAAGATCTAAACTTTATCTCAATTATTCGTTTACCGGACTTTGTAACGAAAGCTGATTTTGACTGGGCGATAGAAGAAGCCACCAAAAAGAAAAAACAAGACTTCTCTAGGGTGGAGTTTTTAACTTATGACGAGGGCTTATGCGTCCAATGTATGCATATTGGGAGCTACGACGACGAACCGGCTACCGTTGAATTGATGCATAAATACATGCAAAATAACGGACACGAACTCGATATAACTGATAAAAGATATCACCACGAGATTTATCTAAGCGATCCAAGAAAATGTGACGCAAGCAAGCTTAAAACCGTAATCAGACACCCAATTAAGAAAAGTGGCTGGTCGGAAGAAGCTTGTAAAAACATGATGGAATTAATAGAAACCGTTAAGAAGATCGAGAAAGAGCAAGCTAAAATGACGCCGGAAGAAAAGAAACGCAACGAGTGGGCAGCTTGGGACGGCGACACTATGCTGTTTAAATATTGATACCGCCTCGATGGCGCAACCTCAAAGAAACGAGGTTATGATGGCAAAACGCCGCATATACAAGAAGTCAAGGAATGGCGAGCCTATTAAGGTGACCGCCAGGCAGCTTCATCAACTCTACGTTAAGCACGAAGGTATCCTTACTTCGCGCGAATATAGCGATCTAAAGAATATGGAGCTGGTAGATTCAAACATTAGAGACGCCAAATGGGCGCTTAGAGAGTTTGATGACGAAACGCTGCTCGGAACTTGGGATAAGGAGATGCGCTTTGGCTATGGAAAACGCATTTATATCCATTACGACGGCGAGGACAAGGATAAATACTTCTTCTCTCTCGCCTACATTCCACGCGCCCTAAATAACCGCGACGTAAACGAAGCGATTCTGCGCATGTATTTCGTACGACGTTGGACCGTAACGAAACTTTGGCTTTGGGCCGAACCAGTAGATATTACACCAAGCTACGGCCGCGAATTCTAGAAAATAAAGTGTCAGAAAGTCAATAGATAGCATCCACTTGATCACAATCGGACTTTTGGCCTTTTTCGTGCAGAAAACAGGGATAAAGTTTTTTCTTGACCTGAAATCGCTAAATGTTGTGAAATATGTGCGTGAAAAGCCGGTCGCAGGCGCCGAAAAGAGTGCGTTTCATGATATAATTAAGCTAAGGATATTTATAAATTTAATGTGGAGATAACATGATTGTCGGAGACTTACGCAACAAAGTGGATTCCATCTGGGATACGATTTGGACCGGTGGTATTACTAACCCGATTACTGCAGTTGAGCAGATTACTTATTTAATGTTCATTAAGCTGCTTGATGACAATCAGCAGAAGGACGAATCGAAAGCTAATTCCCTCGGTATTCCACTGGAGCGCAAAATCTTCGGAGAAGGCGTCTGTGTAATCTCCGAAAAACCTCGTCTCGAAGCAAATTACGAAGATATGCGTTGGCACGTTTTTCATAATTTCGATCCAGAGACTATGTTTAATACCGTAAAGGACTACGTCTTCCCATTCATTAAGACGATCGGCGACTCCACATTTAGTAAATACATGGATAGCGCAACGTTCCTAATCCCTACACCACTGGTTCTCTCTAAGATTGTAGATGGCATCGATGCCATGGATATGAATAATAAAGATATCATGGGTGATGTCTACGAATATCTTCTTAGTAAAATTGCCGCTTCTGGCCAAAACGGTCAGTTCCGCACTCCGCGCCACATCATCAATATGATCGTGGAACTCATGCAACCGACACTCAATGATAATATCCTGGATCCAGCTATGGGCAGCGCCGGATTCTTGCTCTCAACTATTCGTTATGTCGGCGAACATCAAGAAGATGATCTTATGGTGCCAGAAAAGCGCGATTACTACCGCTCTAAGCTTGTTACTGGCTTTGATACCGACCAATCTATGCTTCGTATTGGAGCAATGAACTTAATGCTCCACGGTGTCGATAGTCCAAACATCAAATACCAAGATTCGCTTTCAAACGATAATACCGAGCGCGAAGCTTACTCTATGATTATGGCTAACCCACCATTTGCTGGTAGCCTTTTCCCAGATCAAGTGTCAAAGGATCTTCTCTCACTAGCCAATACGAAGAAAACAGAACTCTTGTTTGTTGCGTTATTTATCAAGACACTAAAGATTGGTGGCCGCTGTGCGTCAATCGTCCCGGATGGCGTCTTATTTGGTAGTAGTACGGCCCACAAGGCGCTACGCAAAGAACTTGTCGAGAATCAGAAGCTTACCGCCGTAATTTCTATGCCTTCGGGTGTATTTAAGCCATATGCAGGCGTTTCTACGGCAATCTTAATCTTCACCAAGACCGATACTGGCGGAACCGACAAGGTTTGGTTCTATGATATGAAAGCTGATGGCTTCAGTCTAGATGATAAGCGCGCCGCAGTAAAAGAAAACGATATTCCAGATATTATCGAACGCTTCCATAATTTGAATAACGAAGAAGATCGTAGGCGTACCGACCAATCATTCTTTGTACCTAAAGACGAAATCGCAAAGAATGGTTACGATCTTTCTATTAATAAGTACAAAGAAGTAGAATACGAGAAAGTCGAATATCCACCAACATCTGAAATTCTTGCCGATATCGAGAAATTAGACAAGGAAGTGGCCGATAACCTTGCCGAATTAAAGAAATTATTAACCGAAACAAATTCGAATTTGTAGATGAGTATGGATAATACAATAAGACTAAAAGATGCATGCAAAATTCTAAATGGTTTCGCATTTAAGAGTAGTAAATATGTCGATTCGGGAATTCGGATTATCCGTATAGCAAATGTCCAGAAAGGATACGTTGAAGACGAAAAGCCAGCATTCTATCCAGACTCCGAAGAACCACTAATTCGCGACTATATGCTTGAAGAAAATGATCTTCTTTTATCGCTTACCGGAAACGTCGGACGTGTTGCATTGCTAGATAAGAAATGGCTACCGGCCGCACTTAATCAACGTGTCGCTTGTTTGAGAATTAAAGATGACAGAATCATAAAAGACTATTTATACTTCGCATTGCTTTCTGATAAATTTGAGAACGATTGTATTAAATCATCAAAAGGCATTGCGCAGAAGAATATGAGTACCGAGTGGTTAAAAGACTACGAAATACCTCTGCCGAGTGAGCAAAGGCAACGAGAAATTGTCTCTTCACTAAAACATTTATCCGCAATTATCAAAAATAAAACTGAGCAAATTCGACAATTAGACAATCTCATCAAAGCCCGATTTGTCGAGATGTTCGGCAATGTCGTAGCCAATGATAAAGGATGGCCTACCGAGCCAATATCAAAGGCGGCACCCACAAGCTCACCAAAAATCAAAAACAACGAAACGGTTTGGCTTCTTAACCTAGATATGGTCGAATCGCAATCTGGCAAGGTGATAAGCAAGCTTATCGTTTCTGAAGACAAAATTAACGCCTCTACATGTACTTTTGATGAAAATAATGTTCTCTATTCTAAGCTTCGTCCATATCTAAATAAAGTCGTTTTGCCGGATCAAGAAGGTTATTGCACTACTGAATTAGTCCCATTAAAGCCAGGCAAAGAACTTACCAGAGAGTTCTTGGCCACATTGCTAAGAAGTGACGCATTCGTGGGCTACATTAATGAAAAGACCGCCGGCGCGAAAATGCCACGTGTTTCAATGAATATTTTTAGGCAATTCGAATGTATCCTACCACCAATTGCACTGCAACAACAATTTTCAGAATTCTATAACCAAGTCGACAAATCAAAATTTGCCGTACAGAAGTCACTCGAAAAGACTCAACAATTATTCGATAGTTTAATGCAGGAGTATTTTGGCTAGAAAGCATCTCCTTTTGTTAGTGGAGGTTCTAATCTAACAAAAGGAGTTATTAATGGAGGAAACCATTAAATACATTTTGGTGGATATGGACGAATATCTCACCGCAAATCAGTCACAAAAACTACAACGCGTACTTGTTTCGCGCTTAACAAAAGAAACGAGATCGATAAATGGCATTTCGAACGACAACTATCTGTCAATGTTTCTGAATGCCAAAAAGATAGAAGGATGTTCCGAGCGGACTCTATCCTACTATAAAACTACCGTAGAAAAGCTATTAGACAAAATAGACGACCCAATACGCAAAGTAACAACTGATGATATACGGGATTACCTTGCTAACTATCAAGGCTTAAATGGTTGTAGCAAAACGACAATCGATAATATCCGCCGCAATATCTCGAGCTTCTTTACTTGGCTTGAGGAAGAAGACTATATCATTAAAAGCCCAATGCGTAGGATCCATAAAATCAAAACCACAAAAACCGTGAAAGAAATAATCTCGGACGAAGAAATCGAAAAAATGCGCGACAGATGCAGTAGCTTACGCGACCTGGCAATTATTGACCTTCTCTACTCGACCGGAATTAGAATTGGTGAGCTCGTAAGACTTAATATTGACGACATAGACTTTGAAGAACGCGAATGCATAGTTTTCGGCAAAGGCGACAAAGAGCGGCGCGTATATTTCGATGCTAAAACCAAGATACACCTAATGGGCTACATAAATAGCCGCTCTGACGCAAATCCTGCCCTTTTTGTGACGCTTGACGCGCCTTACGATAGATTACAGATATCTGGCGTAGAAATCCGTCTGAGGCGCTTAGGACGCGAATTAGGCATAAATAAAGTTCACCCTCATAAATTCCGCCGGACTATGGCGACACGTGCAATCGACAAAGGAATGCCGATCGAGCAGGTTCAGAAACTACTAGGACACTCTCAGATCGATACGACCATGCATTACGCGATCGTAAATCAAACAAACGTAAAAGTCGCACACCGTAAGTTCATCGCTTAGCGCAAATTTTGATTTGTCGACCTGAGCAACAAAGGCGGCGAACACGTCAATGCTCGCTTTATCGGGGACTGGAAGTTTAACCTTATCGAGCATATATCGAGTTATCTGGTTAATTGTTGTGGTTCCTGTAGATATTTGCGAACGAAATTCTGGCAGCTGAAAATAAGTCATGAGATATGGGTAATAATCGCTTCGTACAATCATCATGAACGCGCCGAAGCTCATTTGTTCCTGAAGGTCGGGAATGAGTGCAACTTTCCCGACAAGCTTAGCACTACCGTTCCTTGAGCACATCAGAATATCATTTTTCTTTACCATCTTTTTGTCGCCGATGTCGCATTTTACGCGGACAATGTCATTAAGATCTAACCGCATGCTTTGTATGTTGCTTGAACGCAAAACAATAGTTCCGTCATTTGACACGTCTGTCGGTTTATAAGTTAGCCCGTTCCAATATTCGGCTATGTCTGAAAGTGGTTTAATTGGGTATGTTTTTGAGTCGTTAAACATCTCGACAAATCGGGCTTTGACTAACTCATCTAACTGAATTAATTCTTTGTTTCTATCGGAGATTATGGACTCGATTTTTCGCAAAATCATGCAGGCGCGCTTTTGCCTCTCTATATCTATCCATTCGATTTCGTAGTTGCTTAGATACAAATCGGTTTTAAGATTGTGGAGACCTGTTGTTTTTTTTGTGAATAAATGTTATAACATATTTAACAATAAGGAGGATTTATGAATTATAAAAAAATAGTAGTTGCTGGTGGTGGAGTTTTAGGTAGTCAAATAGCCTTTCAATCAGCATATTGTGGATATGATGTAACAATATGGTTAAGAAGTGAAGATAGTAAAACAAGAACACAACCTAAGCTAGATGCATTAAAAAAAGATTATATTGAAACCATCGAGTCTTTAGACACTAATGATGAGAATAGTTGGGCAAGAGGAATATCTGACATTGATAGTTTTAATAAAGAGGAATGTTTAAAAAAAGTTGATCTTGCCTATAACAATATTAAATTAGAAGTTGATATGAAAGAAGCAGTGAAAGATGCAGATTTGGTAATTGAATCTATGGCTGAGATTAAAGATGAAAAAATTAAATTTTATCAAACTTTAGCTCCATTGTTAGAAGAAAAAACGGTTATTGTAACTAACTCTTCTACTCTATTACCATCTATGTTTGCTAAATATACAGGAAGACCCGAAAAATATTTATCACTTCATTTTGCAAACACAATATGGGTTAAAAATACAGCCGAACTAATGTCTCATGATGGAACCAACAAAAAATATTTTGATGAAATTATGGAATTTGCAACAAGTATTCGAATGCTACCTCTTCCAGTATTAAAAGAAAAATCAGGATATCTATTAAATTCTATGCTTGTACCATTTTTATTAAGTGGTATGGATTTATTAACGAATGGAATATCTGATGCTCAAAGTATTGATATTGCCTGGAAAAGAGGAACAGGAGCTCCAAAAGGACCATTTGAAATTATTGATACTGTAGGATTGACAACCGCAAAAAATATAGTTGAACAATATCAAAAAGTTCCTGGATTAATGAGTCCATTATTAAAGAAAATGATGCTACCATATAATTATAAAGGCATGCTTAATATGTTAAATAAATACATTGACGAAGGTAAATTAGGAAAATCAACAGGCGAAGGTTTTTATAAATATGACAAATCATAATCATTTGCAAATGTCATAATGTTGTGTTATATTTTATTTAGTAATTGAGAAAATCGTGAGTTCATAGATTTGTGCCGATTTTTCGTAAACACGTTAAATTGAGGCCCGATTTGTCGAGATGTTTTATGATACTGATAGCGAACGAGTAAAGATAGCTGAATTAGTTGAGCAGAAAATTCCGACTGCTAAAAAGGATTTTGAGAGCGATGCAGAGATTAAGTATATTGATATCTCATCTATCGACAATAAACGCAATATAATGACTGGATTTACGAAATACAAAATGTCGGACGCACCTTCTAGGGCGCAACAGCATGTACAGTTTGGCGATATCCTCATATCTACTGTAAGACCAAATTTAAAGAATGTTGCCATGGTTTCTCTTGATAGCGATAATCTGGTCGCTTCTAGCGGATTTTGTGTCTTGAGATCTAAAAAATGCACTCCAGAGTTTCTAATGGCTATAGTTTGTTCCGATAAATTTACGGACGCAATGATTAATGTTGTTACAGGCGCAAACTACCCCGCAATAAAGAACTCAGACGTATTGAATTACTGCGTTCCATTACCGAGTGAAGAACAACAAAGGAATTTTTCAAACTTCGTTGCTCAGGTCGACAAATCAAAATTTGCGCTTCAAAAATCCATCATAAGCCTTATGAATTTATGCAGTTTATGGTATAATATGAGTAATATGTTTTCGAGCGGCTATATGGGAAGACTCGAGCTAATTCGAGCACTTCCTACGAAGGAAGAGAAAGCTAAGGCGTCACGCCTAGTTCTTCGTGAAGTACTCGAACAAATCTTTCCAGAGAAATCAGCTAAGAAAAAGAAAAAATACTCTCTTCTTGAGCTGATTGACTGCTCCCCAATAAGAAACTATGTAAACGACGATCAGGTTACCGAATCGCTTCACTTTATTCGTATTATAGGTATTCGTGCTGAACATAATCAGCCAGTTCGTGAGAAAGATGTAAAAATTGCCGTAGATAACCTGGAATACTTCATAAAGTTCTTGGACAACAAGAATAACACTTATGAAGAGCCAACGAAGTCTCCGGAATATTTCTCGGAAGCTGAAACTAGGGCGGCATATATCGACATGTATCTACGCGAAGCCGGATGGGATGTACTAACCCAAAAAGGCGTAGCCCTTCCTGGTAAAGCCGGTATAGAAATAGAAGTCGGCAATATGCCTAACAACGCAGGTGTTGGCTACTGCGATTATGTACTTTACGACCGCGCCGGCAAGCCACTTGCTGTTGTCGAAGCGAAAAAGACTTCAAAGGATCCGCAAATTGGCCGTCATCAGGCAGACCTTTATGCGGAATCGCTGAAAGAAAAGTTTGGTTATAAACCAGTAATCTACTACACAAATGGCTACGAGACCCATGTTATTGATGGCGTTTATCCTGATCGGAAAGTAACAGCATTCCACACTCTTGAAGAACTTGAGCGTATGATTCAGCGCCGAAATCGCGGCAATATAACTGATATGGCCGCAAAAGACGAAATCGCTGGCCGTCCATACCAAAAGATGGCCCTTACGCGCATGTGTGAGCGCTTTAACGCGCATCATCGCCGCGGACTAGTAGTTATGGCTACCGGCACCGGTAAAACGCGTGTATCAATCGCTTTGACGGATATTTTGGCAAGAAATGGCTGGATCAAGAATGTCCTATTCTTAGCCGATCGAACTTCTCTCGTTAAGCAGGCAAAACGTAACTACGCAAAGCTTCTGCCAGATATGACAATCTGCGAGCTTTCTGAAGGCGGAAACGCAAACAAAGACATGAATGCTCGCTTGATGTTCTGTACTTATCAAACGATGATCAACTATATTGACGCCGAAGACAAAGATTTCTCGACTGGACGTTTTGACTTGATTATCGTCGATGAGGCACACCGCTCAATCTTTAACCGTTACGCTTCGATTTTTGCCTATTTCGATAGCTTACTTGTCGGCTTTACCGCTACACCACGCGACGAAGTCGGAAGTAGCACATATGGAATATTCGAGTGTGAATCCGGAGAGCCAACTTTTGATTATCCACTAGAAGATGCAATTAAAGAGCATTATCTTGTAGGCTATGAAGTTATTAACCGTCATTCCCGTATTATGACGCAAGGTATTAAGCGCGAAGAACTGGACGAAGATCAACTCGAACAGTTGGATGATTTTCTTGAAGGCGACCGCGAAACGCCAGACTTAACAATTCCGGCAAATGCAATTTTCCGCTCTATTTTCAATGAAGATACTTGTCGCAGCGTACTTGAAGACTTAATGGAAAAAGGCATCCGCGTAAATGGCGGTGAAACTATCGGAAAAACAATCATTTTTGCATACAACCACAAACACGCCGAAATGATCGTTAATGAATTCAAGAAGCTTTACCCCCATCTTCCATCAAATACCTGTCAGTTGGTCGACTATTCCGTAAACTACGCCGAAGATCTAGTAGTTAAGTTTGACACCGATGATGAGTTTAGAATTGCTGTTTCTGTCGATATGCTCGACACCGGTATCGATGTTCCTGCCGTTTCCAACCTCATGTTCTTCAAGCCAGTGCGTTCAAAGATTAAGTTTGTCCAGATGATTGGTCGCGGTACGCGTCTCTGCCCAGACTTGTTTGGTCCAGGCAACGACAAAAAGAAGTTCCTTATCTTCGATTATTGCGATAACTTTGAATATTTCCAGGTAGAACATAACGAAGTAGTTAGCGCCGGCGATAAAGTTTCACTATCGCAAAGAATCTTCGCACTTCGATCAGAAATCGCATATAGCCTCCAAGATTTCGAAAGTCAAGAAGACGAATTTCTCAGTAGCTATCGCGACAAAACCGTCCGCATACTCCTCGATATTGTTAAGGATTTAAAGAAAAGTACCAACCGTATTGCTGTTCGCCAAAATCTAAAATACGTCGATAAATATAACAACGACAAAGCATGGCTTGCTCTAACACCTGTAAATGTTCATGAACTTAAGACTTTTGTCGCACCACTTATTGAAGGCGGCTCTGACTCCGATTTCAAGGCTCTATCATTCGATATTAGAATGATGAGGATCCAGAGAGCAATATTGAAAAATACCCCAGCTTATGCGACTGCCGACGTAAAGAAAGTACGCGAAATAGCGCAATACCTTCTTCAAAACAAGATGACTATTCCGCAGGTTGAAGCCAAGAAAGATGATCTTAAAGAGCTATATGATGAATCTAGCTGGAATGAGCCACAAGTAAAAGACCTAGAGCGTCTACGCGATTCCGTACGCGAGCTAATTAAGTACATTACTGGCGACGAACTCAGATTAATCGATATCGACGTAAGCGACGAACTTGTAGATCCAGACTTCCAACCAGACGGTACAGTTATCGATATTCGCACATACAAGGAACGTGTAATTGATTACTTAACGAAGAATGGCGACGACATAACCATTGAAAAGATTCGCAATCTTGAAAAACTTGATCAGAAAGATGCTGAAAAGCTCAAACAATTGCTTTGGTTTGATTTAGGCTCCGAAGACGAATATAACGAGAATGCAAATGGTAAAAGCCTTGCTGCATTCGTACGTAGCTTGATAGGTATAGACCAAGATGCTGTAAATGAAAAGTTTGGCGAGTACCTTAATGCTCATCAACTTAATTCTAAACAGCAAGAATTCATTAATTTTATCGTCAAATATGTCCAAAAGAACGGCGACATTGAACTTGCTGACCTACTAAAGACGGATCCGTTCAAATCCATCGACTGGAATGAACTATTTGGTGGCAACGTAGAGCCAATCAAATACACTGTATCAGTACTCCATGATGCAATTGCCGCATAAAAAAGACCACCCTACTGGGCGGCTTTTTGATACGCTTCTACAGCTTCGCGAACTCCGCATTCTGGACAAATCTCCGTCTCGTTATCTACGCGAGATAAAGCCGGATGCTCCGTAAACTCTTTTTTGCATTTCGGACAACACTGAAGCTCTAGGATCTTGTAAGCCATAGTTTTAGGTAGAGATTCAAGCTCCTCTCGCAGAATATCTTCGTCATCGTAACGCTTAGCGTCAACTAAAAACGAAGAATATTGCTCGTTCGACTTAAGATCCACACCGTTGTTGTCATATTTGCCGACATAATACCAAATATCTTTATCGTGAATTACGCCGATAACGTATTCACATATACTAACATTACTCATATAAATACTCCTTAATAACCCTGCAAGGTCTTTTCTAACACCGACCGTTAAAGAGCAACTTTAGATTAAAGTTAATATTCGGTTGTGGGTTAGTTAAAATTGCGGCTCCCTTTGCAGGGTTGTCCAATTTAACCTTACTTTGGGACATTTTGCAAGTCATTCCACACCTTACGACCCCAAGAAGATATGGTATAATATAGACAACTAATTGGAAGTTGTAATGCCTGAAAATGTAACAGAATTAGTAACCGACTTAATTGAGCTTCATCGTGAAGGAGTCGACTTTGCTAATTTGTTCCATGAAACTTCCGAACTCTCGAAATCGGGCAAAGACGACCAATCCATCTTAGAGCACATCGACTACGAGCTTATTTATCTCAGCGACAAACACGAAGATATAACCAACCCTAAAGAAAAAGCCAAAAGGTACTACGACGACTGGGGTTTCAAATGCCTAGATCTACTCTGTAATATCGTGCCGCAACGATTCATCTTCAAATATATGAATTCAAAAGCCCAAATTCCGAATGATGCAGATTACTACGAAAAAATCGCATTAAGTTTTAATGCTGAGACGAAGGCACTAGCCGAGATAATCCCAGAAATTGAGCGCGAATACGAAGACGGGCACAAACAGCTCTTCTATGACGACGATAAAGATATTAAGGTGAACTACGATCCAAAAACTCGCACGATCCACGTCGGCAATAAAGTAGTGCGTTTCCGCGAAGACGCGCCATTCACTCCTGCTCTTTGCGAAATTATATTTAAGGATCCAACAAAACTTTACGAATTACGCGATTTTCAGACCGTCTGGGATGATTTGTATGACTATATAGGTAATGAACGCCCTTCGGACTGGCACCGCGTCTACGAGGTCTTAAAACGCCTTAACGAACGCATTCGCAATATCGCCGGAATCGACGATTTATTTGAACTAAATACAAAATCAGTTAGAATTAATAATAGTTTTTTGAATGATAGACAAAGAAAATAAGAAATGCAGACTCTGCGACGCGCCTTTAACTGCAAGTAATAAGAGAAGGTCTCATGCTCTTACAAAGGCATCATTTTTTGATCCGCCGACACTTAAGCCTGGCGAACATCTCCTACTACTATCGCCATACTGTCCAAACGAAGTAGACGCAGGACATCATACGTGGGAATACGCATTATGTGCAGACTGCGAGTTAAAACTTGCTAAATGGGAACAAGAAAGAGAACGATTCTTGTCGTCCGCAGACAGGCCGACGAAAACTCCAGAAGAGCAGCCATGTGTTTTTGCCGAAGATTTTAATCAAGAATATATCGTTTTAGCCTGTCTTTCGGATTTGTATAGATGTCATATATTCACAGATTCGGCCTATAGTGGTGTAAATTTAGGCGAAAAACATTCAAGTAAAATAGCATCAATTTTAAATCAAGGAAAAATAGATAATTATAATGACTACCCTATAGTTTTCAGGCGTTTTAACAATAAAAATAATATAGCAGATGAGGCTTTCCAGGTGCCTTATAAAGTTCGCTTCGAAAACCGCATTGTATGCTATGAGGTTATAGCACCTAGAGGCTGGACTTGGATGATAAAAGTTGATAGCCAATCGAGCGAATTATTTGAAAAATACGCTCTTGGATCGTCTTCTAAAATTCATATTTTTAATGCTGGGGACATACAAGAAAATAGGAACCGAAGAATCTTTGGCGGATTTATATCTGCTGCCTTGAGAGGTCTTGGTAAATAGCGCAATATTATCGCAATAATAACGCTGAACTCTCTTTTTGTATCCTTGGAATATGGAATGAAGAGGTAATATAACGTATCAGAAAGACAAGAAACTGGAGCAACAAGCACTCGTAAAGTTTCTAGAAATATTAATCGATATAGACAAGCGCGAACATGTCGTTAATAAGGATGACGACAATGAATAGCTTTATATCAGAAATCGAAATAATGCCAGTAAAGCCACATGGCGGACTGGTGGCCTTCGCAAGCTTTGTGCTATACGGAACGATTTACTGTAGTTCCGTCGGCATCATGACGCGACTAGACGGCTCATATAGACTCACCTTTCCGACCAAAAAGGTTGGACTGAATAGCTTCGGAATATTCTACCCGATAGACCGATATGTCGGGCAAGAAATAGAAGAAGCAGTGATTAGTAAATATGAAGACGTAATGAGAGCTAGTGATGATCGATACTGTGATTCTCCGAGTGAACTACCCCAATTTCAGGATTAGCCCGAGTGTTTATCGCAAGTTCTCTCCTTCTGCTCATGGCATCTTTGGACCACCATACTATTCTTTTGGATCCGGCAAAGTTATTAAATGTGTATTACAGATAAAAGCGAAAGATAAGAAGCTAGGAGTATATCAGCCGCGCGTAACGCTTATGAAAGCGGTACGAGCCGGTGGCGTTTCTGTATTCTTGCACATCGAATTTTCGGCACCAAAGATTCTTTATAATAATAACTTTGACGAGCTTAGCTCTGGCGACTTTAAAGCCGTCTGCGCGGAACTATATCGCAAACTATATAAGCTTGGAATCGAGATTAAAAGAAACCAAATAGAAAGAGCCGAAGTTAAGACGATTCACTTTGGCAAGAATATCATATTTGACGATTACCGGACTGCGGCTAGTGTAATTGGCGATATTGCGAAAGCGAATGTATCGACCAGGAAGCAAGCCGATATGCGCGTATATCGGAACGATGGCGAAGCTCTGCATTTTTATAGTGCAAGCCAAGCCATTGCGATTTATGATAAGCGAAGAGAGCTGGCTAAGTCTCGCGTCAGCGAGCGCGGACTACTCGAGAAAGATAACTACTGCCAACTTACGCTATTTGATAATATCCGTAGCAAGAAGCCCTTTGAGGTGGTGCGTGTTGAAGCGCGATACAACACTAAGCGCGCTTTCAATACCGCGCTGAAACACGCTCTCGAGTACGGCCGCGCGAGCGATAGTGTCATGAAGCTCACTACAAAGCAAAAGCTTGTTTTCGTAGATATATTCAACGAAGAGTTAGCCAAGACACTACTTGAATATGAATTTGCGCAGATTGAGGCGAAGAATCTAGACTTAAACGAAACGATTATGAATACAGCTACAAGCTTCCTTCATGAGATAAATACATTAAACCCAAAAGCAACTCTAGCACAACGCCTAGAGACTTTGGCAATATGGAGCCTAATGCGCGAAACCGGAAGCCGAGACGTTCGTAAAATGACCGGTGCTAATTCGGCGCAGTGGTCCAGGCTTACGAAGAAGATATCGAAAATCTATTTTAGAACGAGAAAGAGTAGCTCTACTAGCTACATAGAAGATAAACTGGCCGAATTCAAGCAAGTACGATTGCTTGAATACTTCACAGAATTAAATAAGGTGCGCGCTGGGCCAGACTAGCGCTTATGTAGGGTGGTTCTTTACGGCTATTTTAGTTGCAAATAGCCCAGCTCCAAAGGTCCATTTATGATATGGACTTATGAAAGGTTTAGGGTATTATGTTTGATAACATGGGAAACTCTACCCCTGTAAATACCGGCCAAACTAACGAGCCGCAACTAACAAGAAAAGCCGTTCTATTCGCTCGCGTATCAACGGCGCGACAAGAAAAAGAAGGCTTATCTCTCGATGAAATTCAGCTACCGCGAATGCGCGATTATGCAATCGAGCAAAACTTGAAAATCGTACGAGAATACGCCATTGGCGAGACTGGCGGCAGCTACAAGGAGCGTAAACGTTTCAACGAGATGATCCAGTTTCTAAAGGATAATCCGGACGTAACGGATATTATC
This sequence comes from Candidatus Nanosyncoccus sp., assembly GCA_045544765.1. Taxonomy (GTDB): domain Bacteria; phylum Patescibacteriota; class Saccharimonadia; order Saccharimonadales; family Saccharimonadaceae; genus Nanosyncoccus. The sequence continues at coordinate 36,348 of JAZPZQ010000022.1, forward strand.
GCCTTCCGCGTAGATCGTATTACCAGGAACTTCCGCGACGCGGTAACGATTGAAGACTTACGTATTAAATACGGCAAGCGTATCCACTGTGTCGATGAAAGACTGATTCTCTCGGAGAATAGCCGCGCGACCGACCTCACATCTTGGAATGTGAAGGTTTTTGTGGGTCAGGAATATCTGAACCGTATTAAGGAAGATGGCTTAAACACGAAGATTAATAAACTGTCGCGTGGCGAGCTACCATGGAGCGCGCCTTATGGTTATGAATTTAGGACCATTAGTGTCAGACCGAAGGTTAAAAACGTCGTACCAGTAGAACCGGCCGCCTCGATCGTAAAAGAAGTATTCTTGCTCTTCTCAACCGGAACTTATTCATGTAGGACTTTGGCGAGACTAATGAACAAGAAATACGGAACTAAATTCTCTCAAGGAATCATCCATAAATTCCTAAGATGCGAGTTTTATGTTGGATTTATTATCGATAAAAAAGGCGGAAAGAAATATCCGCATAATTATGAGAAGATAATAGATCGGGAGTTATTCGATATGGTCAACCAGATATTGGACAAGAGAAATCTAAAGAGCGACGACCAGGTACCAAAGTATGGCGGAATAGACTCAGCTTATCGCGGTTTAATAAGGTGTGAAGAGTGTGGATGCACGATAACGCCAGAATTTAAGAAGCGCAAACTAAGACATGGCGGCTATAATTACCATAAATACTACCACTGCACAAATCGACGCGGAGCACATAAGAGCTTGAAAAGCTATACCGAAAGCTACCTTGATGAGCAAGTAAAAGAGTTCTTAAGAGGCTTAAAGCTAACCGAGGAAGAATTGGACGGAGTCAGAAAGGCACTGGCCGAAGCACACGCTGGAAAGATAGATTTCTATCGCGAGCAACGCCGAAGCTTGTCTCAAAAGCGCAAGAAACTAGAAGCGAGACAACAGGAAGCTTACGATATGTTGATGGACAAGAGTATTACTCTGGAACTTTATAACCAAAATAACGAGCGATATCGCAACGAACTGGCCGAGATCCAGGCGCAAGAAGCCGCGCTAGATCGAGCCGACGACAACTTCTATACTAACGCCGGCTATATCTTGAAAGTCTTTAAATATGCCGATAAATTATTCGACGTCGCGACGACGGCCGAAAAAAGAGACCTAATTGGTCTCGTCACGTGTTCGAACCGAACTTTAGGACCTAGTGGGCTGATATTACAGGGGTCAGGACCGTTCGCTCGGAACCTTTTGGACTCTAAAACTAAAAATGGCTGGGGTGAAGGGATTCGAACCCCTGAATGGTGGGACCAGAACCCACTGCCTTACCACTTGGCGACACCCCAGTACAAAACTAATTATATCACAAGTTTATTCGCTTCGCAACGCTTCCACCGGGTCTTTGCGTGAAGCTGCCCTTGCCGGAATTATCCCGCCAATCAAAGTCAGCACTACCGATAGCCCAATCAAAAACAGTGCCATCTTCGGATCTAACGCCGCACTTAGAGGTATATCCCCAGTAAAATGATGCAATACCAAATTGATAATCGGAATTAGTAGATACGACACACCTACACCAATAATTCCCGACAGCAACCCAATAATAAACGTCTCGGCATTAAATATCGACGAAATATTATGTTTCGAAGCGCCAATTGCTCGCAAAATCCCAATTTCTTTCGTTCTTTCATACACCGAAATATAAGTAATCACCCCAATCATAATTGACGACACCACCAGCGAAATCGACACAAAGGCAATCAGCACATACGAAACCGCATCCACAATCGTTTTCACCGACGACATTAGTACTCCGGTCGTATCGGTGTAGTCAATCACTTTTTCATCCATATTAAGAGACCGCATTTTTTCATTATAGTCATCCAAAAACTCCATAAAATGCGTCTTCCCATCAAAACTCCAGAAATAAAAAGCCATCGTCGTTGGGTCGTCCAAATCTTGATAGCCCAGCGCCGAAAGATTAGTTGCAAGTGTAGATTTGCGTTTAGTAAACATCGCTGTCACCACACGCGATAATTCATCCTCCGTGAAATTCAACTTAAATGCACCAATAATCGCGTCCTTGTCCACATTGAAAGCCGAGGCAAAACTAGACGTGAGATATGACGATAATTCCCCCACCTTGGTCAAAATTTCCTTCTTCATCGTCACCTCCGTAATTGCCACCGCAAAGGAATCAAATGCCGACTCCACCGGTGCTGCCGCTAAATATTGCTCCAAAACCGACCCAAAAATCAAGTCCACTATCGGTATTGGCATAGTTTCGACATCGTAAGGTATACCTTGCTTTTGCATAGCCGCGTCAAACCCAGTTACGTAAGCCGTAAGCAATCCTTTAAGTAGTCCCACAAAGGTCGTCTTGAAAGTGTCACTCGGTATATAATACTTCGCTTCTAGGTCAGAGAAATTTTCGCTAGCTAAGAACTCATCTACCTTCGTATCGATTTCCGCCTTCAAGAACGTGCCTTTACCGTCTAGCCCAGCGATATCTAGCTTCAACTTGTCCGCCAAATCAGTAAATCTATCCACCAACGTATCCTTCACCGGCGAAATATCCGCCGTGATATCATCCGAAATCTGCTGGATGTATTCGGCGCTCTTGGCTGCTACCGCATTCTGGTCAATTTTCACTCCAAAAGCCTGCGCAAGCTTTGCTTCATCTATCGACACTAAATCCGAGAACTCAAAACTATAATCATTCCCTTCTTCACCAAATTTAGTCCCCGAGAAAATATCCACTTCTGGCTCCGACAATTGCTTCTTCACGATTCCGGTTTGAGCAGATTTTTCAATAATATGCGTCACTAGTGACGGCAAATAAGCAATCCCACTCCCGTTCGAGAGCATCTCCGCATTCATCACCGCTACGCCAGTAATCTTCAGCTTCTCAGATTCACCGAATAGTTTTCGCATATATTCTTTGTCTCCAGACATATCTTCGTAAACATCATATTTGCTGTTATACTTATAAGTGTCAGTATTGGGTACCAGCCTTAAATCTACATTCATTAAATCTTCATAAGTTAGCTCTAACGGCGCATTATTTACATCCGCATTTTCACCACTCATTATTTTAGAAACAATTTGGTTTAATTCATTCGTATCGTGGAACCCAAGCGAATAAGTAATCAGCTCCGAAACCTCACCCCGGCTACTTAGGACCACCATCAGCTCGTTATAATTCTCTGGATAACGCCCTGCGAGAAGTTCAGTATCACTCCGCAAATTATCCCCATCGTATTGTTGGAACACCGATGTCATCGACGAATAATTGCGAAGAAGCGACGATTCGCCGACTAGCGAAGTAAATAAAGTGCTCGGATTCATTTTGGCAATTGTCCCGGTGGCATCCTCGGCATAAATCAACGGGTTCACATTATACTCGTACTCCAACATCCGGATATCGTCACTAACTTCCGATTTGTGCGCCTCTAGATAATCCGCAAAGCTCGGCAAATCATTATTAGAAACTGTCCCGAGCGTGGAAGTGAGAATCTGGTTTTCCTTTAGCTTGTTCCCGTTTTCTACCCCGTCAGCCGTGCCAGTCAAACTCAACAAAATACCTGTAATATCCGCCGTCTCCTTTTGCAGGCGCAAGGGGTAGGAGGTTAAAGTGTCTTCCTCAATCTTATCAATATAACTCTGGAACCCAGTCGAAACTGCACTAATCAGCGCAATTCCAATAATCCCAATCGACCCCGCGATTGCAACTAAGATAGTCCGCGCCTTCTTGGTCAGCAAATTCCGCATCGACAGCCCCGCCGCCGTCAAGACCGACATTTTGGTTTTCTTCGATTTCTTCTCCGATTCAATTAAATTTAAATCGGTTTTAACCTTGCCGTCATAGGGATTAGAGTCAGAAGTAATCTTACCGTCTTTCAAAGTGATAATCCGCGTAGCATACTCTTCCGCTAGCTCTGGATTATGTGTCACCATAATCACCAGTTTATTGCGAGCGATTTTCTTTAGCAAATCCATCACCTGTAGTGATGTTTCCGAATCCAAAGCCCCTGTCGGCTCGTCCGCGAGCAGAATATCCGGGTCGTTCACCAGAGCCCTGGCAATCGCCACGCGTTGCATTTGTCCTCCCGAGAGCTGTGCAGGTAGTTTATTGATATGCTCCTCCAGCCCCACTTTCTTTAAGGCGTGCTTAGCTCTCCGCACCGATTCACGCTTTGAAATGCCCGACAGAGTCAGCGCCAGCCTCACGTTATTCAGTACCGTCTGGTGCGGAATCAAATTATACGACTGAAACACAAACCCAATCCGATGGTTCCGATACGCATCCCAGTCCTTGTCACGAAACTTCTTGGTACTTTTCTCGTTTATAGTTAAATCACCCGAAGTGTATTTATCGAGTCCGCCGATGATATTTAACAAAGTCGTCTTACCTGAACCCGATGGCCCCAGAATTGCCGCAAACTCCGAGGTACGAAAATTAATCGTCACTTTATTCAGCACAACCCGCCGAATCCCACCGGTCTCGTAGACCTTACTCACACCCCGTATTTCAAGCATATATATTATATTATACTACAAATCGTTAAAACTTCAGCGAAAAAGTCGTCAACCCGTTTTCGGATTTCGCCGTTAAAACCCAGCCATTTCTATCAGCCAGTGATTTTGCAATCGAAAGCCCCAGCCCCACACCCTCCGCGCTTTTATCAGCCTGATAAAATCTTTCAAAAATATGTTCCGCATCTGCTTCACTAATCAAAGTTCCGTCATTGCTTATGGTGAGCTCGTGATTAGACAAACTTAATTCGATTTTCTTATCACAGTATTTCACCGCGTTGTCCATCAAAACGCTAAAGATTTGCGCATAGTCAGCCCGCGCTAGCCGTACTTTGCCGTGCGCAGATATTTCGCTCTTAAACTTGAGTCCAGTCATCCTTGGTTCAAAACTTTCGATCATTTTCTTCGCCAAATCTTTCAAATTCACTTCTTCTGCCACCGCCTCGCTCACTAAATCCGTCCGCGCCAAAGTTAGTAGCTCATTGTTAAGAGCCGACAATTTTTCTGCTTCCTTTTCTACATTGGAGATCCACTTATTTCCTCGGATATCTGCTGCCTCCAAATTCGCCGAAATCGCCGCAAGCGGTGTTTTAATCTCGTGCGAAGCATTCGCGATAAACACCTTTTGTGATTCATAGGCTTCCCGCACCGGCTTGATTGCTTCCTCTGCCAAAAAGTATGAAATCAAAGCCACAATCACTTCAATTGCCACACCAGAGACAATTAACGTGATCAGTAAATCCTGCGCTGCCGCCTGCTTCTCGTTTTTAATTGATACTTGCACCAAATTACCCACATCGTCCGAAAACATCTCGAGAGTTTGTTCACCGACCGGCGGCCTTCTGTTGGCTGACGAAGTCGCAAACAAATAAATCGAGGTAAAAGCAATCAAAATCACAATAGTCGTGATACCGAGGTTAATCCAAATTAGCTTGTTGCGTAGTTTCCTAAACATAACTTATACCCCAACCCGCGAATTGTTTTGATAGTTACGCGCGAGCTAAGCCTTTTTAGTTTTTTCCGCAAATATGAGATGTATACTTCCACGTAGTTTTCCTCAAATTCCGCCTCCGCACCCCATACGTGCGCCAAGATTTGTTCCTTCGTTACAGTCGAACCCGGATTTTGAATTAGCATTTCAAATATCCCTGCTTCTTTGTCCGTTAATTCTATTCCATTTAAGGTTCGCTCCGACAAATTAAATTCCAAATCTTCGTACTTTAACACTTTCGCATCTCTGAGAGCCGGTCTTCGCGTCAGGGCCCTCAAACGTGCGATTAGCTCCGCGGTCTTAAACGGTTTCGCCAGATAATCATCCGCACCGTAATCCAGCCCACGAATTTTATCTTCCACTTCATTTAGAGCCGAAAGCATAATCACTGGCGTTTTGATTCCCCGCCCCCGTATCGTCGTCAGAATCTCCAATCCTGACAAATGCGGCAACATAATATCCAGCACTATCGCGTCATAGTTTGGCTTTAAGGCTAGTTCCAAACCTTCTTCGCCATCCGCCGCCCAATCTACGTCAATCTTCTCTTTTTTCAGTAGATGTATCACCGCTTCGGCTAAATATTTTTCATCTTCTACATATAATATTCTCATAATTCTATTTTAACCCTAGCAATTTAAAACAAACTTAAAAACTCTTACCGACGCTGACCGGAGCCATTTCCGCCATTAGTCCCGCCCGGCATCATTTGGTTAACATTGGTATTCCCCACCGTGGTCGTAACGCCAGAAATCGTGAAGCTGGTATACATTTCATCATTTAGATATAAAGTGTAAGTCTCACCCAGTTTAAACGACTCAGACCCCACAGCGATATGGCTAAAGCTCTTTTTCGCCGTGTGCTCGATAATTACATTACCATCTGTATCTTTAATCTCAATTGTGGTATTTGCTGATTGAGTAGCCGATAAATAAATACTGGCATTATATACCGACGAGCTAGAGCCTAGTGTCACTGCCATCCCGCTAGAGCCAACCGCGAGAACCGTACCGCCGTTCATCACAATGCCCATACCAGCATCGAGCGCACCGTTACCGTTATTGGTAGGCCCATCTACTGTCACCTTACCACCGTTAAAATATACCCAACCATTGCTATCCACGCCATCCCCCGCGGCATTGATATATACCTCACCGCCCGCGATCACAATGGTACAGTTTTCGTCCGCATTAAACACCCCTGCACCTTGGCGGTTGGTCGCAGACGCGTCAGCTCCACCGCCCGCGTTAATCCCATCATCGGAACTGATTACATTTAACTTGCCACCATTAATCGCAATTGCTTGCGCTTCAATCCCCTCGTACGACTTCACAATCGTTATCTCGCCATCGTCTATGATAACCTGGCGGTCAGCGTGCATCCCGTCATCGCCAGAGCTAATGTTAAAGGCACCGTTAATTATCCCGATATAATTATTAGAATGAACCGCATCGTCATGAGAATTGATGACAAAGTTTCCGCCGTAAACCAAAACGCTGTTGATAGCTTTAATTCCTTTTGCTCCAGCCTCAAGGTTAAAATTACCACCCTCAATCATTACGAAACCTTTATCGCCATCAGTTTCATTGGTCGACTTAATAGCATCCGCGCCCGCCGAAATTTTGAAGTCACCATTTACGATATAAACAGAATCCTTACCACGTATTCCGTCATCTTTTGCCACAATCTCATAGCTACCAGAATTAAACTTCACATCATCCTTCCCCACGATAGCATCGAGGTAATTGCTAGTTAGCTTCAAACTGCCATCGCCCTGAAAAGTCAAATCAGCCTTAGAATAAATCGCTCCTGTCACATCTTCGTCGAAACTCGTCGCATAAGCCTCGCCATCCGTCAAGGTATTCTCCCCCACTAGCTCAATCACCAAATCGTCTGCCGAGTAACAAGCGATTGCCGGGCCAATCGTATTAGTAATACTCACGTCTTCTAGAACCAGCCGCACCACGCCGTCCGTGCCGGCGTTTACCGTGATTAAACCGTCCTCAAGTGTGCCAGTTATGTTATAAGTACCAGATTGTTCTATCGTCAAAGATTCACTAAGCTCGATATCATAAGTCGGATAACGGTCCCAATTGATTTTTAAATCACCATTGTCGGTGCTAATCGTCCCAGCAACTTGCGAAGCGCCATCATTGGAGCTATTATTATTTAACGTTATAGTCACCCAGACGGAAATAAATATTACTAAGAATAATAATAGCCATCTTCCGTCGAAATGATGTTCAGCAGTTTTCTCCTTAGTCGTATTAGACGTACTAGACGCATCGCGTTCCTCGACCGGCTTAGTGTCTTCTGTCGTACCATTCTTCGTCATCCTATATCTCCTCTTCACAGCAAGGTTCGGAGAGTAAAACCTTCAAATTGCAATTCTTCACCCGAATTTCATCCAGGAAAGCTTTTTCCTTTACGCCGTGCTTCATTTTAACATCATAAGTTAATTTATATAAAGACCCCATATTCATAGTTTTCATCCGGACCAAGCGTGCTCGTGAGGTATACTTTTTGAAAATGTCACTAAATACATCCTCATAGTCCAAATCTTCCGGAATCACAATTTTTAAAACTCTCTCGTGCTGATCTGGCTCCAGCAAGCGAGTATAGCTAAAGAAGAATACTGCAATAACATAAATTATCATCACGACAGCCGCAAATAACACGTGCCCCATCCCACAAGCTAGCCCTAGCATCATCGCCGCAAATATTGCGAGTAAATCCTTCGCCCGTCCCGCAATCGAGCGAAACCTAATTAGCGAAAACGCACCCAGAATCGCAATCGAAGTTCCGAGATTGCCATTAATCATAATCATCACCGCCATCACTAGCACCGGTAACACTGCCAGTGTCACCATCATTCCTTTAGTTGTTTGTGTAGTTTTGGCGTGCGTAAACGCTAGTACTACGCCTAAACCTAGTGCCACCAAAGCGGCAATTAATGCGCTAGTTATCTCTAAACCAGCTGCAGCTGTGTCAAAAATGCTATTAAACATTTTGCTCCTTTCTTATTTTTTCATAAATTTTACCAATCTTACTAAATTGCTGCGGATAAATGTGAAGCTCCGACATTTTTTTAACCAGCCAAAGCGGCAACACGCCGTGCGCTTTAATCTCCATAATTACATTACGCTCATCCATGAAATATTTTTTATCACGCTTTGACTTTTCAAACTTCAGATTCTTTTCACGGTATTTTAAGTTTTCGTCAAAAGTAATCCTAAGTCCCTCGGCGTTTTTGTAACTTTCGCGGTCATATATCACCATAATCTTCGGTTTTAAAATAAATCGCTGGACCAAATAATCTACTTCACTCGCAATTTGTAAATCATTGGCGTTTTCTATCGCTCTCCGCGACAATTCTTCGAGCGTCTTTCGCCCACTGACCAGTTCCTCATAATCACTATGCGTAATCATTACGCGCCGTTTATAGCCAAGATTATACTCTTCGTCTTTAATTTTGGTCTTAATCTCCAAAAATACCCGGTCATACCCATCATAAGAACGCGCCCGCAGCTTTTCCTTAAAAATCGGCCTGTCAATCGATTGCACGATTAAATCATAATTATCATTGTCAAAGTATATATTCATTACTACTGACCGAAAATACCCATCTCGCTCCATATTGCGCTGAATCAGTTTCAGAAGCTCTGCCTTTTCCTGGTCGGTAATCAGATACTTTTTCTCAATTCGGTCAAATACCTTTTCTTCCATACTATATAATATATACCTCCAACATTAAAACAACCTAAATTCCGGAACTATAATAATAGTTCTCTAGCATCGTGCCTAGTTCTGCAATTTTCTGGAACGGCGCTCGGTTTGTCATCACTACCACGATAAAATGCCGACCTTTTTCCGGAAATTCAACTATCGCTGTGTCGTGATAAATGTTCCAGTAATTCCCACTCGGGTTGTAATCCCAGCCTACCTTATTATAGACATTAGCACGCGTAAACCCACTCGGCAGCCCCTGTCGCCAATTGTATGTAGTAATCGGCTGATTTAGGAAAGAGTCTTTCATTTGCGCTAGTAAAGTTTCGTCAGTTATATCAGGATGTTCATAAAACAGCTTCATTATGCTTAAAATATCACGCGGGTTAGAAATTAGATGCGAAATATCTGAATTCGTAATGCCAAATTCATTTGCAATAATTTGGTCTAAGGTATCGTGACCGATTATATTCCAGAGAGTCTCTGCGCAGGCCGAATTCGACTCCCGAATCGCCAGGTCAAGACATTCTAAAATGGTTCGACCTGTAGAACCGGCCGTTTCACTGCCGTCCCACTCACCGGCTTGTACTCGACGATAACCTTCATATACCACGAACAGTTTATAAAGCGAAGCGGTATTGTATGATTCATCTGGATTATAGCTCCCCACTTCCTCTCCCCGCTCTAAATCATATATCAATACACTTTTATTACCGCCTACCGACCCCGCCCACTCATCCACTAGATTCTGAAAATCAATCACCTCCGGTAGCACCGGCTCTTCTTCCACCGGCTCTTCCACTGCTGGCACAATTTCCTCAACTTGCGGTTCGGGCGTAGTTGGTTTATTGGTTAGGAATAAAACTAGAAAAATAATAAGAGCAACGCAAGCAAAACCAAAAGTCACGATAACGATCTCGAGGGTATTCCGGAGCGCGGCAGCGCGAGGTTTAGCGCGCGAGCCCCATGGCGATGGGCGCGAGCGACGCGACCCGAGAGACGTTGTCGTGACTTTTGCGCTATCCTGGACTACGGTCTCGCTTTGATTAGCCTCGCCAGAAACCATTGTTTTGTCTCCTCATCCATTAATTTTGTTTGTAATGCCCCGTCATACACCGTCGGCACAATTTTAGTTTGCAGTAACTTGCCCTTGTAGAAGTAATGCGCCAAAATCAAGCTCCTCGTCGTCCCCGGCCACCGGGATTGATCAAAGAATAAATTGCCCAGACCATAATATATTACTCCATCACCATATAGTTCAAAGGTCTGTGGCTGATGCGCCGAAGTCCCTACCACCATATCCGCCCCTAGATCAATCAAATGCCGGAAAAAGCCAATCTCGTCCCCCGGCACATTCTGCGGATAGTCGCAAATCGGGTCTTCATAAGTTGATGCATAGGCACTACATTCGTAGTACTGAATATCAACAATTACAAAATCGCCTCGCGCCTTCGCCGCATTTATCTCAGCCACGGCATTTTCCTCGTAGTATTGATTCGCCCCTGGATTAGAACCATAAGTCGCTCCGCCCGTCGAAAGATTATAGGCTAGAAAAGTAATATCCGAGCCCTTCTCGTCTAACTCTAAAGGTACCGCTGCCGCATCGGCATTCGCCCCACCCCCCACCATTTTTATCCCATTCTCATTATATATATCGATGGTTTCAAGCGCCGCCGTCGCGCCACAGTCGAGATTATGATTACCAGTTAGCTCCACGATGTCTAGCCCAATCCCCTTCAAAGTGTCTATAAACCTCGGGTCCGAGCATATGTTACTACTATTAGCAAAATCTGTAAACGACGATTCATTGGAAGTATGCGTCAAATCAAAACTAGATAGATAGTCGCCTATCCCTTCCGCAAAATAACCGCCGTTCCCTACTTGGTACATCTTGGCATTCATCCCCCGGCTGAGAGCCGTCACACCGGTCTGCGCAAACGTCAGCACCGTATCTTTTTTCGGAAAAGATTTTACGAAACTCTCACCAATCAGTGGCGCGATTTCCTCGGCATATTTTTCCGATTCAAACTTCAGTACCCGAAACACCGCACCCTTATCAAATTCATCTAAGTAATAATTATCATTGATAGCGAGTAGCTTACGCGAAAAATCTAAATCATCAATATCAGTCATCGTAAACGCCACATCCGCAACATACGCATCTGCGAATAGTAAATCAGCCTCCGTAGCCTCCACATTGGTATCAAGACTATAAAAATCCGTGGTCGGTACCGAAACCTTAATCAAGAACTCACCCCCCTTAAGCTCTGGCTTCTCCAAATAATTTTTTGCCGAAATATAGACATCCTTATCTAAATCAATTTCTTCCGTAAATATACCACCCAGCTGCTCCAGCTCAGCGCTACTCAAACTCTCATCGTAATAAATCACCCCAGGAATCCGGAAAATTCCCGTCTTCGTAAACCACTGTACGCCAAAGAACACTCCCGCCCCCACCAGCAAAAACACAACCAAACCAATTACTATTCTACTTCCTCGTTTACTCCGCATCTTCATATTATTTATTATACACTAAATTTAGCGGAAGTGCTATAATAATAATATGTTCAAGTGGGCAAATCTTTTTGGTAAAAATGAGATAGAGCGCGATATTTTTTCGCCAAATCAACGTGTCAGATTTCATTTTTCCTTAAAATCTCGCCATATTTATTATTCGGTTTATAAAAACGACAAAATCGTGATCCAACCGTCGCGACTTGGTTTTCTTATCGCCGGGGAAGAGCCCCTGCGCGACAATCTCAAACTTATTCGCGAGCAAAAAGCCAAACATTCCGAAGCCATCGAGCTCCAGTGGGGCGAAGATCAGTTCATTCCCAATAATTATAATGAAACAGCTTTTTATCTCACCGAAGACAAAGACCCGAGGCGCATTTTTACTTTCCGCATCCGGGTATTTGACAATGCCGTAGCTTTCCGTTATGAAATTCCACCCCAGCCCAAGTTCAGCCAAATTTCCATCCAGGATGAACTTACCGAGTTTAATATAGACCTTAACAGCACTGCTTGGAAAATTCCCGCCTATCAACCAGACCGCTACGAATATAACTACGAAAAAACTTTTGTCCACGATTTGACCCATTCTGTTCACACTCCACTCACTCTGCGCACTCCCAATGGTTTCTATCTCGCCATTCACGAAGCCGCGCTCTACAATTACGGCTCGATGACCATCAAACTAGACGAAAACCACTCTCTAAAAACCGATATTACCCCACTTTCTGATGGTACCAAGGCCCACCTCAGCCTCCCCTTTCAAACCCCGTGGCGCCTTGTGATGCTAGCCGATTCCGCCATTGAGCTTACCACTAATCGCACGATGTTTGCCCTAAACGAAGCCCCTACTCAAAATTTCGATTGGGTCGAGACGCTCAAATTTATCGGCATCTGGTGGGCGATGTACGTGGGTGAATGGACCTGGGCGCCCGGCGAACGCCACGGTGCTACTACGGAACACGCCCTACAATATATAGACGCGGCAGTGAGGCTCGGCATCTCCGGGCTTCTGATTGAGGGCTGGAACGAAGGCTGGGAAGGTGACTGGCTCGAAAACGGCATCAACAATAAATTCACCGTCGCAACTGATGATTTCGATTTAGAAAGAGTCGCCCGCTATGCCCGTCAGCATAACATTGAGTTGGTCGGTCACCACGAAACCGTCGGTTTTATCGATAATTACGAAAAACAACTCGAAGACGCCTATAATTATTATGCGGTCAATAATATCCATTACATTAAAACCGGCTACGCCGGCTCAATGATGCTAATCAACGGTCGGCGCGAATTTCACCATTCTCAACTCGGCGTCAACCATTATCAAAAAACTGTAGAGCTTGCCGCCAAGAAACACATTATGCTAGATATCCACGAGCCCATCAAAGGCACCGGTATCGAACGCACTTGGCCAAATCTCCTCAGCCGTGAAGGCGCTCGCGGTCAGGAATACGAAGGTGGCGCTCTTAGCCCCTCCCACGCCTGTTTTTTACCCTACACGCGTTTGCTCGCCGGCGGGATGGATTACACTAGTGGCATTTTCGATCTAGCCAACAGCGTCAAGCGTATGGCTACTACTCTCGCTCGCCAACTAGCCTACTTCGTTACTATCTACTCCGGTATGCAAATGGCAGCTGATCGCCCTTATATTTATGAGGAACGCTTTCCCGAAGAATTTAAGTTTATCCGCGACGTCCCCACGAATTTCACTAAAACCATCCCGCTCGCCGGCGAGATTGGCGAATATTATGTAGTAGCCCGCAAAGACCGTGCCTCCGAGGATTGGTATCTCGGTGGCGTCACCGACGAAACTGGTCGACGCATCCACGTCAATCTAGATTTTCTAAGCGAAGGCGTATATGAGGCTAGCATTTTCGTTGATACCGAAAACGCCCACTACCGTGACGAGCAATTCGCCATCAACAAACAAACTAAACGCGTCAGCCGTAACGAATCCCTAGACTTATATATGGCGCCAGGTGGTGGCTTTGCTGTAAGGCTTCAAAAGCTATCGTAAACTTACTGCCGAATGGCTGTTAAAATTAGCCGGTGGGACGCATCGCCATCACCCAAATCTTCACCAGCGCAGGTCATTAACACGAGCGTGTCGCGCTCAGCTTTACGCAGTAATTTGCTCATTCTAACCTCGGCCTTAGTCAAAACTTCACTGACCGAGACGACATATTTAGCGTCCTCATAGATAATTTCGTCACCAATGTTTACCTGGTTAAGCTCCTTAAACACCGTGCTCGAATGTCCAAATAGGAAATCCTTGTGCGCCGAACGACTGTAGCTCCCTACAATCGTATCAGGAGTCTCCAGCTCGCCGTCCACCAAGTCGACATTCGTCACATCCGAAACCAAGCCGATACTTGGTATCACGAGACGTGCCGAAACCGCATAAGATTTCGCTTCGGCCGGCCAAAAAACCACGCATAGATACGTAACAAAACAAACACAATACATTATTGTGAAAATAACTCTAGCGTCCCACCTACGTTTTAGCTCCACACTCTCCTCCTTGACTCTATTATAGCACAAGAATTATAAACCGGGCGAGAATTTTTTTAACTTTTTTTCGTGTATTTTGTAGTTTTTATCATGCGACCCCACTTCCGCCCAAAAAGCTTTAGAATGGTCCATATGGTGTAGGTGAGCCAGTTCGTGCAAAATCACATAATCCCGCAACGCTTCCGGTACTTTCATTAGTCCAATATTAAGCGAAATGGTACGATTACTCGAGCACGACCCCCAGCGTGTATTGGCGTGTGACAAACGGCATTTATCATACTTATAGCCGTATAACTTGGCATAATATTCAAGCCTATACGGTAAATATTCCCGCGCTTTTTTCATCAACTGTTTTTTCTGATAATCGCGTGACCTTTGCTCGTCAGGATTTTTGACCGGCAATTTCTCCATAATCATTTTACGATTAGAGCTCAAAAATCTTTTAGCCAAAAAATCCGAAGTGTATCTGGGTACACTCATTTGTAATCGTCCAGAAGTCGACACAGAAAACTTTACACCCCGCGACCAAGCGTTTTTACGTACAATTACTTCACCAAAATCTTTATCATTAATTATCACGGTATACTAATTACTTAACGTCATCTAGCTCAGCCAAGCCCTTAATCACGTGCTTGGTCTGAGTTTCAAAGGTGTGCTTACCAGACAAAATAATCGGCTTCTCTATATCAGTCGGTGCCTCCATTACGGAAACCGCCTCATCATAAGCCTTCTTCGCTTTAGCTACACTCCGGTAGCGTGATTTTAGCCGCATCCTGATAGTCGCCATATCCGTCTGCACCCAAATCAACGCCGGTTCATACCCGTGACTACGGAGTAGATTCCGTATCTCGGCGCGATCACGCTCAGTATCCAAATCACCCTCTACTATAATTGTCTGCCGAGTCTTTAACACCTGTTCTAACACGACCATCACGCCTTCTTTCGAGAAACCATAGTCGCTTTCCAACTCTAACAAATCATAATATGCCAACCCAAATTTCTGCGCGAATCGCTCCGCAAAAGTAGTCTTACCGCTACAGGGCGCACCGAACACCAGAATCGCACGCGGTTTTGTTTTCTTATTACCTTCCTTCATACAAGTATTGTATCACAAGTTTTCCATTATTTGCAAATATTTCGTTTAATTATTGACGCCGTGATGCGCTGTAAACGAAGACGGGTTTAACTTAGCAAATATAAAACCATTATATAGCCCATACTGGATAATCCGTTCTACCGCATCTACCGAAAAGTCCTTAATATCGTGTTGCAATACCACGGAGCTTCCACCATACTTTAAGCCATTCACCACTCTGTCATAGACTCCATCCGCGGTCGTCACCCCAGCCGCATCGCCCGAAGTCACATTCCAATCAAAGTAAGTAAATCCACGGCTCTCCACTTCCTGTACTAGCTGGCTCATAATTCGCGAGTGACCGTCGTATCGCGTACTCACTGTATTTGAACTACCACCAGGAAATCGCATTAACATCGAAGTATATCCCGTGATGTCCTTAACCCGCTCCTGCACTTTATATAAATCCGCAAAAAAGTTGTCCATACTAGTATATATATAACTGTAATTATGTGAAAAAGTATGTAGTCCCACGGCGTGCCCTTCATCGTATTCGCGTTTTATCATATCATCCGAGCCATTCCCCGTCACAAAAAAAGTAGCTTTTACATTATATTTAGCCAAGATATCCAATAATTGCGCCGTATATGCCCCCGGTCCATCATCAAAAGTTAAATAAATTACACCTGCTGGCTCCAATACTTTCACGGTACGAGTTGCTGAAGCAGAATTGTTTTGTTCGTCAGTAGCAGTATATTTGATAGTGTATTCACCAACAACATTGGTGTCCACTTCACCCTCTTGTGTAACCACGGTTTCCGAACGCACATCTTCTGCCTCTACTCCCGGATCTTCGAAATTTGTCCCAACGGCAACATTAACCACTTCCCCACCTTTCAAAATAATAGTAGGCGGAGTTTCGTCGGGCGGAGTACCTGGGATATTGGCTTTAATGTATACATCACTGTTAAGAAAAGAGCTATTTGAAATTAGAATAGCATTGACTAACCATAATACCACCACCAAAACCAAGAACACTCGCCTACACCAATGGAACCTTTGTCTGGTTTTCACTTCCGACAAAATCTTTGGCTCTATCTTCCGACTTTGTTTAGAATTCACTCCAGTCATCTGGTAATATTATAACATAACTCGCCTTACCTTATTCAGCAACTGTAAAGCTAACTTTTTGATCTAAATCAAACCATGGAGTAATTCGAAGATAAAATCCGCTAGAGTGGCATTTTCTCTTGCTGAAGCGCTATTATTGATAAAGCAAAGCAAGAAAAATGCCGCAATAGCGGATTTTAATTCGAATTTGGCAGGGGTGGCAGGACTTGAACCCACGACACGCGGTTTTGGAGACCGCTGCTCTACCAACTGAGCTACACCCCTAAATGTGCTACCATATAATTTTATCACATTTTCTCCTAAAATCATTAAAATCGTGTTAAAATGGTATATGATGAAAATACTTATGTTAGGCTGGGAATTGCCGCCTCACAATAGTGGAGGACTGGGCGTAGCGTGTCTCAATATGGCGCGCGCCTTAGTGGACGAAGGCGCCAGTATTGATTTTGTCGTTCCCTATGAGGCTGAGCACGAAAACATCGACTTTATGCGCGTGTTGTCTGCCACCCACTTAGATCCGATTTATCGCTATGGCGGGGGCTCTTACGAATCACTCCAGATTCTCGAAAAAATCATTCCAGATAAAGACGCTTCCAAAATGGTTTCCATTCGTGACGTACAAAAAACTTATTGCGAATTTGTCGATAAATACCTAATGAAATTTAAGCCCGACGTCGTCCACGCCCACGATTGGCTCACTTACGAGACTGGAGTTCTCGCCAAGAAAAACTACGGCTTGCCTCTCATCGCTCACGTTCACGCTACCGAATTCGATCGCGCTGGTATGCACTCAGGCAATCCTTTAATTCACGAAATCGAATACGAAGGCCTCCTGATGGCGGATAAAATCATCGCCGTTTCCGAAGCCACCAAACGTATTATTCACGAAAAATACCACATTCCATTGAACAAAATCGACGTAATCTATAATTCCCTCGACCAGGATTATGATACTAGTGAGTATCATTTTAGCAAAGAGCCCTACGCTTATGTCGAGAGTCTCAAACAAAAAGGCTGGACCATCGTATCTACCGTCGGTCGTTTTACGGTGCAAAAAGGTTTGTGGCACCTTATGCACGCCGCCAAATTAGTAGTAAAAAGACGCCCTAAGACCTTATTTATTTTTGCTGGCGATGGTGAAGAACGCAATGGGTTAATCAACCTCGCTGCTAAGTTAGGCATTTCTAAAAACGTTATTTTCACTGGATTCGTGCGCGGTAAAAGACTCCGAGATATTTACTCCATTTCCGACATTTTCGTAATGAGCTCTATTTCCGAACCATTCGGGCTTACCGCCTTAGAGGCTGCCCACCACGGCGACTGCCTCATCCTTACTAAGCAATCCGGCGTATCCGAAATCATCTGGTCTGCATTGAAATACGACTTCTGGGACGAGCAAAAACTCGCCGACGAAATTATCGCCATCGCCGAAGAACCCGCCCTGAAAGACACCCTACGTCAAAATGTCAAACAAGAATATCGTAAAATTTCCTGGAATCAAGTTGCCAAAAAATGTCTGAAGATATATAATAATACCGTAAAACATAAGGGGATTAGTTAAAGTGCGCGCAATTTGCCTTTATTTGCATATCCATCAGCCTGTCCGCTATCGCGAATATTCTATTTTTGATGTCGCCAATGATTCTAATTACTTCAAAGATTCATTCGACAGCCGTCAATCCAATGAGCGTATTTTCCGTAAAGTCACAGATAAGAGCTACCGCCCAATGCTAGACTTATTGGAACAAAATATGCAAAAATATCCAGGCTTCAAGGTATCATTTAGTATTACCGGTACCTGGCTAGATCAAGCCGCAAAATGGGCGCCGGAACTCATTATCCAGATCAAGCGAATGGTGGACCGCAATCAAGCCGAAATTGTCGGCGAGACTTATTACCACTCGCTTGCATATTTCTATAATCTCGACGAGTTCAACGACCAGGTTGAGTTACACGCAGAGAAGATCAAGCAATTGTTTGGTATCGCCCCGAAAGTCTTCCGTAACACCGAGCTAGCTTACAACGATAGCTTAGCTCATTGGGCCGAAGAAAAGGGCTATCATGGCATCCTCGCCGAGGGTTGGGACAAAATTCTCGGTTGGCGTAGCCCTAATTTCGTCTATCGCCCTGCTGGCTGCAATAATCTAAAGCTTCTACTCAAGAACTACCACCTATCCGACGATATCGCCTTCCGTTTTTCTAACCGCAGCTGGAGCGAATGGCCTCTTACCGTGCCGAAATACTTGAATTGGCTTAATATGGACTGTCTCCGGGGCAATCTTATTAATTTATTCATGGACTTTGAAACTTTCGGCGAGCATCAGTGGAAAGATACCGGCATATTTGACTTTATGAATAATCTCATCCCGCAATGGCTCAGCCAATATGAAAACAAATTCCTCACTGTTTCCGAGGCCTGCGATGTTTCCGAACCAGTCGGCGAAATTTATATGCCAGAGACCGTCACCTGGGCCGATACCGAACGTGACCTTTCCGCCTGGGCATCCAATTCTATGCAACGTTCCGCTATGCAAGACCTTTATTCAATGCGAGACGCTATTCTAGCTACCAAAGACGGGCAGCTAATCCGCGACTGGCGCTACCTCACCACCTCCGACCACCCCTACGCTATGTGTACCAAGTACTGGCACGATGGCGACGTCCACGCCTACTTTTCCGCCTACGCCTCACCTTATGAAGCCTTTATGTACTTCGAAAACGTCCTCCGCGACCTAGAATACAGATTACACATAAAAAAATAACCCCTCGAAGGGGTTATTTTAACGTTTCTTCTCTTTGACTTCGTTTCTGCCGAGATTTTTCTTTGTTTCCACGAAAAGCACATGCTTCCTTAGCACCGGATCGTACTTCTTGAGGCTAAGCTTATCTGGGGTATTCATTGTGTTTTTCTTGGTATAATAAGCACGCACACCAGACTCTTCCGAAACCAAGCCAACCAATTTTCTCTTAGTGTTATTCTTCTTTGCCATAATAGACACCATTTTACCACATAACAGGAAAAACCGCAAGACCCTAAGTCCTGCGGTTTTATTGAGGTGAATTTAATGAAAGAATTAATGACGGATTATGAACCGCAACGCAAAATATGCACAGCATACTGACCTTCGGTCAGAAAAACTTTGCCACACCTTTCACAGGTCCAAGTTACACTGTAAATGTGTTTTCTGCGATAAGTCCATTTCCGATTTTTTGCCATAGGCATCACCACCTTCCTCTAATGTTCATCGAATATTCGATGAACATCATTTTACACCTAAACCGGGTTTTTTGCAAGCAAAAGCTTAATAAACTGCTTAATATCGGCCAATTTTAGGTTAGGATTCGCCGGCAAAAAGATCTCGGGGTCATCCATAAATGCCAGCGTTTCCACTTGTCGATAAACACTTTGTATCAGTTTAATTAACTCAGTTTCCGCTTCTTCTTCAAAATCATATGGTTTATCGTAGACTTCACCATCCTTATCTGGCACGACAAATAGGATATGCGCACGTGTGACCTTATATTTGCGGTAGGTCGGCGAATTATTCAGGAGCAGTTTATAAAACAATAGCTGCAACATATATTTATACAAAGTAGCGTGGCTCTGCCATTTTTCCTTGTGATAGCCAGCTGTCTTAAAATCGTAAATTTCGATTGTTTTTGATTTTTCGTCGATTACAATATGGTCAATCGCACCAGTCACAGGTACCCCAGCCACTGTCAGATTCTCTGGTCGTAGGTTTACTTCGGCCTTACCCGTTCTTAAAATGGCCCCAAACCGTTCCAAAGACACCGCCAAATCCGCCGGTCCCTTCTCGCGTAACCTCCGCATCACTTCGCTCTCCAGTTCCTTCTTCTCTAGCTCAGCCAGGAAATATTTAATTGCTTCATCATCAGACAGCCCGTCATTAGTCACCGCTTCAAAGGTCTTATGTACCAAATTACCAAATGCCAATGCCTCCGTCTCCGGCTCGCTCGGCACTCGCAGGATTTCACGCTTAAAGAACTCCTCCGGCCCCGCGTACACAATATCAATAAAAGTAGTAAGTGATGTTGCTGACATCCGGTAACGACTGACCTGCTCCTTATAGATTGCCTTCATATCCGGTGTAGCGTCGCGGTAGGGCGATAGCCAATTTTTCAGGTTATTTTCGGAGATTTTATCCGCGCTTTGATCGTAGCAGCAATTCACTTCTCGGGACGGTAAATACGGCGAAATCACCTTATCACCCTCTGTGTATTCTGCCAAATATTCCAACCTTTCAGGGCTTTTGCCGTTAAAATCAGCCAGCGAATTAGTAATATAAAGTGACTTTTTCGCCCGGGTCAACGTCACATACAGAATTCTTAGCTTTTCTCCGTCGGTTGTACCGGTATGACGAATCTGCATCAGGTTTTTAGGCAAACTTAGGGTGTTGTTGTTGCCTTTGGCTTTACCCCAGGCCATATTATCCGCCGACAAGATAAACACATACTCAAACTCGAGCCCCTTCGCTTTATGCGCCGTTAACACCTGCACAGCGTCCGTAGCCTCTTTGTATGGCGACAAAGTATTTATAGGCATCTCGGCAGACTCATAATCATCCACCATTGCAATCAAATCCGCAAGTTTCAGGCTTTTATCGCCAAAATGCTTGCGCAGTTTCCCTCGTAAAGCTGCCAAATTTTCGTACAAAGAAAACGCCGTATATTCACCCTGGTCTGTATAATAGCCAAGAAACGGCGAGCGATACCCCTCTAGCTCTATCGCTCCAATCAGATAATCTAGGAAAATCTCCAATGGCTCTGTAAACGAACGCGCAACTAGATTTGTTAGCCATTCCGCCACTTGCCGAATCTCTGGTACTTTCGAATTCGCTAAATAATCAAACACCGCCTTTCTATCACGTCGCGCCGAGGTAATAATTTTTACCACCTCTAACATTGGCAATTTAAAAAACGCATATCCCAATACTTCCAAAATTGCTGTGTTTCCGTTCTGTTGGTTCGCCAGCTCATATACCACCCGTGCCAATGTCAGAATCTGGTGAATTTTATCATCCTCCAGTAAATCACTCTGTTTCTCATACGCAATATTAATCTCAGGATGGGATTTTAGATAAGGCAAAAGCGGCATAAAATACTTGCGCTTGTAGGAAATTATTGCGATTTCATTCTGCGGCACCCCAGATTTTATCAGCTTGGCAATCCTATTTGCGACAAACCCAAATTCCATATCTGACGCCTTAAATTCGTAACGATAAATCTGGGACTGGCTCGGCGCTTCCTTATGCGAAATCAACTCCTTATCCGCAAATCGATCCGGCGCTTGTCGGATTATCTCTCCCGCAAAGTCTAAAATCTCTTGCGTGCTCCGGTAATTTTCTACCAGAGGTATCACTTCCGCCTTGTAATGTTCCTGAAAATCCGTCAAATTCGTCGACAGCGCCCCCTGAAATTCATAAATCGCCTGGTCATCATCGCCCACTGCCATAATCATTGGCTTTTCGTAATCCGTCAAAGCTTTAATGATTGCAAATTGCGATGGGTTAGTATCCTGAAATTCATCTAGCATAATATATTGATAGCGCTCCGACAAAGTTAACCGGAACCCTATGTCGCTAGACAGTATTTTTACGGCTTCCTGAATCATATCATCAAAATCATATAGGTTATTTTCACGAAGATGCAGGTCATATTGCTCTGCTACGTTTGCAAGGCCGAGTAGTTTTTTATTCGCCACGCGGTCTTTTAGTCTGTAATTCCCCTTCGCATCCTTCTCGAAATGGTCATTACGCCATTTGGTGAGCCCAGTAACTTTTTGTGAAGATTCCGCCTCTATCATTGCCTCCCTTAGACTCCGCGCTAGTTCGCCAATTGAACGCTCTACTCGAGGTAAAATTGGTTTTACTTCGACGTATTCCTTTAGTATTTCGTTAATCGGCTGGTAAGCTTCCTCATAAGAATCTTTAAAGTTCCTCGGTACTACTTTTTTCAGCAGAGGCGATATTGCCTCTGACAAGACTTTTGAATCTTCCAGGTTAACTTCCGCTATTTTCTTCAAATCTGCCGGTGTAAGACCTGCTGATTTGGCTGCGGAAATCACACTAATGATATTTTTAACATTATCACCCCTTAAAATGTCCGTACCTGGTAGAGCGTCCTGGATTGATTTGACAATCTTAAACTGCGTCACTTCATCAATGGCCGAATCTAGCTGCCGATCGTAATCTTCGCTGTAATTACGATATTGCGCCAAAATATCTGTGCCAAACGCGTGATAAGTCCCAATGTTTACCTTCATCGCATCGGTACCGATTATGGTCTTTAAGCGCTCGCGCATATTTGAAGCGCCTGTCTCTGTAAAGGTCAAACATAAAATATTCTCTGGATTAGTATCCGTAGATTTCAAAATATAAGCCACCTTTTCCGACAGAAGTTGGGTCTTACCTGTGCCAGGACCCGCTAGCACCAACAAAGGTCCGTCCAGGTATTCTACCGCTCGCTTCTGATTCGCATTTAATCCCATTCTTTGAATCTCCCTATTATTTCGTTCATTATACTTGTAGTCGGTGGCAAATCGATTTCTCCTCGGATGATTCTCTTTAGCGCCGAAAGACCTTCGACCGTCTTCTCCGGGCGGAGAGAACCATTTTGCCTGAGCAAATCACCAAATTCATAATTTCTTGATGGATAGCCACAGGTGAGTTTAAGATCCCCAATCCCGCACACCAAATTCACCGTATCCGCTCTGGCTCCATTTTCCGCCAAAATTGCCTTCATCTCGTCACAAGTCGCTTCGATATATCGCATCCACTCCTCACTGTCTCGTCTTAGTCCCCGGAATCCTGCTTCAATCGCATAAACGTTTTTAAGCGCTCCGCACATCAAAACGCCATTCTCATCGTCAGTCATATCAAAAGACAAGTAATCCGTAGTAAATAAATCCACGATTCGCGCGTCTGTCGCCGTTAGCTTAGTGGGCTTACCAGCCTTAATATCGTCCGCGAAACCCGGTCCCGACAATACCATATAATCGCTAAAATCAGCAAAGGTTTGTGCCGACAGTATCCCTTTAGTGGCCACAA
Source organism: Candidatus Nanosyncoccus sp. (assembly GCA_045544765.1). Taxonomy (GTDB): domain Bacteria; phylum Patescibacteriota; class Saccharimonadia; order Saccharimonadales; family Saccharimonadaceae; genus Nanosyncoccus. The sequence goes on from JAZPZQ010000022.1 coordinate 59,896, forward strand.
TCAGCGGTATTTTTTTAGGTAAATGTGGTAGCACATAAGGCACGGCTCGGGAGGGCACCGCTAGTACGATATATTTCGCCGAGCTTACCACTTGAGCTAAAGATTCACGCTCCACTCGCGAATCGTAATAATCAATATCGTACCCCTTCTCAGCCAGCACTCCACCGAGCGCTGTTCCAAAAGCCCCGGCACCTAAGATTGCAATTTTCATAATATCCATTATACACTATGATATAATAAAAATATGGAAAACACATTTACTATTATGCCGATGAGTCAACAAGTCAGCCTCACGCCAGGCGAGACTTATACCGGCACCCTTACTATCGTAAATCCTGTAGACGCTACTGAGGATTTTCATTACAAAATTGAAATTTCACCATATGGCGTAGTTGGTGAAGATTATCAAGCCGACCTCAGGAGCGTGACAGGTCGTAACGAAATAACTAAATGGATCGAAATTGAGGAGCCGACCGGCACCGTCAAACCAAATGAATCCAAAAAAGTCACTTTCAAGATTAACACCCCCAAGAATGCTGCTGCCGGTGGTCAATATGCCGCCCTTACGGTTTCTAGCGATTCTAACACTGCGAGCAGTAACGGCGTTTCTGTTAACAATGTCTTCGAAATGGCTAGCCTTATCTACGGGACAGTCGGTGGAGATATTACGCGAGGTGGCGAAATACTCGAAAATAACGTTCCTGGTTTTATTGCTGTCCCACCTCTAGAGACTTCAGTGAAACTAGAGAATACTGGTAATATCCACGAAGTTGCCACTGTCGTACTGAAAGTCACCAATTTCTTTACTGGCGACGTAATCTTCCCAACCGGCGAAGAGACTGGCGAGTTTAGCGAAATCGTGATGCCAGAGACCACCTACTTAGCCACCCGCAACGTATCTAATCTTCCGGCGCTCGGCGTTGTTAAGGTCAGCCAGACGGTTTACTACCGCGGTCAAGACGCCAGTGTCACCGAAAGAGAAGTTATTATCTGTCCGATTTGGTTTATGCTTCTGGTCATCGCTTGTATTGCGGCCATAGTAGCGTTTATCGTTTCCCGCGTGCGCAAGCACCGCAAAAAACGCTTGAATGACTAATAAAATCTCCCCTAGTGGGAGATTTTTTAGTGAAATCAAAGCGCGGTTTATTCGACCGAAAGAATCTTACCGGTACCGTGCTCCAATTTCAGTAATCTCTGATTTTTCGAACCTCTAAATCTTAAACTCAGATCCCTTTGTTTTAAGATAAATGGACCATCAATCAAAGCATCCAGTGATTTTAATAGTTCCCAAGGTTCTTTACCGTATTCTTTGATTATCTCATAAGTAAAGCCCGAAAAGCTCCACGCGTCCCAACCGAGTTCCTTCCGTACATAATCTGCAATCTGTTTACAGGCCTTAGGCTGGACAAATGGCTCGCCCCCGCAAAAAGTTAGTCCAGTTTGCCCCTTAAATTTCGATAACTGTTCTAAAACGTCTGCAATCGGCACCAGCATCCCAGCGCAATAATCCCAAGTTTCCGGATTTTGGCACCCTGGGCAATGGTTCGGGCAGCCTTGCGTCCAAAGCACCGCTCTTAGGCCATCGCCATTGACAATATTATCGTGTTCCAAGGGTCCCGACAGCCGAATATACCCCTCCGGCGTCTCGAGTTGCTTGGCGATTTTTTCTAGTGAAATCTTGTGATAATCCATAAAGTGATGTGAGTAAAAGCATAAATAGAATTCGAGGGTTGCCGCAGGTCACGACCGAGGACTAGGACGATTTTCCCCGTAACGACGGGCGAAAATCGTCCGCAACCCGAGAAACTATTTATGCTTTACTTTCTCCTTTCGCACAATTACAAATCTTCTCAAAGGGAATGTCGCCTTCGAGCCTCCCGCAATGCGGGCACCTATCACCTGTAATCACACCCGAAAACCCGCACACTGGGTCACGATCTACCGGATGATTTACCGACCCATAGCCAATTCCGCAGTCATGCATTTTGCGAATCACCGCTTCAAATGCCGCGATATTTTGCGACGGGTCACCGTCTAGCTCGATGTAAGTAATATGTCCCGCGTTACAAAGATTATGATACGGTGCCTCAATCTCAATCTTCTCAAATGCCGAAATCGGGAAGTATACCGGCACATGGAAGGAATTGGTATAGAACTCGCGGTCGGTTACGCCCGGAATTATGCCGTATTCCTTGCGGTCAAGCTTCGTAAACCGCCCCGCAATCCCTTCCGCCGGAGTAGCGAGCAATGAGAAATTCAATTTGTACTTTTTACAGTATTCGTCACATTTCTCTCGCATATGCGTAATAATATCCAGACCAAGTTCCCGCGCATCCTCATCTTCGCCGTGATGCTTCCCCACCATCGCGACCAAAGTTTCCGCAAGCCCGATAAACCCAATCGAGAGCGTACCATGCTTAATCACATCGCGCAGAGTGTCATTTGGCCCCAATTTCTCTGATCCGAACCAGTTACCCTGCCCCATCAGGAATGGGAAGTTGCGTACATGCTGATTCGCCTGGAACTCAAACCGCTCCAGCAGCTCGTCTTTTACCAAATCTAGTTTCTCGTCTAACTCATGATAGAACCCATCCCAATCAGCCTCTTTGCGCTCGCCTAGGCAAACCCCGTGCTTAATCCCAATCCGCACCAGATTAATCGTTGTAAATGACAAATTCCCGCGCCCTGTTACAATTCCATCCGACTCCGGAAACACCGATGCGAACACCCGCGTCCGGCAACCCATCGTCGCAATTTCCGTCCGATAATCGCCTTTCTTATAATACTTCAAGTTATACGGCGCATCGATAAAACAGAAATTCGGGAATAGCCGCTTCGCCGAGACTTCCATCGACTTCTTAAACAAATCATAATTCGGGTCATCTGGCTCATAGTTCACCCCAGATTTTACCTTGAAAATTGAAATCGGGAAAATCGGCGTCTCGCCCTTACCTAGGCCATTTTCGGTCGCCTCAAGCAAGTATTTAGAGACTAGGCGCCCAGCTGGCGAAGTGTCCGTCCCAAAGTTAATTGAAGTAAATGGCACCTGCGCCCCAGCCCTTGAGTGCATCGTGTTAAGGTTATGGATAAAACCTTCCATCGCCTGTAAAGTCTCTCTTTCCACGTCCTCATTCGAAGACTCAACTACTTCCTTTGGCCATTTAGCTTTCTCTAATTTTTTGTCATCACCATATTCGTAAGTATCTTTAACTTCTAGGTCGAGTTTTTTGCCGGTAAATTTGTTATATTTAGCGAGATTTCGCTTCAAAGCCTTACGGAAAGACTTATTCACCCCTGGTGCCATTGCGTAATCGAAATTTGGAATTGATTGTCCACCGTGCTGCTCATTTTGGTTAGCTTGAAGCAAAATCGCCGCGAGCGCCCCGTAGGAGCCAATCGAATTTGGGGTACGCAAATGCCCGTGCCCGGTGTTAAACCCGCCATTTTCAAACAACACAAACGGATCACTCTGGCAGCAAGTCAAAGTCCCTGTCGCATAAAAATCCAAATCGTGAATATGAATATCACCGCTGTCGTGCGCCTCGGCAATATCAGGACGCAGTAGCAATGACTTCGCAAACACCTTCGAGCCTTCCGCGCCAAATTGTAGCATCTTGCCCATCGCCGAGTTACCATCCACGTTAGCGTTGGACCGCTTCACATCCGAATCCTCACTCGCATCCGCGTGAGAAATCGTCCGATAAATCATCATCAGGTCCGACTTCGCTTCGCGCCTCCTCGAACGTTCCTGTCGATACTGGATATAAGCCTTCGCCGTCTTCTTGAAGCTCGATTCCATCAACACCTCTTCCACGATGTCTTGGATCTGCTCCACATTCGGCGTGCGCGCTGTAATCTTCTCCTCCGCCCGCTTCAATACCTTCTCAGTCAGAGCTTTTGCCCTATCATACTTAAACTCCTCCGTAGCCAGCCCCGCCTTCGCAATCGCCTCCGTAATCTTTTCCGGGTCAAATTTTACAATTTTCCCGTCTCGCTTCACGATTCTTTTAAACATATTACCTCCATATATAGTGTCTAACATCAATAATAACACACCATATATAGCATTTCAAGACCATTTATGCTTATTTTTCCACAAAAAATCGACAAACGTCGATCTTGGTGGACTTTAGCAAGGCTCGCATCGAGCTTTAGCGAGATAGAGCCTGGCTTTTTGAAGTTTTATTTCAATAAAAAATGGTGGGGGGCGAATTGAGCAGGTATTAACAACCTATAGGAAAGACATTCGGGAAAAGTTGAACTATGCTATAATAGAAACATAAGCATTATAGAAAGGATAATTTTTATGGAACAAAATGTAGATACTAGTGCACCGGTGACACCAGTGGCACCTGTAGTAGAAAATAAGCAAAAAGGTAGAAATGGATTAAAAATTGCCGTTGTGGTTGCATGTATTGTCGCGGTGGCCGGAATTGTGTTTGGAATCATTACGTTGCTACAAGCATTGAAAAAAGATGAGCAGATTACTCAGCTAAATCAACAATTGGTAGACTGCACGGGTATCAGTAACAATAGTAATATAACTGGAGAAAATGAGACAATCTGTTCAAATGAAGTGATAGCTGAAGTTGCTGATGGTAAAATTAATAATTATTTGGCTCAAACGATAGTGGATCCATATTTAGTGTATTTTGGAAGATTCCGTAATATATTTGACCATGATTTTGATACAGATGCCAAGATGAAAATTGCGTTTGATAATCTAGGTCCAGAAAATATTATTCTTTCAATGACTACTGATCAAAGTGTGGTCGTATCTTATGACAGCCTAAATGCGAAGTATCAGGATTTGTTTGGGAGAGATCAGGAAATAGAAAAACGTAGTTATGATTCGCCATATTTAGATTTATCTTTTGAAAATGATTTGTTCAAGATTAGCTTTGGCGGTATTGGTGGTACTGGTGGAACAATGTTCTCTATCGTTAAAGAGGCGCGTTATAATAACGATGAATTAGTGGTGGACGTATATCATGATACCGCCCCTTGGTGTGAAACCATAGAGAACAGAACTGGCGATGATTATTGCGTAGATGCTTATTCAGGTGGGAAGAGTGAAAATGTCTATAACTTAATAAAGAATTTTTCAGATAAAATACCCGTATACATGATGACTTTTGCAAAAGACGATTGGCATTACGTGCTGAAGGATGTACAGAAAAAGTAGCGCAATTGGTGAAATATAGCGATTGGAGCGAACTGAATACTTATTAATGATTTGAGAGGCCATGCTAGATAGATATCCGAGAAGGGCTAGTTGCGAGTTGATGGGCATTAATAATCTTTTAGGATAGCATTCGGGAAGACTGAACTGTGCTATAATTGGAACATAAGCATCATAGAAAGGAAATAGTAATGGAACAAAACATGAATGCTGAGGCTCCGGCAGCATCAACGACGTCATCTGCATCAACATCACCAGCGTCGGTACCGGTTCAACCGATACTTGCGGCGCCAGTGTTAGGGGGCAAGAAAAATGGCGGTAATGGATTAAAATAGCTACCGCAATTGCGTGTGTTATGGCGGTTTGTGGTATTGGGTTTGGTGTTTACGGGATGATACAAAGTTCTCAAAGAAGCAATCAAACCGATACCCCAAAAGATGGAACTGCGACTATTGTTGTCGAATCTGATAATTTAAGTTTAAAGCAAGTAAGAGATTTGCTTAATAAATATATTAATTTCGATTATAATGTAACATCGACAGAAAACAACCTCTTCGAGAATGGACTAACTGAACGATATAAATATTATCTTTCTCTTAAAAATCTAAACTATACCGATAAAAATAGTGCTATCCATGAAAACGCTGGTGCACCCGGTGAGGATACAGCAGATTACGAGTATAGTTTTACCTATGATGATATCAATAACACTTACCATAGTTTGTTCGGTTCCAATAGTGATGTTCAAAATCAAGAAGATTTTTGGTGTTTCGTACCTTTTTTCTCTGAAGAATATAATAAATATATTTCAATTATTCGATGTGGAGGAGTCGACCCATCTATATATGCTTACGAAATTCTTGATTATTTTGTTGATAGCGATAAGCTAACCGTGGATATTGCATACATACATATATTTGGGGACTACAATAATGGTGAATGGAAAAAATATATAGCATTAGATAGTAGCAATGAAGAGATTGTTGGAGAGGCTTCTAACTATCTTAGTGCTAACTACTTCACAGAACATGAAAATGACTTGCCTAAGTATCAGTTAATATTTGAAAAAGAAGATTCGAACTATATTCTCACGGGCGTAAACAGGCTTTAATGTAGATATTAAAGAATCTTACAAGTTTATTATTAACGGAGATTTTTTGAGACCTGATTGTTTAGGGTATTAACAGACATTTTGACAGGGGTAAAAATCGCGTTTTTGGCAGATTTTGGCTGTAAAAATGGTCCAAAACTGCATACTATTGATGCAAGGTACTTAACAGAAAATTACTACTAAAAAATCGGCTAAAATGCCGACTTATATAAAAAATGGTGGACCCAGCAGGGCTCGAACCTGCGACCTTACGAATGTGAATCGTACGCTCTAGCCAACTGAGCTATGGGTCCAGAAATGTGTTATAATTATAGCATGAATTTAGATAAAATAAAAGCAGAACTGGACGATTTGGAAGCATTTCTAGCCACCCCCGACGCCTATAGTGATACTAGCTTCGCCGCCAAAGCCAAGCGAGCTACTTTGCTACGCGAAATTATCGACCTAGATGCCAAAATCTCCCAAGCCAAAGCCAATCTCGAAGAAGCCGAACTACTATCGAACGACCCAGAGCTTGGCGAAATCGCACGAGAAGATATCAAAGCCCTAAAATCCACTATCGAAACTGATTCCACTAGGCTCGAGGAGCTCCTTATTCCACGCGACCCTTCAGACGATAAGCCCGCCATCATCGAAATCCGTGCCGGCGCCGGTGGCGACGAAGCTAGTCTATTTGCCGGTGAAATGTACCGCCTATATCTTAAATACGCCGAAAACCACGGTCTCAAATCCGAATTAATCAGCAAAAACGAAAATGAAGCCGGTGGTATGAAAGAAGTAATTTTCAAAATTTCTGGTGACAATGCCTACGGCCAACTCAAATTCGAAGGCGGCGTCCATCGTGTTCAACGCGTGCCTGTAACCGAATCTCAAGGCCGCATCCATACTTCCACTGTTACCGTCGCCGTTCTTCCTGAAGCCGACGAACAAGACCTCGAAATCAACCCTGATGACCTCCGTATCGATATCTACCGCTCCGGCGGTCATGGTGGCCAAGGCGTTAATACGACTGACTCAGCTGTCCGCATCACCCACCTCCCTACCGGTATTATGGTAGCCATGCAAGACGAGCGTTCTCAGCAACAAAACCGCATTAAAGCTATGAATATCTTGCGTTCTCGCCTCCTCGAAAAGAAAAAAGAAGAAGAGATGAAATCCGCCTCCGAGGCCCGTAAGTCTCTCATTGGTACCGGCGACCGTTCCGAAAAAATCCGTACCTACAACTTTCCCCAAGACCGCGTCACCGATCACCGCATTCACTACTCACGCTCGAATATTTCAGCCGTAATGGACGGCGATATTGACGACATAATCCACGAACTTACCAAGCATGAACGCACCCTCAAAGAAGCCTAAAGCTTACCAAGATGGCACCAAGGATTTCTACGGTCGTGATTTTATCGTCACACCAGATGTGCTAATTCCCCGCCCCGAGACCGAACAAATCGTCGACGCGGTTCTAAATCTCGCCGGCAAACCCTATCTCCCAGGCGTCAAGCCATCACCAAAGCAACTCCCAGACAAATCAATCATCCTAGATGTCGGTACCGGTTCCGGCTGTATCGCCATCACCATCAAAAAGGAGCTTCCCGAGGCTACAGTTTATGCTTCCGATATTTCAAAGAAGGCTCTCGAAATTGCACAAAAAAACGCCGACAAACATGGCGCATCCATAAGTACTATTATATCACACTTACTCGAAAAAGTCAATGACGGCACTATCCCCACCCCTGATCTCATCGTCGCTAATCTACCCTACGTCGACCCAGATTGGGACTGGCTAGATAAAGAATCCTTGAGCCAGGAGCCAGAGTTGGCCCTCTACGCTAAAGACCACGGTCTCGCCCAGATCAAACAGCTTATCACCGAAGCCTCCGTCCTCAAGATTAAATACCTCGCCCTTGAAGCCGATCCTTGTCAACACGATTCCATAATCAGCTACGCACAAAAAGCGGGCTTCAAGCATCTTGAAACCCGCGGATTTATCCTTACTTTTTGTAGGCACCAAGCGTCACATTGATGGCTGTCTCATTGCCCTCACGCACAACGGTTAATTGTACCGTATCACCAGGTTTGTATTCGCCAATCAAATCCGACAAAGTACCGGAAGTCCCAATCTTAACACCATTGACTGCAGTTACGATGTCTTTATCTCTAAGACCTGCTTTTGCCGCAGGAGAATCTTTCACAATCGCCGAATAAGACGAAGAGCTATAAAGATATTCACCAGTAGAAACCGGCAAATTATAAGCCTTGGCAATCTCGGGCGTAATCTGGACGCTATACACCCCAATATAAGCTCGTTCTGCTTTACCAGTTTCAATTAGCTGGTTCAACATACCCTTTACCGATGATATCGGAATCGCAAAACCCATATTTTCAGCCGAAGAAGAAGTAGCAGTATTGATACCAATCACTTCACCTGCCGCATTAACCAAAGGCCCACCCGAATTCCCAGAATTAATTGCCGCATCAGTCTGAATCATATCGGTCAGGGTCTCTACGTTGTATCCCGAACCATCCGAAGCGGTCACAGAACGCCCCATGCCGGAAATAATCCCAGCAGTCACAGTATTCTGGTATTCACCCAACGCGTTGCCAATCGCAATCACTTGCTGACCCACGCTAATAGTCTTAGAATCACCCAAAGTCGCCGGAGTTAAATCCGAGACATCCTTGATCTTAAGGTAAGCGATGTCGTCGAGCGGATCAGTCGCCACCACTTCAACATCTTCATAAGTAGTCCCGTCATCTAGAATCACCGTTACCTTGGTAGCCCCGTTAATCACATGCTTATTCGTAATAATATAACCATCCGAAGTGGCAATTACGCCAGTCCCCGCCGCCGAAGAAGAATAATCTTGCCCGAAATAATTCCGAGTCGTGGTCGAAGTTACTATCGACACTACGCTTTTAGAAACCTTTTCCGCAATATCCGCTATCGACCCTTCCGTAAAATTCGCCGAATTACCATCAGCCCCACTGCCTAAAAACGTGATTGGTGTCGATGACTTCTCAAAACCCATCCAGCCCAGCGCCAAACCGCCAGCACCCAGCACCAAAGCTATCGCCGACATCACCACTGCCGCCTTAACCCCTCTATTTTTTTCTGCTTCAACAATTTCGCCCTTTTTCTCTGTTTCCATTTTCCTCCTTATATATTAAATATTGGGTTACTAAAACAAATTACGATGATGCCGATCAGCACCGCCCCAAACACCACCGGCCCCACAATATGCTTAAATCTAAAATCTTCCTGGTATTTAATCATTGCCTGCCGCGCATAATTATACACAAACGCAAAAATCGTCAAAATCACCGCAACCTGCGGAATCCGCACACCAGTCGAACCAAAAGTATACACGATCGACCAAGTATTGCAAAGCCACGCCACTTCCGCAAACACCACCCCACACACCAAAGTCGTAAGCGTAAAATCTTTATCCGAACTTTGCGCCAAGACGTGTCGACTCGCTGCATAACCAATCAAAAACTCAAGCAACACCAATGCAGTCACATCCAGCCCGGCCGTCATAATTGCCGAAGCGCTTGTGCCTAAAAACACTGCAGTCAGCGATTGTGCCAAGTTGGCATTTTCCGAAGACAAAGGCTTGATAAACAGCAACCAAATACAATAAAACCCAGCCAAAATAAAATGCACCGGCATAAAAGCAGCCCCGGCGTAATAAGACAGCAAAACTACGCTGATGCCCACAATCAAATCAACCAAATTAGACTTAATATTAAGCCATAGGTACCTTGCCCGCACAGCAAAAATCCGCCATTTGGACACTAAAACCAAAAGCAACCCCAACACTGGGCTCCCAGACAACACCGTGATAAAGACGGCGCCAACCCCCAGCAGTAAATTGAGCAAAATATGTACCATATTGCTCGCAATGTTTCTCGATTTTCTTGCTAAAATATAATCTGCCATATAACTATATTATAACAGATTTATTAAAATAAGATTAAAAAGTAAGCCTAATTAGAATCGCAAGATGCTTTTAGTGTGATATAATTATCCCTATGGAACCTAAGTTTTTTCAAAAACATCCACTATTGAAAGATTTACTGAGTCTAGGCGGCTTCATCGCAGCTATTGTACTTGGTACCATGTTTTTGAACACCTTTATTTATCGCTCATATAACGTCGTAGGTGGCAGTATGGAAAACACCCTCCACCAGGATGACCGCGTAATCGTCAACCGCGCCGCCGTGTCGTGGGCACATTTCACCGGCAACGAATATGTCCCAGAGCGTGGTCAAATCATTGTATTTCTAAACGAAGACGAGGAGAAGGTCAAAGAATACCAAGCCCAAGGCATCGAAAACCCTATGACTTGTTCCGTCCCATCAAACGTCAACGACCAGTATATCATCAAGCGCGTTATCGCCTTTCCCGGTGAAAGAGTCGTCGTCAAGGATGGCGTGATGACCATCTACAACGAAGAAAACCCAGATGGTTTTGTTTATGACACCAAGTGGCGTACTTCCGATACCGACGGGCCCAAAGAGCACACCTCGGGCGAAGTCGATACCGTAGTTCCAGAAGGCGAATTATTTGTCTCCGGCGACAACCGCGAGGGCAACAATTCCTGGGATTCTCGCAACGGTCTCGGCACTATTCCGTACTGCCGTATCATCGGTCCCGTAATGCTTCGCTTATTCCCCTTTGACAAAATCCGCACCTTCTAACCCCTAGTGACTTTGTAAAACACCACCCCTATAGCACCATATATTATATAGTGCTACATCTAGCGTTTTTATCCAATATTACACTTCGCCAATTAATTTCACCGACTCCGCTTCCGGTAATTCCTCAACCTCACGCAACTTCCGCTCAATCGTGCGCGAAGTTGTCTTAGCCGAGTCAATTTTGTTAGCCGATTCTTGTAGCTTCTTTTGTACCCCCTCAAGCAAATCCGAAAACTTTCCAAACTGCGTCTTCACCGCCCCGAGTGTCTGCCACACCTCCGCCGACCGCTTCTCTATCGCCACCGTCTTAAAGCCCATCAAAAGCCCGTTCAAAGCCACCGGCAAAGTCGACGGGCTCGTAATCGAAACATGATATTTTTGTCTCACCTCGTCCGACAGTCCAGGAATCCGCAAAATCTCTGCATATAGAGATTCTGTCGGTACAAACATCATCCCAAAGTCCGTAGTCATCGGCGGGTCTAAATATTTTGTCGAAATCTTTTTGGCTTGCTCCTTCACGTCTGCCGCTAGCGCCTTGGAATATTTCTCAATTTCCGCCTTCTCACCATTATCATATGCCGCTATCAGTCTCGAGTAATTCTCCACCGGGAACTTTGAATCAATCGGTAGATACACAAGGCTTTCCGCACTTTTCCCTGGCATTTTAATCGCAAACTCGACCCTATCGGCACTTCCTTTTTTTGTCACCACATTTTCCTCATACTGCGATTTGTTGAGGATATCTCCAATAATAGCCCCTAGTTGCACTTCACCATAAATCCCCCGTGTCTTCACCCCTTCCATCACCTTTTTTAGATCTCCCACACCAGTCGCTAAATTCTTCATTTCACCTAAACCTTGATATACTTGCGTCAGCTGGTTCGAAATCGACTTAAAGCTTTCATTAAAACGTTTCTCTACCGATGCTTTTAACTTCTCATCCACCGTTTCGCGCATCTGCTCTAGACTCTTCTCATTGCTAGTTCGCATTTGCTCCAGTTTCTTCTCATTCCCAGTCCTAAGTAGCTCCAGGCTCTTAGTATTGCTATTCTGCATCCGCTCCAGATTCTCAGAAATCTCCTTCCGATTTTCCCGGAAATTGCGATCAATCGCTGGACTAATCTTTCCAACCTCCCCCTCGACCCTAATCAGCCTTTCCTCCATCGCCTTAAAATCGGCCTGCTCAGCACCACCATTCGATGATTTACGCAGCAAAAGTACGATCACTACGACCAGCAGTAGAACTATTAATACACCAACTATTATAATCACAATATCCATAATTTTATTATATCACTCTTCGCTATTGTTATTTTTAATGTAGGCATATGAAGCAGCTCCCGTAACTGCTGCAACTGCAGCCGCAATCGCAAGCCCAGCCATAGAAGAAGCATCAGAGCTATTAGATGTTTCTACCAATCCGAGTGGTTCATTATAACTATCTGAACTATTTTCAAGCCCAGCGACATCGTTAGTATTTTCCGAGTTACTCGCGTCACTACTCTCGTCAGACGAACTCGTTGAATTCGACGAAACAACACTATTTAGGCTAAGTGGCGATACGTTATTTGTTTGCGCTGAAGTATTACTGGTCTGTTCTGAATTTGTTTGCGAAGCAATCGGAGTCGTCATCGCCGCCCGGAAATCATCGATTAAGTCAGAGTCGGCATTTGGATTATGCATATACCAGTCGATGATATCTTGAGTAGTCTGCACGTAACCCATCATGAAGACAAACTTCAAATTATTTGAACTACTTTTCTGCTTGTAGTACCTAGTTCTATCGAACAAACCAGAGAGGTACGTCAGTTCATACTCTTGATATCTTTCCTCATCCGGCACACCAAGGAGACCCTCGAGCAAGTACGCTACAGTACCAGTACGGTCAGCACCTACACGGCAATGGAAGTAAATGTTCTGAGGATTATTTTCATTTACAATGTCCTCCATAATATGTGTTACCGCCGTCCAAGCTCTCATGTAATTTGAGGTAGCATTATTCTCATCTCCAGAATTATAGTCAAAGTTGTAATGAATTACCTGGTCATTCTGATAGCTAGAAAGTCTCGTATTGCCAGAATACTCAGCTGGATCACCCACATCATACTCCTTCGTAATGCCGAGATTAGTTAGGTTAGTTGCTGGAGTCGTCCACAGTTTCTCACCACGGAACAATCTACCGTAATCTACATAGGCATCCACCGTTCCATCATCATCCGTATCAGCTGGTAAACCACCAAGGTCACGCACATTTCTAATCTGACCTGCATCCACCCAACGTGTACCGTGATCTGAACCGTTAGAAGTAACCGTCACATAACCATAAACTGTGTTATCACCATCCTTCATCCACTTATAAGTATTACCAGGAATCAAGTTACGGATAACACCATCAGAAGCATTTACATAAGTTACCTGCGCACCTAAGGTCTGATTATTGTATAGGTAGACATTTACGGGAGCATTAAGCAAGGTATCATACACATCTGGCTTCGCACAGTCCACCGAGCCATTAGTCCAAGCCGTCGGATTTGGTGTAGTCGTCGCTGCATCACCATAGCTTGGCTTCATACAATTATTAGTCTCGAAATTATTTTTTAGTGTCGACCAGAATTGTACTTCAGAAAGTTCACTCGTATCACCCCAGGTAGAATCATTGATCGTGGTAGTATTCTTATTAAAGGTCGTGATATTTACAGGGCTCCCAACCCAGTTATTAATAATCGTCTTATATCCTCTTGTCGCGTCGTTTGACACATCAAATACCACAGGTGTATCAGATGAATTATACACCCATTCCGCCACCAATGTTACATCACCAGTCGGGATATACTGAGTGCCATCGCTTACTAAGGTATTACCATCATACCAGCCACCGAAGGTATAATTAGCGCTTGGTGCAGTCGGTGTCGGCAAAGCCCCTACCGGATCGCCAATTGTAATATCGTAGTTGCTTTGAGAACCGCTTGGGAGCGTACCACCATTTGGGTCTAGAATTACATTATACGTATTATGCGTGCCCATTCTTACATACATATCAGTAAGCGTCCCTACTAGCCAACGCTGTGAAGTTTCATTATCTGAAGTGGCCGCCGCACCGAACCAAACTCTCGTATCAAAACGATGCGTATTGCTACTAGTATCGTAATAAGTCGTAAGAGCGCCACCATTGAAGGAATATTTGAGCACCCCGCTTTCCCTCACAATCTTTACCGTCTTCAAATTCGCTGCAGCTGTCAGAGCGTCAGTTGGTGTCCCGCTACTCCACCTAGAAGTCAATTGGAAATTAGTACCACTTCTCCTTAACACGAACCCAGGATAGTTAAGGCCAGAGTTTTCATATTTCGAATTTACTAAAGTAGCCTGCGTTTGAGTCTGTGAACTTGTGTCATAGTCTATAATAGTAAACCCAATTTCAAAATCATTCTGATAATTCGTAGTGTTAAAGAGCGCAATTCCCGTATCAACCATCTTCTTAGTTTTATCTTGAGTGCAATAATCACCAGATATCACAGCATTACCATTAAAGGTGCAAGCATTAATTTCGGACCAAAGAATTGGCAGGCTCGTAGTATCACCAACCCACTTTGCGTAGAAAGTTATATCATCTTCAATTACCTCATCTGCATAAACTTCATCATAAAATGTCCCATCATCCGTATACCAGCCAAAGAACCTATAATTCGTTAGTGATGCAGTTGGGAGAGTACCTACTGCACTACCTTCACTTACGGTTCTAGTGTTAGAAGCACCATTATCAAGCGTACCGCCATTAGTGTTAAATGTTACTGTGAAATCTTGGAGGGACGACAATACATCAACCTCAAGCGTCTTAGTGAGGCCAGAGTTCGTACCAGTCATAATAATATCCACCGTACCTGCACTTACACCCGTCACCACACCAGTCGAAGAATCGACAGTAGCAATCGATGTATCATCCGAGCTAAAGGTATATGGCTCTAGCGAAGCGGCATTGCTCACTTGAATTGTGATATTACCACCCACTGGCACTGTTAAATCACTATTAGCAATCACGGCATTTGTCACGTCTAATACTTGAGGAACATATTTCTCGATTAAATTATCTGGCACTACGATGGCTGGGCGCACCATATTACTACTACCCTCTGGGTCATTCACCGTGCTAACTTGGCGATTACTATTACCAGCATGAATTCGGCGATAAGTAGTGCCATCGTAGTTTAGCCAAAGTGCCGAGCGACCACCGCCATCATAAGCAGTATGTTCCATCAAATAATCACAGGCACCAACCAAAGATTGAGCAGTAGTTACGTTTATATTACCGCAAGCAGAAACAACTTCAGTATAATTTGTAAATCTTGCTGCTTTACCAGTTGCCTGCTCAATCAAACCTGGATTATCCCATTCGCCAGAAGCATTTCCAGGTAACTCGGGGGATGCATTTGAATAGGTAAACACGCTGTCACTACTGGTCCCCGCAGCCCACGCATCATTATAATAGCTATTCCAGGCCACTAACACCGCATTATTATTTGAGTCTTGACCGAGATAGTAGAACCGCTCATTCGCTGCGCTATAAGTACCATCATAATCCACATCACAGTTATAAGCATCACCAGGCTGTGGAGTAGCACTATTAGCAATTTGACCATAAGTTAACGCCACACTGTCGGAAGCTCTCGTCGCAGTATGTAGATTCGCACTCGAAGTCTCTAATTTGCAAACAATCTTCTTGTATTGAGCGTGATAAGTTTCACCATCAGCGCTTGGTGTAGTTGTACCATCTACAGCGGTACCACCTGTCGCCTCAGTAAACCAACCCATGAATACTTCATCGGTACCACTTGGAGTTGGATCTGCCGGGATATTGCTGCTGCCAATTTGCTGCCCAGCAGTCACAGTCGCACTTGAATTAGGTTCACCATTATGTGGATTGAAATAAACTGTATATTGAACTACTGGCACCGTCACCGTTACAGTTGCAATCTGATTAGTAGTGCTAGAAGTAGCACCCGTAATCGAAATATTTGTCGTACCAGCTGCCACTGGTGTAATTACACCAGTTGAAGAGTCAATCGTTGCCACATTTGGATCACTAGATGAGAAGCTGAAGCCTTCGAGATTAGCTGCGTTGGTTACTGTAACAGTCGCAGTACTGCCAGTAGTTACCGAGATATTGTCATCTGCCACCGTAGCCAGTGCTACCGTCCCGAGCCACTGTGCATGGTAAGTCGTATCACCGCTTGGTTCGGTACTACTTGAAATTTGTGACCCACCAGTTGCAGCCGTGAACCAACCTTGGAATAGATGATTCGTATAAGATGGATCCGTGGCAGGATAAACATCGCTTAAGTCATCGCCTGCATCAATTGTTTCAGTCCAAGAATTTGTTTCATTGTGTGGATCAAAGGTAATATCATAGGTCTCAGTCTCGACATATGGCTGGACATATTCAACCGGAACATCAATCGTAGCACGCGCAGCATTTGCAGAAGTATTACCATTATGCGTCCAGTTAACACTCCTGGTATGAATCCTATTTCCAGTATTGGCAGTTTGCTGCTCTAGCCAAATGCCATCAGTCGTATTAGTGTTTGCGAAATTGGATTTTTCGAACAAATATAAGCTAGCAGTATCAAGAGGAGTAGAAGGAGTTAAGCCAGTCGTATTACCAGCCCATAATCCACCTGAAATCTCAGGGAAAGTCATGAAACGGGCAGCCTTACCAGCGTAAGCACCAGTAGTGTGCGTTATAAGATGCGGATTATCCCACACTGGCACCAACGGGTTCTGTTGATCTAATTCGTAATTTGGAAGCAGTGCAATCGCCGCATTGTAGGCTACGCTTGGATTCAACTCATCCGTACTATTATCTGGCATATTTTTATAATGGATAAATTTAGCGTTGCCATTCTCGGTGCCAAAATAGTAGAATCTTTCCGTGTCTGGATCATATGTTCCATCATAATCAACATCACAATCATAAGCAGCACCATGCGTCTCTTGTGCCTTGCTCACCAAGTGACCATATTCTATATTCGCATTACTAGCCCAACCAGCCTTACGACAACCATTATTATTGGACTGATTACAAGTTTCGGAATGAAGTGTAGTTGCAATTTTACAGACATAAACCATTTCAGTCCAATTTGCATAATACTGAGTTGGCGTGTTTTCATCAAACACCGTAGACGTCGTAAGCTCTGTGCCAGTACCGTTAGTACCAGTCCACCATCCCGCAAACTCATGGTCTTCTTTTGTTGGCGCCGGAAGCGTTGAGAAGGATGAGCCATCACCCACATCCCAAGTATAAGATGCTGGAGTACCACCTTGCGAATCAAAGGAGACGTGAATCACCTGACCAGTCACCGTTACATCAATAGTCTGAGTTTCTCCAGAAGTTGCACCAGTCATAGTAATAATTGCCATACCAGGGCCAATAGCAGTAATTTCTCCAGTAGTTTGATTCACTGTTGCAACGTTATCATTGCTTGAACTAAACGTATATGGTTCAAGTTCAGAAGCGTTGTTCACGACAATTGTTTCTGTGTCATCTGGCTCTAGCGTAATCACAGGATTATCAATATCAGCAATCGCAACCGTACCCAACCAGTGTGCATAATAATCAGCGGAAGCGGACGGTACTGTCGAAGCGGTTACCTGGGTTCCGCCCGACGGCGCCGTAAACCAACCCTGGAATAAATGGTCAGCATAAGTTGGTGCATCTGGCAAAGTTGTCAGTGAATTACCATCCTTTATCAAATAAGTTGCTCCATCAGCAGTCGTACCGTCATTTATCTTGAAATTAATCGTATGGATATCATCGTCAGAATACTCGCCAAGCTTAATATACATATTTGACATAGTCGCCTCAGGAATACGTTTGGCGTTAGTGCAAGGGCCTTGGCTACCATCACAATCATCCCGGGGATATGCACCAAACCAGGTCGTAAGATCAAACTGTTGGTTAAATCCAGTGATATCTTGTAGAAATACTAGCGGTCCACCATCATAGCTATAATAAATCTTATTGTTCAATCTAAACATCGAGACGTCATGAACTTGCGCATAGGGTATCTCTTTCTTTTCTTGTTCATCACCGAACTTTGAATTAAAGTCGATGTTATTTGTAGCTCGTCTTACCGTCACACCAGGTGCCTTCCCATCGGCCGCGTGCGAGCCAAGTTTATCATTTACGAAAGTCTGCTGTCCATTATCTTCACTACCGAAATAATTAACCTGCTCACTAGGAAGGTAATGATCGAGCGTGAAATGAATCTCAAAATCTTTCAAATAATTCGCTTGACTATATAGAGCTACGCCCGTGTCAATAAACTTCACATCATGATAATCAGCACACGCAGAACCTGTAATATTGCCATTTGTCGCACCATGAAATTCACAGGCACCCATTTGATTCCACACCACCGGGAAAAGAGTATCCACCCATACAGCATACAAAGTTATGTTAGGCCCAGCGGTCTGATCCACCGGCAATTCGTCACCAGCTTTATATAGAGTACCAGAGCACGTATCATCACCAGATGTAGTATCAGTGCCCGTAGCCACATCGCACCATCCGGCGAACTTCTTGTCATTTCGCACCGGCGTTACATCAGAAAGAGTTACATAACTATCTTCTGCAGGAGTACCACCGTCAATTGTAGTAGGTTGTGGATTAGGTGTAGGCATATTCGTCACAGTATCTGTTGTATTGTCATCATACGTCACGTTAAAGACGATGGAATTAGCCACAGCTGTCAACACGTAAGTACCAGTATAAGTCCCGGCCGGCAATTCCATATCCACTCTCGCCCCAAATGAAAAATTATATGTATTTGCAGTGCTATTTGCCGCTGAAGTTTTGCCCAAAACTAAACCGGAAGGCGCCGGCAAGAAGTCGGTATTATTAACCACCGTGTCCACTCCGCCAGATGTCGTTATGTACTGAGCCGGCTTAAAACCCCATTGATTATTGTAAGTCGAATCAGTGGAAAAAGTCTGACTCGTAATACTACTCGCAATAGATTCAATCTCGTCATCATTTTCATTTACCAGGCTAGTTCCACCGCTAGAACTAATCGAAAGAACATACCCTGTGAAATTATCCGTTGTCACTGATGCCGTAGCGCTACCAGATTCACCAAAAGTTCCTCCAAACGAAGGCATCAACTGGACAGATAAAGAACCAGACTGTACGGTCATAGATATTGTACTCTCTCGAGCAATACCATAGACGAAATCGGAAGAAGCCAAAAAAGCACCCAACAAAGTCAATGCGAAAGCTAAAAACATACGTCTAGCCAATCGCATACAATTTCCTCAAGATATTACACTCCAGATACATCTATCTATAAAACTCCACTTATATATAACCATTATAAGACACATTTTTTTATTATGCAAGTGCTTTTATCCACAATTCAGACAAAAATATACCATTTTTACACATAAAATATATGGTATATTCATCACGTTTATGATAAAATAGAATGTATGAGAGTGTGGAGGAAAAATGTTATTTTGAATGGACTTTTTCTGTTCGGTATCATTTTCGGGTTGAGCCTCATTGGGCAGTCAGCTTTTGCTGAATCGGACCCCTCTATTTCGATTTCCGTCGATACTGTCAATATGACTTTGCAGCCTGGTGAATTTGGGACCGCCAATCAAACCATCACGGCATCCACCACTAGCTCCTCAGGCTACACGATTAAACTAGCAAACAACAACAATTCAACCGATCTTATTAATACGACAGACAACACAAAGGTAATACCGACTTTCACAATGCCAAGTGGGTCAACAAGTATTCCAGTTAGTCAACTCGGTAATGGTTATGGATTTAGTACAGACAATGGCGCAAGTTATTCAGCCATCCCAGATCCGAACACTACTGTAAAACTGTTCGAAACTTCGTCCAGTGGCACCAACCAACACACACTCACTTTAGGCGTCAAAGTACCAACCAATATCACAGCCGGTACTTATACCAATTCGTTTGATATTATCATTGTAGCGAACTTCGAACCCTGCCTCGCCGAAAACATTTGCTACTATGGTAATAACGACGACGGCACCGGAACAATGCCTGACCAACCTGCCAGTTCAAATACCGACACTACCCTCATGGCATCCAACTATTCTCGAGCTGGCTATGGCTTTGCTGGTTGGAATACTAGCGCCGACGGGACCGGCACTAATTATGGCCCTGCTCAAACTATCACGACCGGAGATTTATCGCAAGAAGGGTTGTCACTTTATGCTAATTGGGTACAATCAGCCGGTAACTTACAAGATTGGCAAGGCTGCGACAGTATGAGTATTGGTGATATCACAGCACTTACGGATACTCGCGATGGTAGTACCTATGCCATTACTAAATATGCTGACAACAAATGTTGGATGATGGAAAATCTACGCCTAGATCTATCGAGCCAAGACCTCCAGATCACCAGCAGTAATACCAATAAACCAACAGCGTCATTTATAACCGCAATCAATAATCACCCAGCATCTAGCAATTCCTTCTGCGAAAACACCAACTCAGCCTGCATCGACCAAGTAAAATTTAATACTAACAATATCGATCGAGGGTTGACGGCCGCATATGATACCGCTGACACTACAAGCTCATGGTATTCCTATGGAGTATACTATAACTGGTTTGCCGCCACAGCAGGCAATGGCACATATGCACTTACAAATGCAGGCATAATCGTCGAAGGTGACCTCTGCCCAGCCGGCTGGCACTTACCTACCGGATATGGCATCGACGGTGAATTGGCCGTCCTTGATAAGGCCTACAATGGTTCAGGCAATAACCAAGAATCAGGAAATACCGGGCTCAACGGTTCAAAGCGTTGGCGCAACTTCCCATTAAACTATATCTATAGTGGCGAATGGCGCGCTAATAGTAGTCTTAACCGAGGTGTTTCGGGTGGATATTTTTCAGCCAGCAATTACACTGCAACACGTTCCTACAATCTCTGGCTTCGTTCAACTGCAATCAATATGAATTCAAATTCCAACCCCAAATACCGTGGTCAAGCCATCCGCTGCATTGCCACTAATAATAGTTCAATCATCGGCAACATCCACTATGACTCTAATGGTGGTACTGGCACTATGGCAGATCAAATAGGCGTAGATTTTACCACCGCCACAGCTAACGGTAATGCATTTACAAAACAAAACGCTACCTTCCTTTATTGGAATACAAAAGCTGATGGTACCGGCACTATCGTCCTAGAAGGCGGGTCAGTAAGTAACGCCGCAAGCACCATGGGTCTAGTAAGTGGCGACACGTTAACCCTCTACGCCATCTGGGAATCCGTCTTCTCAGTTACCTATAATGGCAACGGAGCCGACGCGGGCACCATGCCAACTTCCCAAATATCCATCGATGCATCTCTAACTCTCTTAGCAAGTAACTATTCCCGTGCCGGCTATGGTTTTGTTGGTTGGAGCCATGATGACGATGCTGCCACCAAGCTAATTAACGGCCAAACCATCGAAATCTTTGGACCAAACCAAGTCGTTTCAACCGGCAGTAGCTTCACGAGTCATGCAGATAGTAACAACCTCATTACTCTATACGCCGTTTGGCTCCCAGCCGACATCAATGACACACTTCAAACCTTCGATAACGTCAAATGTAACGCTATGTCCACTGGGGACATTCTAGCCCTCACCGACAATCGCGATAACAATACATACGCAGTCGCCAAGCTCGCAGACGGTAATTGCTGGATGATCGAGAACCTCCGCCTCGATCCTTCAACCACAACCTTCTCGAGTAGTAACACCAATAACCCAACCGCCGCCTTCATTTCCGCCGCCCCATCGTCTAGCACATCCAATACCATGTGCGGTGGCAATACTGGTAATAATAGTGCCTGTATCGACCAAGTCGCCTTTAACAGCAATAATCTCAACCGCAGTCTTTCCGCCTCAGCAACAGCAAGTTCGCCTGCCCAATGGTACAGTTATGGCATGATGTACAACTGGTACACTGCTTCAGCCGGCAATGGCACCTACGACATGTCGAGCGGCCATGTGGCAGGTGATATCTGCCCTGCAGGCTGGCGTTTACCAACCGCTGGTACGGGAGGCGAATTAGCCGTACTTAATACCAGCGTCAACGGTGGATCTACCAACAACGACAGCGGCCTAGTATCCTTCCCAAATAACTTCATCTATTCTGGCGACTTTAACCAAACTCAATCCGGCGGTCGCGGTAGCTACGGACGTCTCTGGAGTGCAACCGCATCGAACAATAACAACGCCTTCCGCCTCGGCTATCGCAATAACGAAGTCACGCCAATCAAAGCCTACAACAAATGGGATGCCTTCGCACTAAGATGCATTGTGAAGCCATAAAATATGTGCTATAATAATAAGGCGCCGTGATAGCTCAGTTGGTAGAGCAGCCGCCTTGTAAGCGGCAGGTCGCCAGTTCAAGCCTGGCTCACGGCTCCATCAAAAACGCCCATCCGAAGAAGGGCGATTTTTGATTCTAATCTAGTTTAATAATTCTCTGGCTTGATCTCAAAATATGCTTGCGGATGATTACATACCGGACAAACTTCAGGCGCGTCTCTCCCTATCACAATGTGCCCACAATTTCGACATACCCAGATCATATCTCCATCACGCGAGAAGACTTTCTTCTCTTTCACATTCGATAGCAATTTACGATATCTCTCCTCGTGTGACTTCTCAATCATCGCCACACCCTCAAATTTCTCCGCCAGTTCATCAAACCCTTCTTCGCGCGCCGTTTCTGCAAATCCTTTATACATATCAGTCCATTCATAGTTCTCACCATCCGCTGCCGCTTCCAAATTTATATCAGTCGGTTCCACTTCGCCGCCGTGCAGTTCCTTATACCACATCTTAGCATGTTCTTTCTCATTCAGGGCAGTTTCGGCAAATATCGCCGCAATTTGCTCGTAGCCATCCTTCTTCGCCTTCGACGCATAGAAGTCATATTTATTCCGCGCCTGACTCTCCCCCGCAAACGCCGCCTTTAAATTCTCCAAAGTCTTCGTGCCATCATATTTAGTTTTCATTATTAATTCCTTCCTTTTTATTAAATACATGTATACCCGCCGTCGACCGGCATTATGAGACCAGTCACGTACGAAGCTTCTTTCGAAGCGAGGAACACCACCGCCGCATCAAGTTCCCCGGGTTTACCATAACGCTCCATCGGCACGTGTGTCTTCGCAAACTCCTGGAATTTCGGCGTATCAAGCACTGCCTTAGTTAATTCTGTCTCGAAATACCCCGGGCAAATCGCATTGCAAGTAATCCCCTCAGTCGCAAGTTCCGCCGCCACCGCTCGTGTGAAGTTCACCACCGCGCCTTTTGAAGCGTGATAAGCCACTGTATGAATCTCAGTATTACCCACCAAGCCATACATCGACGCAATATTGATAATCCGACCATATTTTTTCTTTTTCATAATGTTCGCAAAGGCCCGCGTCATCTTGAAAACGCTAGTCTCATCCGTCGCAATGGTGAAATCCCACTCCTCGTCAGTCATCTCGAGCACACCATTATCCTTTGACGACCCAGCGCAGTTTAGTAATATATCGACCCGACCAAATTCCTTCTCAACTCTAGCAGCTACCTCATTAATATTCTCTGAATCCGTCACATCACACTTATATGCCACTACTTTCTTCGCACCTGCCTTCTCGAGCTTCGGCTTGAACTCGTCCAGCCGTTCCTTTCGACGTGCCAGTATCGCAAGCGACGCACCCTGACGTGCCAGAGCCAACGCCATCTGCTGCCCCAGCCCACTCGAGGCGCCCGATACAACTGCAACCCTATTTTTCAAATCAAACATTTAACTCCTTTCTTTATAACTATTATAACAAATTATGATAAAATATAATAAATATGAAAGAATCCAATCGTAGCCGAACTATTGTCAAATCTGGCTACCTCTTTATCGCCACCAACTTTTTCCTAGGCGTATTCAACATTATTGTCGGACTGATTTCCGGCTCTATCGCCATCACTTCAGACGCAATCCATAGTTTTATCGATTCTATTTCCGGCTTTTTAGTCATCATCAGCGAAAAACTCGCCTCCCATCACAAATTAACCGCACACCGTGCCAAAATCGAACGCATCACTACTATCATTATTGCGCTTATTATCATCATAACTGGCATCCATATCATCGTTGAGTCAATCGAACGCCTTATCGTGCCAGACACACCAGAATATTCCATTCCTGTCATCATCGTACTAATTGCATCAATCGCAGTAAAATACTTGCTAGCGTCCTATCTCAAAAAAGCCGGTCAAAGCCACCACTCCACCGTCTTAACCGCCTCCGGTGTCGAGACCTTCAACGACACATTAATCTCGCTCGCCGTGTTGTTCTCTGCTATTCTGTATCTAATCACTAAAATCGATATCGAAGCCTACATAAGCATTATAATCTCAGCCATCATCATCAAAACTGGTCTCGAATTCATATTTCCCCACATCTCCAAGCATCATCATCACCACCTGGAAAGCAAATCAGACCATACATATAAAATTAAAGCTTAAAACTACCTTAAAATATTGAAAAACATAAATAAAGTAGTACAATATACTTAAGCTAAAAGAAAGGACAAAATGCTTGGAGAAACATCATTAACTAGCGAATTGACCACAGCAGAGGCTGCCTTTGCCGGCGGTTTTCTTGGTTCAATCTTCGTAACAATATTTATAGGAATACTAGTATTCTATATAATATTCATAATCGCTTTTTGGAAAATATTCACCAAAGCTGGCGAAAAAGGTTGGAAATCACTTATCCCAATCTACAACACATATATTATGTTTAAAATCGTCAATATGAAAAGCTGGTTCTGGTACCTTATCGCAATCTCGATTTGTGCTGGCATCATGATGGCCGTTGACGGATATAACCCTTGGCAAATGACCGATACTCAAATCGCAGCGTTTAATTATACCGCTCACCCAATGACTCTAATCGCCCTCATCGGTTGTTCTATCATAGAGATAGTAGCATCTATCATCTTCGCCTATAGGATGTCCAAAGTCTTCGGGCACGGGATTGGCTATACTATCGGTCTGCTATTCTTACCTTGTATCTTCTGGTTGATACTCGCCTTCGGCAGTTCCAAATACGATAAAAAACGCCTCAAAGCCTAAACAAATAACTCGCGGGACAAACACCGCGAGTTTTTTGATGGAGTAACAATAAAATGGAGCACTTATTTGACTCCGCTAGAACTTATTTTAATACAAAAGATCGTAATTAAAAGGGGGCTTTTAGCGGGCTGAAATGGGGGCAGCCCGCGTAAAAGCCCCCTTGCGACAAAGTCGCTTCCGGCAGGACGCCGGGCGCCCGCCCTGCCGGAAAATCACATACTGTTTCTCTAATTC